>CAYRUY010000056.1:0-12435 GCA_964427455.1 uncultured Candidatus Bathyarchaeia archaeon | reverse complement strand
AGTTTGTGTAGGTTTCTAACGTGTCTCCTAAAAGGAAGGAAGGAGGGTGTTCTGTCGCTACAGCAACCAATTGACCATAGTAGAGAAGCCTTAGCATACCATATATGGTGAATGTCACTAGGGTCAGGAGTCCCAAAGTTGAAACAACCAAACTAACAGGGGTCTTGTATCTTGCCTGAGCTTCAACTACTTGCAGGAATCCCATAGTTCCCACTACTGCCGCGAAGAGCATGGCACCGTGAGACGTTAACTGACTTGAGGTCACGCGAAGAAAGGCGTCCTGAGGGTCGGAGTTGGTCAATCCGCAAACCGACGGGGGTATCAGCGGTGTGAGGATCTGGGCGTGCATGACGCCTGAAAAGTATCTCTTTGAACTACAATCAAACTTGGTCGGCCACGAGAAGGGGGCCCCTGAAGGCATTGGGCAACGCTCCTGTCGTCTTCCTCCAGCTCTTTCCCATTGTAGTAGCCGCGCGCAATGATCTCAGGGATGGGTTGCGGCGCGATCCGGTCAATCGCCCACTTGCGCCAGAGCGCAAGCCCAGAACGGCGAGAACTCAGCCACTTTTTAAGGGCTGAATCAATAGACTATGGCAGTGGTGCAAGTTGAGTAACAGGCCCCGTATGTTCTACGAGACCTCCGAAACCGGTGACCGGCTTAAGGATCTGGAAATCTACCTCGAAACCCATCTGTGTGAGGTGATCGATCATGCCTTCAAGGATATCGAGGAGGTGCAGCTTCTGGGTTGCGGCACCTCGTACCACTCGGCCCTCTTGGGAGAGCTCTACCTGGAGAGGTTCACCACCCTCCATGTGCAGGCCATTCCAGCATCAGAGTTCCTCTTCCAGAGGTATGGGCGCTCGATTCAGAATGGTCTCTTAGTCTTGCTCTCTCGCTCTGGAGAGACCACCGAGATAGTTCGCGCAATGAGGGAAGGTAAGGCTAGGAGGTACAGAACTCTCGCTCTCACCAACAACCCGGAAAGCACTTTGGCGAGGGAGGCGGACTTTAGACTCGGTCTGCAGGCGGGAGACGAGAAGAGCGTGGTTATGACAAAGACCTTCAACGCCCAGGTCTATCTTCTTCAGAATATGGCAGCTGAGTTGGGCGTGATGGAAGGGGTCGAGGACGCTCAGGCTTTCGCAGATGGGATAAGAAAGGTTCCAGGCTTGGTTAGCGGATTCATAAGAGACTATGCTGAACGAGTGTTCACAAGCGCGGCCAAGTTCAGCGACATAGACCACTTTGCCTACTTGGCGATAGGCGTCAACTATCCCATCGTGATGGAGGCAGCCCTTAAGTTGAGGGAGACTTCGTATGTTGCGGTAGAGCCGTACCATGCCTTGGAGTTCAGGCACGGCCCTATGGCAATGGTTGATCGGACCCTTTGCATACTTCACGTGATATCAAACGGCATAGGAGCAGATGAACACCTTCAGGTCGCCATGGAGATGGCCAGCAGAGGGGCGAGAACCTTGATGTTGAGCAACTATCCTCCAGCCCTAAAGGGCTTCGAGCATGTGGTAGAGATACCGACCAGCGAACTGCAGGCCGCCACACCTCTACTGTTCATGGTACCACTTCAGCTCTTCGCTTGCGGCTATTCTACGGCCAAGGGGAGGAACCCTGACGAGCCGCGACACCTCTCGAAGGTTGTCATCCTAGACGGCAGCAAGGGTTAGGAACCGGTCTCGTCGACGCATGATCTAGGAGGCGTATGGCTGATGGCGGAGGTAAGCTTCCTCGGCGAAGTAGGGGTGGATATCAAGGTGTTAGGAGTGAGTCGACTGTCGACGACTTGGTCGGACGTGGTAGAAGTGGAAAGGGTTGAGCTTTCGCCTGCAGGCTCCGCTGGCTACTCAGCTATGGCATACGCTAGGCTGGGGGGCACTTGCAGGTTGCTAGGCAGGGTGGGCGAAGACTACTTTGGAAGGTTTGCCCTAGACCGCTTCAGAGAGGCTGGTGTGGACGTGCAACATTTGAGAATGGAGCACGAAGTAAGCACCGAGGCGACGATAATCTTCGTATTCAAGGATAAGGCTAAGGCCTCCCTTTGCACCCAGGTGCCTGTGATCAAGCCTGAGATGGTGGGGGAAGAGGTCTTCAAGAGCGCCAAGGCAGCCCACTTCTCTGGCTACCTATTCTACCCCAATCTCTGGGGGGAAGGCATCAAAGCCATTCTGGGGCGCGCGAAGGAGATGGGGTTACACACCTCTCTTGACCCACAGATGAGCATCACCGGTGAGTGGCGGAGGCCCTTCGAGCTCGACCTATCCTTCCTGGACGCCATCTTCATGGATGAGGGAGAAGCCGTCAACATTACAGGTGAAACATCTATCCGAGGAGCCGCGGAGGCCCTGATCGACCGGGGCGTGACCGTGGTGCTCATCAAGCGAGGTGAAAGGGGCGCCTACATCCATAGCAGAGAGGAACAGTTTGAAGCCCCACCGTTCAAGGTAAAGCCTGTATCAACCGTGGGGGCAGGAGATGTCTTCGATGCGGCCTTCCTTCACGCCTACCTCAGAGGTACAGAACTACAGTGGGCTACTCGTTTCGCAAACCTAGCGGCGGCCCATAGTACTGAAGGAGTAGACTGCGTGACGGCGATACCTCCTATCGATATTCTCATGAAAGAGATGGGTGCTTTCAACTGAGAAGCAGCTCAAACGGCTTACGAGGCCCTCCCATTGGTCGAGCCATTTGTCAAGTCTTTCTTCTCAAAAATCGATTTAAGCACTCGTCTCCCCTTGCAGGAGCGCCGCGATCTCGTCAGTCGTATAGTATTGCCCCCTGCCGCCCGGTCCATGACGGCCACCTCGAAGCTGTCCTTCAACTGGTTCCTCGTCATAGCCCATGCGTAGACGTTGCTCTTCTCGCTCACGTCAAGTGCGTCCACGTAGGTCGGTTTGCCGAGGCTCGCTTCCCTCATCCCCTTCACCTCGTTGAGAACCTCCTCGTAGGTGGGGATTAGGGCTTCAGGCTCCACGTAGCAACCAACCTTCGCCTGGCCTATGACCTCGGCGAACGTCGCCTTCGACCGAACGTCCTTCTCGAAGCGCCGGGGCTTCACGATGACTCTGTGGAGCTGCTCGGCGTTCTCGACCGTTGTCTCGCGGATGAGCTTCGACGTGACGCCCCGGTCCGCCAAGACATCCTGTAGCAGGAAGGGGTACTCGGCGGAGCGCGCGTAAATGGAGACTTTGGAGGCTGAATGCTGATAGGTGAGGCATCCTCCCCTCCTCTAGGAGGCGTCTCAGCCTTGAGAGGCCTCCGCCCTGAACCTCCTAAAGCTCTATAAAGCGGCGTGGAAGTCTGGTCGTTATGGGCTCTACCGAACCGAGAGGTAGCATTGATCCCTTCGAGGTGTGCAAGCTATATCGGTATCTTCGCGTCGTTGACGTATCTGACGCTATGGATGGCGTCGGCTACTTCAACTTAGGGCTGATTTCTTCTGAGATAAGGCCTCTGTGGCCTGGAATGAAGTTCTGGGGAGTTGCCTTAACCGTTCGATGCGTTCCCGCGAACCAGCCCATGTGGCGGCTTAAGACCACGGAGGAGATAGTGAACGCCCACGGCGTCTGGTTCAAGGAGGTTGGTAGCATAGATATAGAGCGCCTCATCCAGCCGGGCCATGTCATTGTCATGGACACTGGAGGAGCCCGTGAGGTGGGCTTCTGGGGCTCGGCCAACAGCCTCGGGGCTGTTAACAAGGGTGCGGTAGGCATCATCACCGATGGCTTTTGCCGTGACACCGCCGAGCTAGTGCTGGAGAGGATTCCAATCTGCGCCCGCGGACGCGGCCGCACGATCATCCCCGGCCGAATAGAGGTCGTTGAGGTTCAGACCAAGATTAGCTGCGGCGGTGTCCAAGTCAGGCCAGAAGACATCGTCGGCTGTGACGACGATGGCGTTATAGCGGTTCCCCTAGAGGTCGCCGAGGAAGTGGCTGTCCATGCCCGTGCGATCCTGTTGGCTGACATGAAGTCTAGGCACAGGATGTATGGGCTAGCAGGGCTTCCTCCAGATCCTACAGTCGATTACGAGAAAGTTGAGGCCTACTACAGGCAGTTCGAATGAAGAGAGCCCTTAGAGTTAGGGTGTCCGCGACAGTCCTAGTTTAGTGGAGCCTCGATTCACCCAGGACCGTGCTCCTTGGAATGCCGTGCTCGATCTACCTCCGTGCTTCCTCCTCCCTTGAGAGGATGTCTCCACGCTAGCAAGGGTCAATATGCCATGTCAAGGGTTTTGGCTTAGGGAAGGCTAGAACGGGTTTGATGCCGAGCCACTCGATCTTCAGGGATAGGGATCGTCTCTCCCCCAGCTTCCCCATTGAGAGGCACTGGAAGGTTCTGCCTCATCGGGTGGAGCAGACGGAGGTGCTCTGGTCCCTCTACGGCGATATCCTCGACAAGAGGGGAGACTCTTTCCTCAGGGTAGTTCAGGTGATGGGTCCTGCGGGGAGCGGCAAGAGCTCGTCAGACTCGTCCATACCCCTCTCCCTTGCCCTAACCTCGACTCAGTTTCCAGCTCTCCTACTCAAGCTAACGGCCGTTCATAAAGCAGGTAATGCTTGAGGTGGACAGGTCGGGATCCCTTCCGTTCACAATTGGGCTTCCCGAGGCAGAAACGCTACCATTGCACTGGTAAGGTTTGCATGGAACCTACGAGAGGATCTGTCTGAGGATCTCCGTTCCGTATTCCTGACACATCTTTGAGACTTCCTCCTCTCCATCACTAGACGCCCTTATGATCCCGGGTACCATCTTCATTCTATGTTGCAGGCCAAACGCTAACTCCAGCATTCTAATGCGATCTTTCCCATCCCTTTGTGTTCCCGAGGACGTAAAGCATCCACCAACCTTACCGCCAAGCGCACGTCCCTTTCGGTATACGGCTATGGACTCATCGATGAGCTTCTTTACCTGCCATACCACATTGCTGAAATACGTGGGAGAGCCTATCACGATTCCGTCAGCTTCTTCAAGGTCGTCAAGCCTGCACTCCTCAACGCTTTTCACCGCCACAGAGACTCCTGGCTTCTCGGCTCCTTCCGCGATAGCCAAGGCCATCCTCATAGTGTTGCCCGTGCCCGTGTAATACGTGATAAGTGACCGCTTGGCCGCCCACCTCTCCACCCTTTATAGGGTTCTAGAACCTCTCGTAGTGAACGATCTGTGACAGGCTCTTCCGAGGCTTCGGCGGAGGCGCTTCATCTGGGTAACCAAGCGGCGTAGCCCCTAGGATCCTCACACCATCCGGTATGCCTAGTGTTCTCCTGACCTTGTCATCCTGACCCCAGAGTCCCATCCAGCACGTGCCGAAGCCTAGGTCAGTAGCCGCGAGGAGGATGTGTTCGAAGGCTATGGCCGCGTCTGTCGGCGTGTCACGCTCTGTGCAGACTACGATCACCACGGGTGCCTCAGCCGCCCAAGAGGCTAATCCGAGCCTCCTCTTAGTCTCGGCATCCCTTACGACGACGAAGTGCCAAGGCTGCCTGTTTCCTCCGGACGGCGCGAGACGCGCCGCCTCAAGCACCTGTTCGATCAGCTTCTCTGGCACAGGGTCCTGCCGATACCTCCGGATACTCCTCCTCTTCTTGACGACCTCCATGAACTCCAATCCATTCACCCCGAACTATGGCTACCAAACCACCCACATATTAAGGCAAGACAGATGGGTCCCACGGTGTGGATGACGTATCGAGCCTTCAGGTTGCCTCCTGAGGTAATGACCACCTGGCTACCAGGGCTTCGAGTAGAAGGCGAGAACGTCGGCTATCTCGGGCGGTAGGTTAGTTTGCAGCACAATGTTCTTCCAGAAGTAGCCTAGGACGGGTGTCGCGTTGAGGGTTCTAGTAGCGAATCCGAAGGAAATAAAGAGTTAGGTGGACCCCACCCGGTCCATTTGATTTTCCTAGCCAAAGGTTGATAGCCGGGGATTCGCGTATCCTTGAGCGATGAGGGATGCACGTGGGCTACGTTTACATCGACATCATCGTGAGCGGGAAGTCGTCAAGGAGTATTAGAGCGCTCGTCGACACCGGCTCAGCCTACATAGTATTGGGGCCCGAGGTCGTCTCTCAGCTGGGTCTCCATGAAACCCCGTATGAGGTGGAGCTGACTCTGGCGGACAGGAGGCGGGTCAAGACAAAGCTGTACCTAGCTCAGGTTGAGGTGAAGGATAGAAGAGGTCCCGCTTTCGTGGCCGGAGTAGATGTTCCCACCCCGCTTCTCGGCATCTACGCCCTTGAAACCTTAGGTCTCAAACCGAACCCAGCCACCGGGGAGGTGGAGGTAATCGGCCCCGAGGGCGGTTATCTGCTCTAGGTAACTGGTAGCGTCAGGCGTTCTCGGAAGCCCCCGCTCCCTCGAACGGCTAACTCGACAGGAGAAAGCTCATCGCCCCTCGAGGGTCTTAGGGTGCGCCGACCATCACGCGTTCACCGACATGCACGTCTCCTCCGTCCAGCCTCCTCCTTGAGGGTGACGCTACTCCAAGATGCCTCTTCATCACGCCCGGTGAACCGGGCGTTCAAACCCGTCTGTGCTGAAATCCCTGGACAACGTACCTAGGTGGGAGACGCTGCCCAAGCCCACCTAGGCTGGTTTGCAGGGCGGGTCTTGAGGCTTCTTTGAAGACGGGACTCACCCCAGCTTATCCTATCCAATGTAGGCAGAAGTCAGGTTGATGGGACTTGGTTCGTGGTAGGGTCTTGACCGTTAGCCATATATCCCCTGTGCTTCCACTCACTTCCAAGATGGTGATATCAAGGTACGGGATATCACCTCTTAAGCTCCGAGGTGGGGAGCTACACAAGTACCAAGAAGGGAGAAGGAGGTGATAAGATGGCTGGGCGTTCTAAGATAGAGGAAAAACCTATCTTCGAATTCTTCGTTCTGAAATTCAAGGAAGCATGGTATAATCTATCTGAAGAGGAGCAGAAAGCATTATTAGATAAACTAACTAAGAACCATGAAGAGGTTGGTTCGAAAAATATCCTCATGTGTCACTGCCGTTGGTCAAACGAAGAATGGGGCTTTGTCGGAGTTACGGAGCATCCAGATATAGAAGCTGTTCAGAAGCATCACAAATTCACCGAAGAACTAGAATGGTATAAGTACGTTGAAGCGAGGAATTGGTTGGGTACTCGGATAGAATTTGTTGAATAGCTATGAAGTAAGTTAAGAGCCCTAAGCTCCCCCCCCTCTTTTCTCTTGTAATGAGCTTGTCATTAACACCTGATTTTGTATGAGTTTCTTAGACTTTACGGGCTAGACTTAGAATACTAAGCTGTCTTCAGACTTAGAATAGCTATCTTTGTCGGTGAGACCAAAGGCTTCACACTATTTGAGACGGATGACGTGGAAAAACTGTGGAATACGCTTTCTTTACCCGGAGTAAGGGATAAGCTCGTCCCGATAGTAGAAAACAGCAAGGTTGTGGAACTCTACCTCAAGACGAAGAAAGTATGATGAGGTATAGCTTGAGGACGCGCTTTACCCCTTTCTTATCCTATCCGATGTAGTTGATCCTGAGACCTATCCTCTTGCCTTCTCCACTTTTCCACCTTGAATTCTATCTTGGGAGATCGAGGGAATCAGCTGAGCACCTTGATCCCTGCCTTATCGTAGACCTCTCTAAGCCTCTCCAAGGAGTACTGACTGTAGTTTCTCCTCATGACCGACTTTGGTAGAGGAGACTCACCCCAGATTTCGGGTAAGTACCACCCGGTCCACTTTTCATCGAACCCTTGTACTTCTGCTCACTTGCGTTTCCTGAACACCTTTGCTCCGTCGAAGCCCCAGACGGACCCAAAGCCCGCCTCGACGAGCTGGCAGGCATCTTCATGAAGATATGACCGCAGGCCCCCTATTACTGGCGGGCTTCTGAACTACGTAGCCTCCCTCTGCGCCTGAGGACTACCCCCGCGAAGACAATGACGACCACAATGGCTACTCCCACAGCTATGTAGGTTGAGGGGAGGCCTTCTTCGCCAATGGGCTTCAGCGTCAGGTTCGGGTAGGTGAGGCTCATCGATTGCACGGAGGGAACACTGACGCCGAAGTTAAGCTGGCCGAGGACCGTAACCATTTCCGGCGTCATGTACATCGGTATCTGGATCACCAGTATCAGCACGTTGTGGTCAGCCGAGATTTTATGCAGCCCGCTCGTGACAGTTACGAAGCTGTCGGCCTGAATCCTAAGCCTCACATCGTCTACGTCGACAAGTGTCTCCTGGTAAGCGAAGATGTAACCTTCCGCGCAGACATCAGGCACGATGAAGTAACCTGTCTGCCCCGCCTTAAGCCCCGCATAGGTGACGCCGCCCTCCACTCTCAGCCGGGGGTCTCCACGGTCGGGAGACTGTCTGGGCTGGAACATCAATGTGATTGGCTTGTCGCTTTTGAAGGCCAGGTTCAACCGTGTAAGCTTGTTTGTCGCTAGAGAAGCGTTCTTCCCCGCCGTGAAGGATACGTCCGCAACCTTCTGCGCATTCTCGAGGTCGATGATCGCGACCTTTGAGTCTTCAGCGCCCATGAATGCGAACCGGCGATCAGCGGACGTGTACTCGCTGTAGTGGCCTGCCCCGTAGAACCTTGTCCCGACGAAGCCTCCTTGAGCCGCGGGGTAGTAACAGATGCTGCCGAAGTACATGCCCATCGAGAAGGTCTGAACCATGACATAGCCCGTAGACGTGATCCTATAGGTGCCAAAGCTAGGGAGGTTGAAGGATTCACACTCGTTCGCCTTCAAGCTGAAGCTCTTCAACGTGTTCCCACTGGCGTCGAAGACCTTCACATCCGTATCCTCTAACGCGTATGCCCTCTCAGGCAGGTTCGCCAGCTCCGATGAGACCACCTCCACTGTTGTGAAGATGAAGTCCTTGCCCAAGTAGCCGCCCTCAACGCTCAGATGGAACGTCGTCGCCCCCGGGGTTGCCTGCCTTTCCATCTTCGCCCAACTGCCGCCTATCAGCATCGTGGTCACAGCCCTATCGCTGACCACTTTGAAGAACGACCCGTTAGGAAGCTGAACAACCTGCCTCTCCAAGAGGTTCGTCGTGAACTCCGCCAAAAGAGTCTTGCCGGGAAGGCTGTATACCCTGACCCTCGTCCCGTCGTGGTTGCCGATCAGGTAGAGAGCGCCGAACGTCATGTTCGGGTATACCTCGGTTGGGACCCGGCCGTAATAAGCATACTCTGCTTCTGCCTGAGCTTTGTACTGCAGGGGCGTGAACCAAACATGCAAGGGGAAGCTGACAAGTAGGAGTAGGCAAGCGAGCTTCAAGGCCTGAAAGAGGCTGTTCGGACATCTCGGAGCGAAACTTGTTCCGCGCATTCAAGCCCCAACTCACTATTTACTGTTCTCAAACTTCTATACATATATCCCTTCCGCCGACGCTCACCGGGTGAGGTGGTCATCACCGGCGTTCGATTCTTTCTCTAGTAAGCCATCTCTGATTCCCTGAGTGGGAGCATCCTTCGAGCGGGCCCCATATGAAACGAAACGTCTTTCAGGGAGGGTCAGAAAGCGATCTCCAGAGGGTGATGCAAGTGGGCGATTTCCCGACCGTGGAGATCGAGGGCGTGAAGGTACCCAAGCTCCTTATAGGCATAAACAGCCTGCTCGGATGGTCTCATACGAGCGCCGGAAGGGATAGATGGATAGTCAGGTACTATACAGCTCGTAACATAGCTAAGGTATTTGAGAGATGCATGGAGCTTGGTGTCTACGGCGTTCTCGGCCCAGTTTGGCCGGGGCTATTGCAGGCCATAGGGATCGCTGAGAGAGAGACCGGGCAGAAGATGATGCTCGTAAGTACGACCATAGGCGAGATCAAGGATACTGAGAAGCAGCTTAGGATGCTGCGCGGTGTGAATTCGCCCATATGCTGCATACACGGCGCTTGGTCCGATTCATGGCCTGTGAGGAATGGCAAGCTTGTGGGGCTTCAAACATACTTAGGGATGATTAGGGAAGCTGGCCTGATCCCTGGCCTGGCCTGCCACAACGGCGACAGGTTAAGCATGGTGGACAAGGGCGGATATGACGTCTCTGTATTCGTAACACCCATAAACAAGGCCGGGTTCTACATGAATCCAACTCAGAAGTCGAGCCTCGATGCCATAGGCGGAACCAAGAAGCCAGTTATAGCCATCAAACCACTTGCCAGCGGAAGATTCGACGAGGGGAAGGTGCGCGAGTGGCTTGAGTGGGCTTTAAGCCAACGCGGAGTCTCGGCTCTGTGCGTGGGTTTCATGAACGAGGAGGAGGCAGAAGAGGACATAGCTAACATGAAGGCCATATTAGGAGTACCGTGAAACAATACATTGCACTTCGGGTTCACCCAGTTTCTGGGCAACCATACTCGGCAGCAGTTACCGGGTCCAGCCTTCAGGAAAAGCCCTTTCTGGCGGAGAAGACGCGCGGTCCGTCTAGCGAGCCCCCTCTTCTCACAGGTTGTCAAAGAGACGCCTTCGATACCAGCCTACATAAGCAGGAACTCGACGACGAGGCTGAGCGGCCTGTCTTACATTTGAAGCATATGTGATCGGATGCCTCGTGGCGCTCTTCAGTCCAGACTTCGATTCAGAAGCTGCCAGTCTTCTTTGCTGAGTCTCCATCCTGCCGCGCCGGCATCCTCATCAACATGCTTTACCTTTCCCGCCTTGGGGATCGGTATAACGGGCTCTATGCATATGAGCCAGTTTAGCGCAGCTTGCACCGCTGTCTTACCGTACCGTGCGGCCACTTGGGAGAGCGTGCGGTTTGAGGCCAGGCCCCCTGTCTCAAGAGGAGTGTAGGCCATGAACATCATACCCGAGCGTTGAGTGTAAGGGACGACGTCCCGCAGGTACCTCTTATCTGCAACGCTCATTCTGTTCTGAACCGCGGCTACCTCTACCGTGCTTAGGTAGCTTCTGGCTTCCTCGATAAGCTCAACGCTGAAGTTACTTACCCCTATGTGCATTGCTAGCCCGTTCTTCACAACATCCTCGAGCCCCTTCATACGCTCCCTAAGGTTTCCATCCCACGGAGGCCAGTGTAGTAGATACAGATCCATGTAGGTGCCAAGCCTCGCCACACTGCCGCGAGCGGCCTCAACTATCTCGTCCCTCGTAGCCCTGCTTTCTCGAACCTTACTGACTATGAACAACTCGCTACGCTCGAATCCTCTTATGGCTTCTCGAACCAGCTCCTCCGAATGACCTGCACCATAGGCTTCAGCCGTGTCTATGAGCGTCATACCCCGTTCCAGCCCCTTCCTCAGCGCAGCGACAGGGTCATCGCCAATACCGCCGAGACGCCAAGTACCCATACCTAGTACGGGAAGGCTACCGCCTATGAGTTTGAAGGACTTCCTATCATCTCGGGTGCCAGACATAACAGGTATATATCCTGTCGAACTACCTATTATGGTTTGAACGCATACCAAACCCTGATACTCAAGGACTCTAGGAGGCACAAAGCAAAGGTGGAAGAGAGCATCATGCTTACGTACGGAGGGTGAGCCGGACATCCAACTCGCTCACTCCATCAGCGCGGAGAAGGGGCCAGTCGCCTCCTCCGGGAAGCGCCTCACCCGTAATCTTCGGCCCCTTCACCCTGCCACCTTTGATATAGCTCATACGCCGGTTACTATGAGGTGTTAGACCCACCTCCAACGGCTTCTCGAGTTCCATGTCCCCCTCGAAAAGAAACTCAGTTTGAAGGTCTGCCATATCAAACCTCCTTGCTAGAGGTTGACGTGCTTCACGATCGCACCCTCACTCCCCAAGAGACATCGCGGTTGAAACGTTCTGGAACTGACGTTTCAACCGCGTCCCGTATATTGTGCTGTGGAGACATTCTGCCAAAGCCCCAAGAGGGTGAGAAAACGAGGAAAATCCAGACCATAGTCGTCGGCTTGCTCATAGGTCTGTTGGCGATGCCCCTAGCATCCCTCGCCCAGGCGGCACCGAGGAGAGCCGTGGCTAAAGCCCTTTGGACCGAGGCGAAGGCTTCTACGCTTGGCGCCCCGTTCTCTAAATACAACATAACCGCGACGACAGGTGACGGAGGCCACATGGAGTTCCTCTTCGTCTGGCAGCGATCCATTGAATGGAACGCGAGAGGACCATCCGGCAAGCTGATTATGGACACATCGCCCATACTTCACATGGCCAAGTACAATGCGAACGGAAGCCTAGAGACAAGCATAACCTACACGCCCCTCTTCCTGATGCAGTACAATGACTCAGACACCAACGGCCTCTTCGACCTCTGGACGAAGGATCACCAAGAGGTTAGCGATAAGGTAGAGGACAACGAGATCGAATGGGAGCGCGTCTCGGATAGGCCGTACCGGGTCTATCCACTTGCACCGATGTACCATATGATGCTCCGCCAACACGAATGGGAATGGACTGTCACCCCGCTTGTCAACACGACGA
>CAYRUY010000055.1:0-12667 GCA_964427455.1 uncultured Candidatus Bathyarchaeia archaeon | reverse complement strand
GTCAAACTCGTAACCGCACTTCGGACAGGTCAAAGACCTCTCCTTATACGACAAGGCCTCTTCCAACCGCATCACGGCACTTTCCAACTTAAACGTTTACGGCCAGAGGAAGGCAGGAGCCACTGAGCTAAGCAAAGCGGACGCCAAAGCAGAGCAAGTCGCGCGTGCCAGGTCCGTGCGAAAGGCTTTTCACGAGCCGCTTGCGTTGACTTCTCAGGTCTGGGATGGGGACAAGTCTACGGTGCCCCCAGTGTGACGCTCTTCTACCTGAGGAGGCAGTCTTCTGCGCCTACTGTGGAGCAAGGGTTGCCAAGTCTCTTGCACTGCCTCCCGCCCCGCCTCGGCCTAGGCGTGAACCAATCGAGGAAGGGATTTACCCGAGTGACCTGGTCTACTTGTTCTCGGATAGGTTCGTCTCAGGCTCATCGACGCTGGAATGGTTCCTCGGCGAAGGGAACGAGGAAACACCTTGCAAGAACAAGGCTGTGAAACGTCGCGACCTGGCGCGCATGCTTCTGGTCGCCGCTCTGGTGTACATGGAGAACGCGAAGTTGATCTCTCTTAGCCTTGGCAAGAGAAGAGCGGCAGGCGGCATTCTGATGCCTACCACCGTCTTGGCAAGCAAGCTGAGCGACACGGCCATTGACCCTGCCAGCTTGGAGGGTGTCTTGATCGCTAGGCTGGCCGAGCCCGGAGAGCACAGCGTCTTCGACGTAGTCCGAGCTGTTGTCGGGCAGAGCGGCAGGTACGTTGAGCGCATAAGGTCTCATGAACTTGCAACGCGGATCGTAAAGAGACACCTGGTCCAGCGCGGGCTTTTGAGAGAGGTAGACGCAAAGGGCCTCGGCGGGCTCACCGCCCGTAAAAAAACGGTCGGCGTCTGCGAGGAGATACTGCCTCTTGAGCCTGACTCAGCCAAGGTGGGCGCGATGCTCGTCGAGTATCGGGACGCAAACGGCAGAATCTACTCTAGGCTACTTGACGACGTCTACAACGCCATCTACTCAAGTTCCTCGATGATACCCTAGCCGCCGCGGATGGCTGCCTAGCTCGCATGCAACACCTAGCCTGTCAGGCGGCATCCGAAAGTTGCTTTCTAGTAAGGACTGCCAGGGACAGATGTGTGAGCTACGGGTTCGCGTAGGCCTCGTAGACCTCTGGGTCTCGGTCTTCGCGCTCGACTCTCTTGATGAAGGGCGTAACGTATCTGCTCTCCTCATGCCGTCTGAAGACGAAGGGCATCTCATACATCTTCCTTGCCTCAACTATGTCTGCGGCGTTCCAAGCGACACGGCCCTCGACGATGCCAACGTAGCGGCCCTCATAGGCTGTGAGCAGCTCTGGTAGATGCTGCCTGTAGTACTGGACATCGCGGGCGAGTCGTTCCCGGGCCTTGAGGTGGAACTCAGGCGGCAACTCCATGGCAAGCCTCCTGTGGAACTGCGTAGTCGTTTCCTCAAGCCCATCGCCCCTTAGGTCGATCTGCGATAAGTCGTTAGGCCCAAGACCCACCTCTGCGGCGAGCTTGACGTGGTTGATATCCTGTAGGAATGGTGTCTCTGGGAACTCACCGTTGGGATTGAAGCCCATCAATCGCGTTCCAACACTGTCTGTGGCAACGATGTTGTCGCCAGCGACGAGGACGTTGCTCTCGACAGGTGGGCCGTGCCATTCCTGGATGTCCTCACCTATCAGGCCTTCGATGATGTTCAACGAGGGCTTGAAGTACATAGCCAGGTCGACCAGGCAGCGTGGAAGCCTGAAAGGATAGTGGAGATAGAACCTTGGCGCCCCGTAGATGGTTGGCGGCGGCAGGCCGAAAAGGTTCTTCATGCAGAGCGAGATGCCGCAGAAGAGATGAACCTTCATCTTCGCTATGGACACGACGGCGTCAGCCTCAGCCACATCCCTGTTGAAGGTGTACCGTCGCATCACCGTCCCCCCTGGAACCTCCACGTCGACGAACGGCGGGCTGTCAGCGTCGATCAACCTCACGTCGAACTCCTTCAGTATTCGCCCATAGCCAAGCTTCGCGGCCAAAGGCCTCACGCCTGCAGGGCCGGGGTCATCCGAGATGATAACCTCACCCTTGTTCACGTCTCTGATCATCCTCAGCACAGCCCGGGTGATGCATGGCTCAGACAACGCTATGAGGCGCCCTTTATGCCTCCGCGAGTCCGCATAGCCTATGTTCGGTTTCACTAGGATCTTTGAGGCTGACCTCAGGCTTTCCGGCAGGCCTCCCAGGAGCTCAACGGCTTTGAAGACCTTCTCTTCTACCATCGTATCCTCAAGCTGATAAGATGCCTTAAGCACGCTAACTGACGGCTTTGCAGCTCGCAAGGCTAGACCCGCCGTCGCATGGAGGCGCATCGCGGTTTAAGCCTTTCCCGGCCTACGCGACGAGTCCTCAGGGCGGGTCAGGGCTGCGATCAGCGGCTGGTCTCAGCCCGTAGGCTGCCTTGAACCTGCTGCCTGGCTCTAGGACCGTGAGCCCGATCCCGTTGTTGAACGCGTCAGCCGCGCCGCTCATGGGCTCGACGGCTATCGCTCGCCTGTGAGGAGGCGTATAGACCTGCAGGAAACCATAGGATTCGTCCTGCCACAGCTCAACGCCGAAACCCAACGCATCGTTGTAGAGCCTTACGGAGGCTACCCCGCCCTTGTAGGGGAGTTCAGTGAAGCCATCGTCGAACCTTGTCTCGCCGATCAGCCTAGGCGTTCTGAAATCGTAGGCTGTGCCGTCTACAGGCTCGACCTCGCCTGTCGGAATCATGTCCTTAAGCCGAAGCCTCTTCGCGGCAAGCAGCGTCAACCTGTAGCCGTCGATCCTACCGTCTGTCGTCGGTCCGGCCCTGAGGTATGGGTGGAAGCCCACCGTCAGCGGCAGCTTCACGCGACCCGCGTTCATCACGGTTGTGACAGCTCGGAACCCACCTGACGAGAGCTCGAAGTCGATTCTGGCAAGGAGCTGGAAGGGGTAGCCGGGGAAATCCGTTTCGCGTAGGAGGTACTCGCACGTGAGACGAGCTGCCTCGCTGTCGGCCTGCGCCGATGCCACTTTCCAAGGCTTGTCGTAGAGAAAACCGTGGATGGCATTCCCGTCGAGCGAGTTCGCCGGCAGGGTGTACTCCTTACCTAGGAACTGGTACCTTGCGCCGCGAACCCTGTTTGCGAACGGGATCAGAGGAGCGCCGGCGTTCAACACGGGGTTCTCCCGTAGCGATACAGGCGTCTCATGTCCTTGGATGATGTCGAAGAGCCCTCCCGCGGGGCTCCTCAGTTCCAAGGCTTGGAGGGTGGCCCCACAACCATCCACTATGATGGCTTCTTCACCTGTTCGCTCGTTCAGAAGCGTGTGCTGGCTGAACTCGCCGAATCTGCTCTCTTCGACCCTGAAGCCCTCGGCCAACCTTGCTCATCTCTAACGACTAGGCGTCCGCTTCACCCTCGTCGTTCGCAGACTCCTTTGGAAGAACAAAGATGTCTCGTCGAAGACCTGGCTCATATGATGCCACTTCGTGAAAACATGGTCGCCTCCTTCGATCGCCGCAAGGCGTTTAGGCTCCCTAGCCGCATCGTACAGAAGCTTCACGCTCTCGAAGGGGACCGTCTTGTCCTCAGTGCCGTGAACCAAGAGAACCGGCCGAGGAGCGATCTTCGCGACCTCGTCTACTGGGCTGTGCCTAGGGGCATCTTCGAGGAATGCTTTTCCCACGTAGAAGCCGTCTCCCTGATCATAGCCCTCCACGCCTGGCCTCAGCCTGACAAGGGGCAGGTTCCCAAGGAAGTCACGGAAACCAGTTAGTCTCGCGGGCGCGCTCCAGGCGACAACGGCTCTGGGCCTTTGGTCCAAGGCTGAGCCGCAGAGAACGATCGCCCCGCCTAGGCTCAAGCCTAGGACGCCGATCCGCGAGCCGTCGACCGCTGACTCCGCTTCGACGACATCAAGCGCACGAGCGAAATCCTCTAGCTCTCCGGAGACCGTCATCTCGTCGAAGCCACCTTCACTGTCGCCTGAGCCTCGGAAATCAAACCGGAGCACGGCGAACCCGTCTGACACGAAGCGCCTAGCTGCTTGAACGAAAAGCCTGTGGGCCTCGACCTTGTTGCCCGTATAGCCGTGGCACATGACGATGCACGGCGACTCCTCCCCTCTGCTTGGGGCGTGCAGCACCGCAGCGAGCTGATAGCCTGAACTCTTGAAGAAGAAGGGACGCTCCATAGCCACCATCGACGCTCTGTCAAGATGCACGTCTTAAAAGCCTTGCGCGCTCGCCCTCCGCTTTTATACGCGTAGAACCTCTTAGTTCGAGCCGTTTCGGCGAGGGATACACATGGATGTGTTCGAGGCGATCAAGGCAAGGAGGAGCATTCGAGCCTACAAGGATGAGCCAGTGCCGGAGGACAAACTTATCAAGGTTCTAGAGGCAGCCAGGCTGGCGCCGTCTGCGGGGAACCGCCAACCCTGGCAGTTCATCGTCGTGAAGGACGGATCTAAGAGGAAGATGCTAGCCCAAGTGGCAGACGAGCAGGACTTCATCGCTGAAGCTGGGGTCGTCATCGTTGCCTTAAGCGACCCTGCAGCGTCCAAGAGATGGTATCTTCGCGACCCCATGATAGCCGTTGAACACATGGCTTTGGAGGCTGTCGAGCAGGGCTTAGGCACCTGCTGGATCGGAGCCTTCGACGAAGCTGAGCTGAGAAGGATACTGAAGGTCCCGGAGAACCTTGCGGTCGTCTGCCTCCTGCCGCTTGGGCTACCCGACGAATCGCCGGCACCGAAAACCAGGAAGCCGTTTGCGCAGGTCTTCCACAAAGAAGAGTACGGGGTGCCCTACCAGCCGCAGTGAAGCGGGTCGTTGAGGCGGTTGAAGGCATGGAGAAGGCCGAGGCGGATAAGGTTGAACTCGAACCGCCGATGTTCACGAAGACGACCCTCCATAAGTTGAGGCACGGAGGCCTTCTCCTCTCCTCCCAGGGCAGGGGCGTCAGGCCTAACGTCATGACGATAGGCTGGGGGCTGATCGGCACCCTATGGGCTAGGCCTGTCTTCCTAGTCGCCGTTCGCCCCTCACGCTACACGTTTCAGCTCATAGAGGACTCAGGGTGCTTCACGGTCAATGTGCCGGCGGAAGGCATGGATGAAGCCCTCAACTTCTGTGGCACAACGTCAGGGCGGACAGTGGACAAGTTCACGGAGATGAAACTGACTCCGCTGGCCGGGAGAAGGGTTGCCTCCCCGGCGATAGCCGAGTGCGCCGTCCATTACGAGTGCAAGGTCGTCCACAAGGACAGGCTTTCGCCTGAGAACCTCGCCGAAGAGATAGCAAGTGTCTATCCTCGAGGAGGCTTCCACACTCTCTACGTGAGCGAGATAGTGGCGGCCTACGCGGATAGAGACGCAGCGGACAAGCTGACTAACCTAGAGTAGAGGCCTCGTGAGCCCGGATGGGGTAGGGCTCAAAAGCTTATCAGGTCAAGGATCGAGCGAGGGTCGAGGCTAGGGAATGAACGCGAAAGAGAGGATAATGGCCGCTCTCCACCATGAGAGGCCCGACCGCGTTCCCTGGACGATCTACTCTGGGCTGCTACCTAGGGGGGAGGCTGAACGAGAGTTGCGAAACCTCGGGCTGGGACTCTGGGTCTCATGTCCCATCTGCAAGGCTGAGACGCCGCATGTCAAGCTTGAGGTCTCCGAGGAAGCAGGGGTGACTACGAGAACCTACCACACGCCCGTAGGAAGCATTTCGTCCAAGCACAGAACGGACGTGGGTGTCGTAGGGACAACTTGGACTGTTGAGCACATGGTTAAGGGCGTGGCAGACTACGAGGTTGCTAGGTTCATCGTCGAGGATACCGTCTATCGGCCTGACTACGCGGCGTTGCTCGAGGCCCAGAGGATGCTCGGCGGTGATGGCGTCGTCGTAGCATGGGTCGGCCGCTCCCCGCTGCAGAGGATGCTGATCGAGCTACTAGGCTATACCAGATGGGCCATAGACCAGTACAGGCATCCGAAAGAGTTCAACGAGCTGCTACAGGCGATCGAAAGAGAGGAGCGGGAGCTCTATCAGATAGCGGCAGACTCGCCAGCGGAGATCATGTGGTGCGGCGACAACATCAACGGCGTGGTCACAAGCCCCAAGCTCTTCGAGAAGTACTGCGTACCCTTCTACAACAGCCAGGCAAGGCTGCTCCACGAGCGTGGTAAGATCCTCGCGGTCCACATGGACGGTAGGGTCGCTTCCCTCGTCGAAGCTATCGGGAAGACGGAGATAGATGTGGTTGAAGCCTTCACGCCGCCGCCGATGGGAGACCTTCCGCCTGACGCCGCGAAGAAAGCTTGGGGGGACCGATTCATCATATGGATGAACTTCCCCGAGTCCATCTGCCTCTTGGGAGCTGACGCGTTGAGAAGCTACACCTCTGAGCTCCTAGGAGCGATCGCGCCCGGAGAGGGCTTCATGCTAGGCGTAACCGAGAACATTCCCGTCGACATCCTAGGACCAAGCCTAAGGGCGATAACTGAGACGATGCATGAGAGAAGCAGGTTTCCGCTAGCTCGTTGAGAAAAAGCTTGGTCGACGAAGAGAGCCTTGAGACGCTTCCAACCACCTTTAATACGTGGCCATTCATACTCTGTCGAGTGGTGCAGGTCGGTTGGCTGAAGAGAAGCTCCCGATATCTGAGGCTTTGAAGGTGCTTGAGGCAGCCACACTCTACAAGACTGAGAGGTGGTGGTCAGCCGTCGCCCTCGTCGAGTCATTCGGCAGGAAGCAGATAGCGGTCTACCTGTGGAACAAGAGGGAAGGAGCATGGAAGCGACGGCAGAAGTTCGTCGTCCACAACAAGACTGAATGGGCCCAGATCCGAGAGGTTGTCGAGAAGTTCATAGCGAACCTCCCATAGGTGGACATGTTCGAGGGCTTTGTCCGCTCTTTTTGAAGGTTGCCCATGAGCAAACCATCGCGACCGATCGGTGGCAGGGGCAGCCGTAGTGATGTGCAGCTACTCCGATGGCTGAGTGTACCCTCTTGCATGCCCCCTGACCTCGATCTGCCAGGAGACGGTCGCGGTTCTCGTGTTTACGCTCCCTAGTGGCCGAAGAACCTGCGGTACCCCATCAGCTGATACGGCGTCAGCCTGGCCTCTAGCTCGCTGCCCTTAACCGTCTCCTCATAACGTGTCGCGTACCTCACCAGCCGTGTCTGGTCAAGCTCAACGCCGATGCCCGGCTTCTCAGGGAGTTCCATGCAGCCGTCACGCATCTTCATCGGCCCACCCTCGATCACGTCATCCACGAGGTAGTTGTAACCAGTCTGATTTGCAAGCGTGAAGTTTGGCGCCGACGCGATAAGCTGCATGTACGCGGCCGTAGAGACGCCTAGCATGGCCCAGTGGTGGGAGACGACAGGCATGCCTGCGGCCTCTGCGATCCCCGCTGCGACCCGTGCGCCCGTAAAGCCAGCGTCAAACCTTGGGTCGATGTGGATGATGTCCGCGGCCTCATGCTTGACCACGTTCAGTGCGTCATAGAAGGACCAAGAGCTTTCATGCGAGGCTATCGGTACGCCTACGGCTTTGCGAACCCTCTTCATCGCGTCAAGATTGTACATGAGAACAGGTTGGTCGACGAACTCGGGGTCATACCGGGCCATCTTATTGATGACCCTCACCGCCTCCCCGGCGGACCATGCTTGGTTAGCGTCAACCCTGACCTCCACGCGGCCGGTCGCTGACTCGGCTGCTTCACGCATCAACCTTACGCATTCAAGGTCCTCATCAGGGTCAAAGCCCACCTTCAAGTAGAGCGTCTTGAAACCCTCGGCCACCAGTCTCGCGGCTTGTGACGCAACGCCCTCCGGCTTCGTTCTCGCGATCGAGCCGTAGAAAGGTATGCGCTCCCTGAAGGCTCCTCCCCACAGCCTGTGGAGTGGCTTGCCTGCGGATTTCCCGACGAGGTCCCAGAGAGCCATGTCGACGCCACTGATAGCCCAGTTCGCGGCGTGAACGTGAAGATGCGTGAGATTACACGCAGCGTACAGCTTCCTCCTCAGGGGCTCAACGTTCATCGGGTCTTCGCCGACGAGGATCGGCCTTAACGAATCAACGATGAGCTTCGTCACCTCAGCTGAGATCGGCGCATGAGACTCGCCGACTCCTATGAGGCCTTCCTCCGTGACCAGTTCCACGATAACCGCTGTGAAGAGGTTCCGAGTGAGCGGCGCCTCCAGCTCAACCTCCGGCTGGGTGACGGGCACAGCCACCGGTGTCGCCTTGACATCCACGATCTCCAACGATGAGAGCACCTTGACGCGAAGCTATCGTCTGCTGCAGCTAAGAGGTTTTCTGAGCTCGCCGCCCCTGCGCGAAACGCCTAGGTTGGTCAGAAGCCCCGTGTTGGCACCCCGCCTCCCGGGGCTAGACTCCCCAGGTCAGGGTCTTGTCAGCTCTCGCCTCTACGAGCACTCTACCCGGCAGCTCGGGGTCCTTCAGCTCAGACCAGTAGGGGTACTTTCCCAGGAAGAGGCCTCTTAGCCGCTCAATCTCGACGCGGTCTTTAACGAAGCGGGCTGACCCTTCGACGATGACCGCCCTCTCGTCCTTATGAACTACGGCAACAGCACGCTGGTTTACAGCTATGCTACGAGCTGTGACGCTCTTCGACTCGGAGGTGAGGAAGTACACAGCCCCGGCCTCGTAGATGAAACCGAGCGGAACAGCGTGCGGCCTGCCGTCCCGCCGGACGGTCGCCAAGCACATCTCCATCTCGTGGTTCATGAAGCTCTTGACGCTATCGTCCATGGTGAAGACCCAGGCCTCAATCGCCGGGTAAGCCTATAAGGCTTGAAGTTGGGTGGACCGACGCCGCAGTAGGCGCGCCTGCGGACGGAGTGAGCGGTCCGGGCGCGCTGTCACGGATGGCAACATTTATTTACAGTCGCTCGTCACCTGAGCGGCGGGGTGGACGTGAAAAGGAAGTTCCTCGCTGCGAGAGCCGACCTCGCAGATGCTGTTTCATCTATCGCTCAGGAGAGGCATCTGACGCTCTTCGGAGTTGTGAATGAGGCATTGCAGCAGGTCGTTAGGGCTGACGAGGTCAAGCAGTCGATCGCGGAGATCATGGATAATTATACGGTGCTCAAGACCGCGAGAGAGACGGGTTCACTCGTGATCGCAGAAGACCTCTGGTATCCGCTGCTTGAAAGAGCCTTCCCTGCAGAGAGGGAGGCGTTATTGAAGGCGTGGCATGAGCACGGCCTGTGGTATGGAAAGGTCTTCCCAGCGAAGTTCCCTGGGGAAGACCCCGTGAAAGTCGTGGAGAGGGTTCTACAGGCCCTCCTCTGGGGAAGCTCAGAGGTCGCGCTCCTCGCGTCTAGCGAAGCTATGACTCTAAGATGCATCGGGCCTCGTTTCACCGAGGCCTACACGGTGCTGCTCGCCTCCTTCCTAGAGGGGGTGGCAGAGAGCCTCGGCTACTCAGCCGGAGGAAGAGACGTGTCGAGAGGAGTGATCCTCATGACGTTCAACAAGCCCGTGATGGCCGTGGAGAGATCTAAGGCGGTAAAGGAGAGGGCCCTGGCTCATGGAGTTCCGTCGAGCCGTGCGTAAAGGTGAAAAGCAGCGAAGCCGCTAGCTGGGATCGTTTCTGAGCGTATCTGGTATGGCTGGAGGACGCCTCCCAAGCAAGGAGAAGAAGCTCGTCGCGGTTCGAGGAGACCTGTTGACGAGGGTCATAGAGATCTCGAACAGGGAGGGGAAGACAGTTTACGGGATGACGAACGAGATCTTCGACCAGGCGATCAGAGTGCATGACCTCGGCCTCACGTTGCCCGAGGTCGTAGACGCCTACGCCTTGCTCAAGATGGAGCGCGAGACCGGCGCGGTCATCACCTCCAGCGATATACTCTCGTATCTGATAGGCAAGCTCTATCCTAAGGAGAAGCAGGCCCTCCGGGAGCTATGGCGGAGCTCAGGCCAATGGTATGGCAAGTATCTTCTCGCGAAGTTCCATGATCAGGACCCCGTGGAGATGCTTAGAAGGCGCCTGGTAACCTGCGCATGGGACGTGACTGATGTCAACTTGGTGCGGAACGTTGACCAGGTGAAGCTACGTATCGTGGCACCCTACCTGCCCGTTGAGAACACGGAGCTCTTCTCAGAGCACCTTGAAGGCATCATGCAGTCCTTAGGCTACACGCTTGAGAAGAACGACACGATGCGCGGCATCATCCTACTTGAGTTCAGTAAGAAGGTTGAGGGGAAGACGTGAAAGCCGACAGCTGGAGGCCCTGAGGCTCCGAGAGCTGCGGCTCAGGATAACTCGACTGGACGCCGTCAAGCTCAACTGAGGGTTTATGGCAACGCCGAGCGCACCCCACCTGGAGGAGTGACTTGGAAGACTCAGGAAGCAAAGTGTCGAATGCCTGTGTAAGACGGGGCTTGCTCTGGCAGAGGGAGGACCGAGATGCGGTACGTTGTGCGCTGTGTGAGAGACGATGCTTTCTAGAGCCTGGCGTGAAGGGGTTCTGCAAGACGAGGCAGAATCTTCAAGGAGACATATACACACTGGTTTATGGCGACATAAGCGCTCTCTCAGCTAACCCGATCGAGAAAGGAGGTGGCAGAGCCCATCTCCCTCGAGAAAGCCGTTCTTCCACTTCTGGCCTGGCAGCGTCGCTATGACGTTCTCAACCTGGTCCTGTAACTTCACATGCCCCTGGTGTCAGAATTGGCAGCTGTCCAAGTCTTCACCTGACCTCGAGGCTGCCAACTTCATCAGCCCAGAAGAGATGGTTGCGAGAGCCCTACGGGAGGGCTGCGAAGGCCTCTCGGTCTCCTTCACGGAGCCCCTTCTCCTCTTCGAGTACACGTTGGACGCCTTCCCTTTGGCTCAAGCCAAGGGCCTCTACAACAACTACGTCTCAAACGGTTACATGACCTTGGACGCTCTGAGGATGCTCAGAGCCGCTGGAATGGATGCGATGAAGTTTGACGTGAAGGGCTGCGAAGAACCCGTTACGCGCCACTGCGGCGCCGATGTCAACGTTGTCTGGCGTAACGCGCGGGAGGCGAAGCGGCTAGGAATGCATGTGGAGATAGTCACCCTCTTGATACCAGGCGTCAACGACGGAGACGAATGCCTCGAGGAGCTGATAGGGAGACACCTTGACTCTGTAGGCGTTGAGACCCCGCTCCACTTCACAGCCTACTATCCGGCTTACAGGTTCACGAATCCCCCGACTCGCGTCGAAGACCTAGAGAGGGCTCATGCAAAGGCCGTCCGGGAAGGAGTCCGTTACGCCTACGTGGGAAACGTTCCCGGACACAGGCTGGAGAACACCTACTGCCCCAGATGTGGAGAGCTCGTGATCCGGCGCCACGGCTTAGACTCGGTCGAGGTACGCCTCGGTCCGGGCAAGAGCTGCATGAAGTGCGGGGAAGCAATCCCGATCGTCGGGGAAGCCAAGAGTACGAGGCGGCGCTTCGCCTCTTAGGCGGCATTTAGGAACAGTTAAAGCGGAACGCCGAGCGGTATGCTTTCGGCACGTCGCTCGCTCTGTGAAGCCTATGAAGCCTAGAGAGAGATGCATAGCTGCGATCGAGCTTGAGGAACCTGACAGGGTGCCTCTCGTTCTCAGGATCAGACCTGAGCCCATGGAGAAGCTTCGAGCCCGCCTTGGTGCCCGTGACGACGAAGATGTGAACAGAGCCCTAGGCATTGACGTGAGGGGCATCGGCATCGGGCTAAAGGGAGGCTTTCAAGCCGAGGGCCCGCCGTGCGAAGAAGGGGGATGGGTTATCGGCGAACGCGCCGGGCGCCAAGTGGTCCGCGACATCTTCGGCTTTGAGACGATCTGGTCTCCAGACCACACGTACACTTACACCTTCACCTCTCACCCCCTCCAGAAGATCCCCTTAGACCAGTACCCTTGGCCTGAGCCCGACGTAGATCAGCTACCTCAGGTCGAACGGTCCTGCAAGGCGTATGAGGATTACCTGATCAATGGCGGCGTCAACCACATGTTCGAGGTCGCTTGGAAGCTCACGGGCTTCCCTCAGTTCATGTTGAAGATGTACAGGGAGCCGCGGTTCGTCGAGGAGATCCTTGACCATCTGAACGAGATCCGGACGGAGCAGGCGATGCTGCTGGCTGAGGCAGGAGCCGATGTCATCTATGACGGGGACGATGTGGGAACGCAGGTCGGCATGATGATCTCCCCGGAGCATTGGAGGCGCTTCCTCAAACCTCGCTACGAAGAGATGATCCGCCGCGTAAAGAAACGCCACCACGTCTACGCGTTCTTCCACAGCGACGGCAAGATCGAGCCGATAATCCCAGACCTGATCGAGATCGGAGTGGACATCCTGAACCCTGTCCAACCGGAATGCATGGACCCGGTCTGGGTTAAGGAGACCTACGGCGACAGACTCTGCCTCGACGGCACGATCGGCGTCCAAAGCACGCTCCCGTTCGGAACCGTCGAAGCGGTCATACGCGAGGTGGAGGAACGGATACGAACCATCGGCGAGACGGGGCTGATCCTCGGCCCGACACACAACATCCAGCCAGACATCAGCGTGGAGAAGATCCTTGCCTTATACGAGACTGCGAGAAAATACGGCGTGAATCCTAGACGAACCATTCCCTAGGCATCGGGGATGA
>CAYRUY010000054.1:0-12676 GCA_964427455.1 uncultured Candidatus Bathyarchaeia archaeon | reverse complement strand
GCCAGCTCTACTTGGACGCGAAGACGATGTTCAACGCTCAGAGCATCGTGAAACGTGACTTCCTTGGGCTGCCGGCGTTATTCCCGGATTTCGGCGTGGCGACGCTTCCCTCCGCGTTCGGCTGTAGGATACTCTGGAAGCCCGACGATGCGCCTTGGGTGTACCCGTCAGCCACGGAGGCCAGCCTCTTGGATAGGCTGGAGGTGCCTGACCCAACCCGCGACGGCCTGATGCCTAAGGCTACCGCCTTCTACAGGTACATGGAGACCAGAGCAGGCGCCGAGAACGTGGACTTCTGCTCAGAGCTCGGCCCCTACGATACAGCCTCGCTTATCCGAGGTGATGCGCAGATCCTTCTCGACGCCTACAAGGAGCCTCGCTTGGTCCAGTCGTTGATGGAGAAGACCACCCGCGCGTTCATCGAATGGTTCAAGGCGAGAGAGAGCGTCACCGGCGGCCTTGGCTACGTCCGGATCTGCGACGACTTCATCGGGATGCTCTCGCCGAGGCTCTTCGAAGCCCTCGTGCTCCCCCACTACCGGGCAGTCTACGATGCTTTCCCGAGCATATGCCATGAGCTTCACTGCGACGGCGCCCTCAACCACCTCCTCGAGCCTCTCGTCAAGAGCGGGGTCCGCGTCCTCGTCAACTTCGACCCCACGCTGGACCTTCACGAAGCGAAGAGAAGGATCGGCGGCAAGGTCTGCCTCCTAGGCAACGTGCCTCCCTTCACGCTGCTGAGGGAGAGCCCTGACCGGATCTCCCAGGTTTGCAGACGAAAGATCCAGGAAGCCTCAGAGGGCGGCGGCTACATCCTCAGCACCGGCGGGGAGACCGTAAGGCATACGCCTTGGGAGAACGTCATCGCGATGGTCATGGCGGCGAGGGAGACTGCCCAACCCTAAGGCAGAAAACCGTCCCACGTCTCGCTACGGCCTGCTGTTCTACGGATCGAATGCGGCTGTATGGCGGTCGCTAGGCTTTTTAGGCATCTTGACAGACGGGTTCAGTGAGGATGCTCTTGGGTATAACGTACAGGCCTGAGGACCTGACGAGGGGCAGGAAGCGCGTGCTCGAGCAAGGCTTGAGAGACCTAAGCCCAGGCGTTAGAGAGAGCGTTCGTAGAGTCCTAGAAGCCTGGGAAGGGAAGGAATCAGAGGATAAGCTGGTTGAGCTGGTCGGCCGCGATAGGGCTAGATGTCTCGTCAAGGATCTGAGGCCTGCGAGGGGCTAGGCTCACATGTCTCAGACGCGTTTAGAAAGGCTGAGGTCCTCATTAAGCTGCGTTCGGCACACCGCGGAGGATCAGATTTATTCTTCCGCAGCCCAACTAGTTCTGGAGATGGTGTCTTGAGCAGTAGGGGTCGCGACATCGCCGAGGAGTTTCCGACCATTCTAGACCGGGCTTACGAGCTTTTCAAGGCTGGGCAGCAAGTCAGTGACCTGATGAGCAGAGATGTGAAGACTATAACACCTGAGGCTTCGATGCAGGAGGCCGCTGTGGTCATGGGGCAACGCCACATAGGCAGCCTGATAGTCGTCGTAGGCGGTGAGCCTACAGGCATAGTGACTGAAAGAGACCTGCTCAGCAAGGTCATCGCGGCTGGGCTCAAGGCCGAAGAGGTGAGAGTCCGAGATGTGATGTCCTCGCCGCTTATGACCGTCAGCCCAACAGCGACCGTTAAGGAGGCGGCTCAAACAATGCTCGCGAAGAAGGGGAGGCTCGCTGTCTTCGATAACAGTCGACTCGTCGGGGTCATCACCGCCTCAGACCTGATCCGCTCCATGCCTGCGGTCGAGGAGACCCTCTATCCGGTCGACTACGTTATGACAAGGCGACTTGAGACGACAATACCGAGTACTGCGGTTGAGCGGGCTGCCAGAGAGATGGGAAGGAAACGCGTAGGGAGCCTCATCGTCGTCAGGGATGGCAAGCCCTGGGGCATATTCACGGAGCGAGACCTTTTGACGAAGGTCATCGCCGCCGGGCGGGACACGAGGATCAGGGTTGAAGAGGTCGCTTCGGCGCCACTTGTCACCATCAGGTCTGGGACGAGCGTCCATAGAACGGCAGCTTTCATGGCGCAGCGCCACGTTCGCCGACTACCCGTGGAGAAGGACGGGCAGCTAGTCGGCATCATCACGGCTCGGGACCTCGTAGAGGTATACGCGAAGTAGACGACGGCGTTGAGACATGCATCGAAGTCGCAGGCCGTGGGGAAGGCGCCTAGAGCGGAGCCTAGCTGCCTAGGTCTGGTGTATCCGCCGTTCTTGCGGGAGGACAATCTTCCAGCGCCGCTCCGGGGAAACGGGCTGAGGGAAACGCTTTTCTCGGCTTCTCGCCTTAATTCCAGGGGTTGTTCTAGCCATTCTGGGCTGGGGTATGATCTGTTCAAAGTGCGGGCATGAGAACCGTGAGGGACGCAAGTTCTGTTCTGCATGTGCTGCTCCGCTTCAACTGCGTTGTCCATCGTGTCAGGCCGTTAACGAGCCTGGCGAGAAGTTCTGCGGTCAGTGCGGGGCCACGCTGATAGGCGGCGTAGCTCCGGTAACAGGTCCTCCTAAGCTGGAGAAGGTTCCGGCTCCTACGCCGACCTCCTTTGTAGCCGGTCGCTACCAGGTGAAGAAGTTCCTAGGCGAGGGCGGTAGGAAGAAGGTCTACTTGGCTAACGACACGGTCCTCGACCGGGATGTGGCTTTCGCCCTCATAAAGACGGAGGGCCTCGATGACTCCGCTAAGATGCGTATTGTCCGTGAGGCCCAAGCCATGGGGAGGTTGGGCTCGCATCCTCACATCGTCACAGTCTTCGACATGGGCGAGTACGAGAAGCAGCCCTACATGGTCACGGAGTTCATGGCAGGTGGCGATGTGGAAAGCCTCATCGAGAGGGCGCCGGACCACAGGGCTTCGTTAGACCGAGCTGTGGAGATCGCTAAGCAGGTATGCCGTGGCCTAGAGTTCGCTCACTCTAGAGGGATCGTGCATCGTGACCTGAAGCCGGGCAACGTGTGGCTGGCCGAGGACGGTACGGCTAAGATAGGTGACTTCGGCCTTGCCTTGCCCATGGGCCGGCCTCGTATCACTCAGGAGGGTACGATTGTGGGGACGGTCTCCTACATGTCACCTGAGCAGGCTATGGGCGAGAAGGTGACGCCTAGAACCGACCTATATTCCCTGGGCTGCATGCTGTACGAGATGGTGACGGGCAGGCCGCCCTTCCTTGGAGACGACCCCGTGGCGATCATAAGCCAGCATGTGAACACTCCTCCGGTCGCGCCGACATGGCATAACTCGCGCTGTCCACGGCCGTTGGAAGCCCTTATCATGCGTCTGTTGGCCAAGGACCCCACGCAGCGCACGGACTCAGCGGCAGATGTGCTCTCGGCCCTCGAGGCCATCGACGTAACGGCGGCGGAGGCGCAGCTGCCGGAGGAGAAGGCGCCGATCCTAGACAGCTTAGCAGGCGGCGTCTTCGTCGGGCGCCAGAGGGAGATGGGCGAGCTGAAGGCCGCGCTGGAGGAAGCCCTCTCTGGCCGCGGCCGGCTGGTGATGCTTGTAGGAGAGCCGGGCATAGGCAAGACCCGGACGGCGCTGGAGCTGGCCACCTACGCTGGGCTGCGCCACGCACAGGTCTTGTGGGGCCGGTGCTACGAGAGCGAGGGAGCGCCCTCCTTCTGGCCCTGGGTGCAGGCCATACGGTCTTACGTCCGCGAGAGGACCCCGCAGCAACTGCGTTCCGAGATGGGCGCAGGCGCGGCGGACATCGCCCAGATCGTCTCAGAGGTGCGCCGACGGCTGCCCGGTCTTGAAACGCCGCCGGAGCTTGAGAGCCCCGAGGCGGCCAGGTTTCGCCTATTCGACTCCATCGCGGCCTTCCTCAAGAACGCCTCAGAGCGACAGCCCCTGGCGCTCATCCTAGACGACCTGCACTCGGCGGATAAGCCGTCGCTTCTACTGCTCCGGTTCGTCGCTCGGGAACTGGCAACAGCACGGCTCCTCGTGATAGGAGCCTACCGCGACGTGGAGCTCTCGCGCAAGCATCCGCTCTCGCAGACGCTGGGAGAACTCACCCGGGAAAGGCTCTTCCAACGTGTGCTGCTCCGCGGCCTATCGCAGGATGACGTGGCACGCTTCATCGAGCTTACAACAGGCTTCACGCCGCCAGAGGGGCTGGTCAAGGCGGTCTATGCCCAGACGGAGGGCAACCCACTCTTCGTCAGCGAGGTCGTCAGGCTACTGGTGCAGGAAGAGGAGCTGACCCCGGAGCGCGTCAGCAAACGCGAAAGCTGGACGGTCAGGATACCCGAGGGGGTCCGGGAGGTGATAGGCAGGCGGCTGGACCGCCTGTCGGAGCGTTGCAACCAGACCCTGACAACAGCATCTGTTATCGGCAGGGAGTTCACCTTCCAACAGCTGCACAGGCTGATCGACGACCTTTCCGAGGAAAGGCTGTTGGAGGTGCTGGAGGAGGCCCTCGGAGCGCGGGTTATCGAAGAGATGCCGAGGACAGTCGGAAGGTACCAGTTCAGCCACGGCCTCATCCAGGAGACGCTGATGGGAGAGCTTTCTACAACCCGGCGCGCGCGGCTGCACGCCCGCGTTGCTCAAGCGCTGGAGGGGCTCTACGGCCCTGAGGCTGAAGCCCACGCAGCTGAGCTGGCGCACCACTTCGCAGAGGCGGAGACGCTGCTCGGTTCCGGGAAGCTAGTGCGCTACTCCTTGCTAGCCGGGGAGAGGTCGCTAGGTGCCTACGCGTATGAGGAGGCCGCCTCGCACTTCGGGCGAGCACTCGCCGCCAAGGAAGGCCAGCCGATGGACGGGGAGACGGCGGCTGCCCTATCCGGGCTGGGACGCTCTGAAACGGCAGTGGTACAAGGTGAGGAAGCAGTAGGTCACCTGCGACGGGCATTCGACTTCTATGTCCAAGCCCGGGACATCGCGCATGCCGTCGCTGTCGCAGGAGCAACGTTCCCCGGCATGCCCGGACGGGAGGGTATGGCTCCCATTATGGAGCGGGCTCTAGCTCTGGTATCGCCAGGCTCTATTGAGGCAGGGCGACTGTTGTCCACGCTTGGAAGGTACTTCGGCCTTAAAGGTGACTATGAGGGCGCCGAACGCGCCTTCGAACGAGCCCTGACCATCGCTGACCGGGAGAACGACGTGGCCCTCAAGTTGAACGCCCTGACCAACTCGGGCAATGTAGACGCATGTCACCTGCATGTTGAAGAGGCTACGGAGAAGAGTCTTCGTGCCATAGAACTCGCTAGATCGTTCGACAGCCCCTCGGATGAATCCCTTGCCCACATCGACTTAGCCGCTATCCTTCTTGCGAAAGGAGATCTGAAGCAGGCGAAGATACACGCGGCGGCGGGTCTGGCCGCGGCAGAGCGATTGCGAGACCGTGAACGGCTGGCCACGGCCTGCGCGTACCAAGCGAGCACCACGCTCGCTGAAGGTGACTGGCGAGCCGCCAGATCCTTGAGCGACCGGGCTCTTGGTCTTTGGGGATGGACGGGGAGTGATCGGGTGCTTCTGGAGTGCGAGGTGGGCGACTTCGAACGGTCGGAGACGTTCCTAAAGCAACTCCTTGACGGGACGTACGCCGCGGGCTTTGACTATACCGCCGACTTGGCCCTGGTCATACCGATGGTTGGGCGGATCACGGGCGCCGGCGACCGACTTGACATCGCTGAGATGGCTGCTGGAAGAGTCCTATCGTCATCACACTCCACACCTGTCGAGATCTTGTGGGCCAAGGTGGGTATGGCGCTCATCGCGATCCAAAGGGGTGATGCCGACGCGGCGGCAGAACATTACGCCACCCTCAAATTTCCATCGGGCGTCATTAAGACCTTGTCGGTGTCCAGTGCACGTCTGTTGGGCCTCCTGGCCCAGACAGCTGGAAAGCTTGACGAGGCTATGGCTCACTTCGATGAAGCGCTCGCCTTCTGCCGGAAAGCAGGCTACCGGCCTGAACTGGCCTGGACGTGCTGCGACTACGCCGACGCCCTGCTACAGCGCAACAGCCCCGGGGACCAGCATAAAGCAACGAAGTTACTGGACGAGGCGTTGGCCATATCGCGAGAGCTGGGCATGCGACCCCTCATGGAGCGCGTCCTAGCCCGGCGTGCTATCCTGAAGGCATAACGCCCGTCAGCGCCGCTTCGAGTGCATATACTGAGCTTTCCCAACGTGCGCTCTCGGAAAACGGAGAGAGGAGGCTCAGCAGGTTAGGTGGAGCGCGGCCGCAGCCCTGCTCGAACGGGAGACCCTGTTGTAGGCCTCGCATGCCTCCGCCGTCTTGGCGACCACAAGCTTCACGCCTCTAGACCTGACCCACTCGGTCGTCTCTACGGGGACCTCTACGTAGCCATAGTAGCCCGTGCCGATGATGAGCGTTTCAAGTTCCTCTTTGAGAGCTTCCTGGAGGTCCTCAACCTCAACCCTGTGGCCTTCCTTCCGCCACCAACCATCAAAGACCCTGTCAGGTAAAATTATGATGTCCCTTGTGTAAGCCCTCCCATCGACGACGACCCGGCCGAAGCTGTATGACTCGATCAACCGGCGTCTCTCCAAACGCTCGCTCACAGAGACCCATATATCTCCTTTTCGAGCCGAAAGATGCCGCGAGGCTTGCCAGCTGTGTTGAACCAGATACGTGAAGTGCTCGAAGCGATGGTCTGCAGATTGGCCGTCGCTCAAACACGTTCTAGGCGTGCACCCGTTTCAGGCACGGCCAACCATGGAGAAGCTTATCTACTCAGCGACGATCATCATATAGCTATGTCGACTCCCCTATCCAAGAGAAGGCCTAGAAGGGCAAGAATCAGATGTCAAACATGTTTGTGGCAGTGCTACACGCGTTTAAGGAATCCTTGGGCCTAGCTCCACGCGAGTAGACGTTCCCGAGGCGATGGGGAATGAACATTGAGCAACTTGACCCCTCTCAGCAGCAGAAGATTCGAGCCGTGTGCGCCCGGTGCTACATGGGCCCAGACTGCATGTTCGTCGTGAACAGCTTCAGGCGCGGGGAGCCATGCCGAGCTCTGGCCGTGCTCTTGGAACATAAGGAGATCGCAATGCCCTCCTGAAGGGCAACCCGAGCGTTTCGCGGGGAAAGCCTCTCAAGGACAGCCCTAGGGCCCTTCCAATCTGACCTCGCGAAGGCGGGAAGAGAACTCTGACAGATCGCTTCCTCCAGCGCGAGGGCGTAGAGCGGGCTAGCTCTCCCCCCTCTACGGTTAAATCCAAGCCTACTCGATCCTGTTGCATGGTCAGAGCCATCGGGATTGACCCGGGCACGAGGAGCTTCGACGTTTGCGGGTTGGAGAGCGGTCAGGTCTACTTTGAGGCCGTCATCGACACGGTGGAGCTCGCAGAGAAGCCTGAGCTGATGCTTGAAGCCATAGAGCGTGCGCAGCCCGTCGACCTCATCGTCGGCCCCTCAGGCTACGGCGTCGAGGTAACATACCTGCGGGACGTCGAGAACCCCGGCGAGTTCATGAGAACCATCCTGCTTTTGTTGAAACGCGAGGACTTCGAAGCGGCTTTGCAGCGGCGGGAACTCGGGATTATGGTCTACTCGGCGATGATCAGACTTGAGGTGGAGATGAAGCGTCTAGGGCTTCCGGTCTGCTACATACCTGGCGTCATAGAGCTTCCGACGGTGCCGAGGTACAGGAAGATCAACAAGATGGACATGGGGACGGTGGACAAGATGTGCGCCGCGGTCCTTGGGGTGCACGATCAGTCTAGGCGGCTGGGCATCCCGTACGGTGAGGTCTCTTTCATCCAAGTAGAATCAGGGTTCGGCTACAACGCGGTCATAGGCGTCGAAGGCGGCAAGATCGTGGATGGCATAGGCGGAACCACAGGCGGCCCCGGCTTCCTCTCGATGGGTGGCATGGACGCTGAGCTCGCCGCGATCGTCGGAACCTGGGAGAAGGCCGATATCTTCACGGGCGGCGGCGTCTCCATCACGGGCAGAGGCTCCCTCGAGGAGATAGCGGAGCACTTGGACGAACAGGAGTGCGCCGACGCGTGGCAAGCGATAATCGAAGGCGTAGAGAAGGGCGTTGCCTCCATGACCGTCTCGGTTCCCGGAGCCAAGGAGATCCTTATGTCAGGCAGGTGGACGAGGGTTCCGAAGCTCAGCGAGGAGCTGGAAAGGAGGCTCTCAAGGTTCGCCGCTGTCAGGAGCGTCGGCTGGCTTGAAGGCGCTAAGACCGTTAAGGAGGCGGCTCAGGGCTACGCGATGGCCGCAGACGGCCTTGCTGGCGGAAGATTCGCCGGCCTCGTCGAATGGATGGGAATAACCCGCGCAAGAGGCACAGCCATGGACTACCTGTATCACCCTAAGGGGAGGGATGCGCGAGTGAACCTCGCGCCCTGGTTCCGCGAACGCGTCCCTTGACGCCGCTTAGGGTGACTAACACCCCACGGGACATGTGTGGGCTTGATGCTGCTTAGGAGAACAGGAGGCGGCCTTCATGGATGAGAGGAAAGCTATCAGGCTGTCGGTGTCGGGGAACGACTTGGAGTTCGAGTTCGATGTCGGAGAGGACGGAGCGCCAGAATGGTGCCTACTCCAAGAGGGACGGATAGAAGGCTCAGTCACGAGCGTCTACGCCTGGGACGAGTTTCGGGTTCACGTCGCGGTTCGTGAGGAGGCCGAGGGGATCCATCTCGTCTCGGTCGGCCTTTCGAAAGGTGGAGCGGGATTCGAGCTACGGCAGTTCAAGGTTACGCTTCGTACCCCGCTGAGAGATATGCAGCGTGTGTGGATGCCTCATATGCTTCTTGAAGGTCAACTCGCGCGGGTCAGCCTGCAGTGGGGTTTCGGATACATCGCCTCTGCGAACCGCTCTATGCCCTTCGTAGAGTGCCTCGACCGGCGACAGCAGACAACAGGGTTCATACTAGGATCGAGCCGGCAAGCGGGGAATACGCTCTTACGATCTACAATCATCTGATTGAAAGTCGCCGTTGAAGGTGCGAACGCGGTGAATGGCGGCATAGACCTAGATCTCACCATCCCGGAGGCTGGGCTCCTTGTCGCAACGCCCACGCCTAAGACGGAGCGCCGCGGTTGAGCCTATCCGCCGGCGTGCCTAACTCCCAGGGCTTTTTCCTGAACCGGGCCTCCGAGACCTGAGCCTTAAGACGACAATCAAGCAAACAGCGACGATAACGGCGGCTGCTACGACGTAGGTCCAGGGTAGTTCCTCAGGTATGGGAGGCTTCAGCGTAAGGCCTTGATTCACCTCACTGATTGACTCGACCGATGGGATGCATGAGCCGAAGCCGGTGAAGCCTTGGTCGTCGGTGAGGTTCACGACCTCTATGAGGATATTCTGGTCCGCAGACAAGGTGTGATATCCCCTCGGAAGCGGTTGGATCCGGTCTTGGTCAAGCCTCAGGCGTACATCGTCGAGCTGTAAGTTGGTCGCTGTTTGAGCGAATATGTAGGCTTCCCCCACGGGCACCTCCATGTAAACGGTCTCGTCCGCGGCCAAGCCTACAAAGGTTATGCCGCTGTTCTCGTACAGGAATAACAGGGGTTTCTCGCTCTCTACCACTATCTCGGTGGTGGTGATCTGCGTCGAGAGATTCGATTTGGCCGCGACGCTCATGTCAGCGTACTTCCGGCGATTCTCGATGTCCGCCACAGTTATCCTGGACTCCGCCATACCGGTCAAAGTGAAGCTTGGCTGCGTCTGATAAGTAGCGCTTACCCCCCAGTACTCGGTTCTCATTGAGGCTCCGTGGAATCTCTCCCCTAGGAAGCCGCCCTCCACTGCGGGATAGAAGCAAGTCCCCGCCCAGAAGGATTGAAGCATCACGTTACCCGTGGATACAAGGCGATAGGCCTCTCCAGCTTTCAAGCTGAGCTGTTCCACTCTATTCGCTTGAAGCTTGAACTCCGCCGCCTTGCTTCCATTCCTGTCCCAGATGGTGACTTCGCTGTCCTCCAAGGCGAAGAGCTTGTAGGGAAGGTCTCCCCACGCGGCTGTCCAGAGCGTGGGCATCAGGTAAGGGAAGACGAACTCCTTATCGGCATAGCGGCCGCTCGTGCTCGTGAAGAACGTGCTGTAGGGTCCTTGAATCGTTTGGTTACTGCCCAGAAGCATCACGGTTGCAGGCTTATCCGTGGTAACCTTGAAGAACGAACCGTTAGGCAGCGTGGCCGTAACCCATTCAAACCTGTTCACCGTCGCCTCCATGACAAGGCTCTTGTCCGGAAGCGAGTAGACTCGGATACGGGTCCCATCTTCGTTCCCAAGGACCCCCACGAAGCCTTCCCTCCTGATGCTTTCGAGCCTCCACCACTCTCCAGTCCAGTTGGCTTGATGCATATCCGCGTGGAACGTCCAGTTGTTGTAGAGCCTCGGTGGCACTTGGCCATAGTAGGTGTACACCTCTTCTGACGCCGGCAAGGCGAGTCCGTGCTGAGGCTGGAGAAAGAGGTTAGCATTGGCTACCAAGAGAGCTACGGTCAATGTCCACAAGGTGAGCGTCCTCAAAGATGTTACTGCCATCCGTACCCAGACCGTCCTGCGCAGAGCCATGACCAGATTGCTGTCTTGGGTCCAGTTCCCTTGATAAGGCTGATCGAGGGCGTCTCACCTTCTTGCTCTTCTAGCTTCCATTGAACACCGTGGTGAAGTGGTCGCTAGAGTGAACGAAGGATCGCAAGCCTTTAAAGGGCTTAGCTTAGCGATAACGATTGGGGTTGCTCTGACTTGGCCCGGTCTGCAGTAGGTTGTCTAACCTTGCTTCTAGCCGTAGCCCTCCTAGGCCAGTCGGGCTTGCTTACATCCCTAGTCTCGGCTCAGGGAGCTTACACGTACTATGGGCATGTCCCCTCAGACATCTGGTACCTAAACGGGATAACCGTAGGCCAAGATGTGGTCGGCTATAACCTAGGCACAGTCAGGACGAGCGCTCCCCTGTTCATCATAGGGGACCAGGATGGGACAAACGTAAGGGTCTACGCCCTGCCGGCGAAGGCTCCGCTGGCGGAGTTCACGGTCAACAGGCTGGAGAGGAGGGTCGTCGACCTGCCGAATGGGACCTTCTTCAAGGTCGTCGCTGATAAACCCGCCACGGTGCAGTTCCTAGGGAGTTCCTCAGGCGACCAGGATGGGACGACCTTCTTCACGAGCGTAACCGGGGGGTACGTGGGCCGAGAGTTCATACTCATGGGCGTTCAACGGAGGGTCGCAGGGACCGAGTCTACAGGCGGCTTAGTCTACAGGATCTACGCCTTAGAGGACAGCGACATCACCATAACAGATGCTGAGGGTAATCAGATGCCTTCCTTCACGCTCAAGGCCAACAAGGCGCGGGGATTCACCTTTGCACCCTTGACCGTATACCATATAGCTTCTTCAGGGTATTTCATGGTTCAGAGCTTCTTCTTCGCCTGGGGGTTTACCCCCTCAGGTACAGCCTACTACCCGTCAGCGAAGGGTGGCTTCGTAGGCACCATCTTCTACGGAAGTGCCTTCGACCCAATGGCACGCGTCGAGACCTGGGGTACCTTCCAGCGCCCGGAGTTCTTCGCTACCAGCCTGGGGAGCTCTAAGCTCACTATAGTGGACATCGAGAACGACAGGAAGCATGAGGATGTGGAGATCGCGGCCTCGTCGAACTTCACGGAGCAGATCAAGGTAGGCCATATAGGGGTTGAAGCTGACCAGCCTATGATGCTCATGCTGAGGTTCATCGGCATGTCCTACACGGGCTTGGCCGCAGGTCAGAACGCGTACGTTTACATTCCCACAGACGGCATCTTCACAGGTGAAGCCTACGTCTTCGCGTACAAGGAGACGACGGTCACCGTGGACGACGTTCAGACCAAACTTCCCGCCGATGGGTACATCCCGCTTACGGGCGGCTACCATAAGGTCTCAAGCTCGGAGAACGTCGTGATCCAAGTCGCGAACTGGCCTAGACCCTCCCCAGTCTCCTACTCTAGGCTGGGAGCCGTCCCTGAAATCATGAGGCTGACAGACTGGGCTGTCTGCGTCCCATCAGCGGAATCGATGAGCATGACCTACGAGGACTTAAAGCTTAAGCCGCTCATCGCCGCGGGGCTCCCGCTGATCTACATCGCCGCCGGCGCGGCTGCAGTCGTCGTCATAATCGTCGTGGTGCTAGTCCTTAGAAGAGGCAGGAAACCTTAGCATAGGGCTCCCTTAGGCAGTTGCAGCACCTAGCCTTATGGACTGGGAGGGAAAAGAGCGAAGCATCGAGAGTTGACGGTACCGCGAGCAGAGGTGTTAAGAGCGGAGCACGGCGAGTAGGGCGAACTGGGTGTGGCCTGGATGCCTAGAAGAAAGATCGCCGCGTTGCATCTGTCCGGTCTCTTCTTCAAAGCCCTAGCGCTCCCTTGCCTGCTCGTGCTCATCAGCCTCCCTTCAGGTCTCTCGTCGACGCCCCCACTGGGCAAGGCTCAGGGAGAGGCAGAATACGCCTATTACGGCCGGGTACCAACGGACCTGTATCCGAACATGACGACGGCCAGCCTCCATCTGATCGGCAACCACCCGGGGACGAGGGTCAGGGTCTACAGCCTTCCCGACAAGGCTCTGCTCAGAGAGTTCACGGTTAATCCGATGGAGAGGCAGGTCGTTCAGCTTCCTAACGGGTCGTTCTTCAAAGTCGCCAGCG
>CAYRUY010000053.1:0-13006 GCA_964427455.1 uncultured Candidatus Bathyarchaeia archaeon | reverse complement strand
ACGGAGGAAGGCGTCAAAGCCGCGAAGGGAGCTTAAAGGGCTCCCAACCGCCTCCCTACTCTTTTTCCACCTGTCGAGTGACCTTTCAGCGACAGCTGTCAACCTGCCTAGCGGGACCCGTCCACCACTCATCTCAGACAAGGCTTAGCCAACTCTTTGCCCGCGTCATAGGGCTGCTTAAGGGCGAGGGCGTTCGCCGCTGTACCCTGGGCCCAAACTGAGCCCATACCTTTCTCGAAGGTACGAGGCAGGCTTCCGAAGCAAGTCCTATATTTGTCGTAGAACCCTTATCACGGGTCTCGAGGCGTTCTCGGCGATCGAGGTGGCTGGGTAGGATGAGGCATTCCATAGCCCTCTTAGGCGTTATCTCAGCAATAATCTTGACGGCGTCCTCGATCCAAGCTCTAGACGAGGCTTTCGTCAGAACGCCCTACGTCTCCTTCTCAGCCTCCGCCCGCGAGGCTTACAGCGAATACGTTTACTATGGGTTCGCTCCCCTTAGAGTGTTCTACAACAGGTCCTCTCTAGCCCTTTTGGCGGGAGGTTGGGGCGGTATGTTCGGAACCGCAGAGGGAGGACTTGAGTACAATGCATCCGAGGCCATCCTAGTGCTCTTAGGGAACGTGGACGATACGCGTTGCCAAGTTTACGACCTTTCCTCCAGGGGTCTGCTAAGGGACGTTAGCCTTGACAAGCTTGAACACGTTACGTTACGGCTTACCCTAGGGACCTTCTTCAAGGTGGTCGCAAACAAGCCTGTCACCGTGATGCTTCTCGGAGGCACCCCTTTGGAGGAGGGTGAAGCGATGATCAGCACCTTCTACACGAGCGTGGAAGGAGGATACGTGGGTAAAGAGTTCATCTTCATGGACGTCGAGAGCAAGATGCTCCAGCAAAGCTGGTTGCCCTACAGGATATACACGGTCGAGGACTCAGAGGTAACCATAGAGGACGCCAACGGCACGAAGGTCTCTAGCTTCCAGCTCCCCGTGAACCAGGTTAAGGAACTATCGCTGACGCCCTTCCGGGTCTATAGGCTCGTCTCAACAGGTAACGTCATGTTACAGTCGTTCGCCCTATGGACTATCTTCAACGGCCACGTGAGGCATGGGCGAGCCTCATGTTTCTATCCCGCCGTGGAGGGCGGCTTCGTAGGAAAGCACTTCTATGGAAGCGGCGTCGGGCTCGGATGGTTCCCCTCAGTCACCTTCATAGCCACGAGCGGTGAGGAAGCGCGCATGAAGGTCTTTGACCTCCAGAACAGGAAGCTCGTTAACGATACAGGTGTCAAGGCGGGAAGCTTCTTCTTCGAGCCGCCGAAGGAGGTGGCCCATCTCTTCGTCGAAAGCGGCCAGCCGATGATGTTGATGTTCAAAACTGATGACGCTCTAGACGGTGGTGTAGGCTTCACAGGGCTTAGAGCTGGCCAGACCGCGTACCTTTACGTGCCCGTCGGGGAGACCTACGTCTTCTCCGAGAGTGACGCTACGGTAACGGTAGATGACACGTTAAGGCTCAGCGTCAAGGTTGATGAGCCTCTGAGGCTGTGGCAGGGGCTACATAAGCTCGCGACGACCGAGAACCTGGTCATACAAGTCGTGAACCTCGCCGAAGATCAAGGACTGGCAAGCTTCGGCTCGGTCATCCCGCCTATACAGTCCGTGAGCATCTCGAACGAGGACGTGAGAATAAGGCCGTTCACAGCAGGCGAGGAAATCCCTTGGACTTATCTAATTGTTGGAGTCGCTGTTCTCTGCGTGGCCGCGGTTCTCGGATGGGTGAAGAAGAGAAGACGGCCCTGACTGGGTGGGCTCGTCAAGTATCTCATGGAGGAGCCGAGAACCCTTAAGGCTTCGCTTCTGGGACGGCTCTTCAACGGCCCAGTGGAAGGGCAAAGCGTCATTAACCGCCGGGTGTTTGAAGTCTCAGAGTTGTCTCTAGAGGTGTCGAGAGGGTTTGGGAGCCCGTCTTACAGGCCTTGTTGAAGAGCATGAAAGGTGGAGGCTAGACCAGTGCTTGAACCTCATCCCCTCGGAGAATTCGGCAAGCCATCAAGTCAGGGCGCTGCTTGCCTCAGACCTCGGGAACCGTTACTGTAGCAGCTTCTATCGAGGCGGCAGGTTCATGGAGAAGATCGAGCAGATGGGCGAAGAGCTGGCCTGCAAGGTCTTCGAGGCTAGGCATGCATGCCTCAGGCCGCTTTCAGGCCACATAGCGGGCATGGCGATGCTCCTGGCGCTGACGAAGCAGGGTGATGGGCTTCTCTCGACGAGCGAGGCTGACGGTGGCTACGGGGGCTACACGCCTGACTACATGCCTAAGAAGCTTGGGCTTAGGGTGGGCACGTTACCCTTCGACGTGAACACGTTCAACCTTGACTACGATGGTTGCGAGCGGAGAATCGAGGCGGAGAAGCCTAAGCTGGTGGTCTTAGGCGCCTCATTCATCCTCTTCCCCTACGATCTCGCTAGGGTCAGAGAGGCGTGCAATCGCGTCGGCGCCTATCTGGGGTACGATGCATCCCATATTCTAGGGCTGATAGCCGGAGGCCAGTTCCAAGCCCCGCTGGAGGAGGGCGTCGACATCGTCGTCGGGAGCACGCATAAGTCGTTCTTCGGTCCGCAAGGCGGCCTCATCCTAACGGACAACGATGACGTAGACGCCAAGGTGGACGCGAGCCTAGAGTTCTACGTGATGGATAACCCTCACTGGCATCGAATAGCCGCTTTAGCTCAGGCCCTCGCCGAGGCTGACGCCTTTGGAAGAACCTACGCGGAGCAAGTCGTCAGGAACGCTCAAGCTCTTGCCCGGAGCCTAGACAAAGGAGGCTTCCCAGTAAGGTATGGGGCTTTGGGCTACACGAGAAGCCATCAGGTGCTCGTCGACACAGGGGCAGTGGCGAACGCGGTAGGCATGGACTATGCGGCCTTCACGAAAAGGCTGGAGGAGGCGAACATTATCGTCGACACCGATGGTAGGCTTGGCGCTCAAGAGTTAACCCGATGGGACATGAAGGAGAGCGAGATGGCCTCCGTCGCCGAGCTGTTCTCACGCCTCCTGAACGGGGAAAGCCCTGAGAGCGTCGGAAAGGATGCGATGGAGTTGAAGAGGCAGTTCAACTCGCTGAAGTACGTCTTCGAAGAATAGCCCCTTGAAGAGGTGTCCGAGTGGCTGCTTCCATTCGGGAGTGGCGAGAACGTGTCGGCGTGAGATGTCTCACGCGGTCTAAGGAAGCCCTCATGGTAAGGGATGGAGGCTACTTCCCTGTTTTGGCGGCTCTGTCAAGCCGCGAGGTCGTAGCGATCGTCCGCGGCGGAGCAGGCCACCTGGGCATAGGGGGGAGGCTTGACCTCCTTCGGTCGCTGGACGGCGGGGAGACCTGGCTTCCGCCAGTGACGGTTGTCCGGAGCGAGTGGGATGATAGAAACCCGGCTCTGGGCCTATCGCGGGACGGGGCGTTCATACTTGCCTACCATCACCAAGGCAGCTACGATGAAAGCGGACGATACAGTCCCGCGTTGGGCAGGGTGGACACCTACGTCACGCGGTCGAAGGACTCCGGCCAGACATGGGAGCAGCCGCGCCCCTTAAGCCTCAAGCCTTTCAGAGGCCGGTCCCCGTACGGCAAGGTCGTCGCTCTACCTGACGGTACGTTCCTCATGTCCATCTACAGCGAGAGGACAGGGCTCGTAAGCGAGGAGAGGAAGGCTCCGCTTGGAACAGTCGACTTCTCGTACGTCCTCAGGTCGCGAGACGATGGAGCCACCTGGAACGACCCATCCCTCATAGCGCCCGGCTTCAACGAGGCAGGCCTCGCCAGGCTGGGAAACGGCGAACTCCTAGCTGCCTTAAGGTCTGAAGGGGACCGCGCCTCGGTCTCCACGAGCCGTTCTACGGATGACGGCTACACATGGACGAGCCCTGAGAAGGTGACCGAGGCCTCGGAGCACCCTGGAGATCTCCTATCCCTCAGCGACGACTGCGTCCTCCTCACGTATGGACGGAGGCATCCGCCCTACGGCGTCCGAGGCCTCCTCAGCCATGATGGTGGCCACACCTGGGATCATACACGTGAGTCGGTCTACGCCGATGACAGGCCGGGGCCCGACTGCGGCTACCCTAGCTCCATACGCCTGGCGAACGGTCGTATCATCACTGCCTACTACTCAGCTGGCGACCACATGGACGCCTACAGGCATGACGGAGCCTTCGCGAAAGCCCTCCTGTACGGAGTAGAGGAGCTGCTGGAAGCGATCGCTCATTGACTCTGGAGAAGAGCCTAATTCGCGGGACGTTATGGCCTTCGTCACAGTTCTCCTATGCCCATTTCTGCGAAGAATCTCTGCGCGTACTTGGGGTCGAACTCCGTCTCTTTCTCTCGTATGATCTGGGTTTCAAGCCTGTTCAAGGCCATCTTGAGCGCCTGCTCGGCGCCCCAGCTCTCGCCGAACGCTGAGAACTGCCCTCTGTCTGAGCTGGCCCTCAGGCGGCAGTGGACGAGGGGCATCCGTCTGAAGCTCTGCCTGTGCTGTTTGAAGTAGACGGTGACGCCTCCGCCGCCGAGAACCTTCCCATACCGTTTCACGAAGGATTCTAGGTCCTCGTTTATCCGGTCTGTCTCGAGGTCTTCCCTGTCAAGCTTGGAGACCACCTGAATGAGGACGCCTGGGGGCGCCTCTCCGAGCCTCGCGACGGACTCTAGGAGGTCTGTCTTGGTGATAATCCCCACGACGCGGCCGTCCTTGACGACAACTAGGCTGGAGATCCGGTGTTCCAACATCTCCTCGACCGCCTGCTTCAAACTCGCCTCAGGCGGAACCGTGACGACGGGACTCGTCATCAAGGCCTTGACATGCGTGCTCAGAGGGCTGGCCCTCTCGGCTACGAACTCGCCAAACCTCACCTTGTCTAGGGGCTGGACGACCTTCGCGACTACATCGTGCATCGTGATGATGCCTGTCAGCTTCGTCCCCTGGACGACTGGCAGCCTAGAGAAGCCTTGAGTCCGAAGGAGGCTGAAGACCTTTCCGACGTTCTCATCCTCGCCGACCATCACGGGGTCACGCGTCATGAACTCCTCGACGTGTCTCTTGCCGAAGGTCTCCTTCACGACGCGTTCAAGGATCGCCAAGTCGTTCACGACCCCTACGACACGGTCGTCGTCGAAGACGGGGAGATGCTTCAAGCCGCTCTCGATCATGAGCTTCGCAGCTTCAGACAGCGCCATGTCTGGCCCAGCCCTGGGCGAAGCCCTCGTCAACGTCTTCACCTTCGTAGCCCTAGGGTCGAGCCGAGACCGGATGATCCAGCGTTCTGTGAGGGCGCCTCTGAAGCTCCCGTCCGGGTTGAAGACCATCAGGGCTTGAATCTCCGGCGTCTGGGCGAGCATCGATACAGCCTTGGAAACCCTCTCTTCGCTCCCGATCCGCCCGAACCGCGTCGTCATAACCTCTCTGACAAGTGGAAGCCTCTCAGCCATCACGTAACCGTCCAGCCTGCTAGAAAGAGCCCCGCCAGATTTAGAGTTGCCGCTTGGCGTCTCCCATATACCGTTTCCTGAAGCATGAGGCCCTAATGGAGCTAGTGTTCGTGTCCGCGCATTCCTTCTTCGCCGTGCACTTCGCCGCCCTTGACGGATGTGTACAGGTGGTGCGAATAAAGGACGAAGCCAAGCATCGCCTGTACGTACTCTCTTGCAGCGTCTACATTGTTTTCGTCGTAATTCTTCTTAGCCATAGCGTGTCTAAACCTTTCTTGCAGCTCCTCTTCGACAGCATGTGATAGGAAGTGTATCACTTCTTTCGCATCCCCCTCTTCGATGGCTTTCTCCGCCCTGGGCAGTACAGGCCCCCAGTCCAGTCCTGCAGGTTTGAGCCCGGTGTAAGGTGTTCCCTCTCCCTCCCTGTGTAAACGCACAGTGGTTTCAAACAACCAATAGTCGGCAAGCTCCATAGCTTCCTCCCCTAGTTTCCGCGCACGAAGAGTTTTCTCAAACGCCTCCTTCAGCTCAGCCTCAGCCTTCTTCGGCACCCAAGGAAGTATGAGGTTGACATTCCCCGTTTCCAAAGCCCTTTTTGCAGCCTTGACAACAGGTCCATCCATCGTATCACAATGCGGTGGCATATCTTCACCTCCAAGCATGGGAATTTGCCAGATGCAAAGTTAAGGGTTTGCTCGCCTCTTCCCCTCTGAAGCATCATGGTTGTGCTCTGAAGGGAAGCGTGAGAAGGTCTTCGCGCGCTCTCTCCCTTTCTAGGGTCTGGCTTCAAGCCTGCGCCGAATGGGCGATTGGCCTCAGAGGTCCTAGCGTGTTCCTAAGTTCCCCCTGGCAGCCGTGCAGCCTTTGAACCCTTTTATCTCTAAACGGCTATCTTGGGGCTGCCGGTGGCCTGGTGGAGCGTCAAGGCTTCGTCGTGACGCCTTGGGAAGTCGAGGGCGAGGTTGACTACGAGCAGCTGATTCAACAGTTTGGTCTAAGCCCGTTGGACGAAGCCGTCCTAGAGAGGCTTAGGGGCTACACGGGGGAACTGCACTACGCGTTGAGGCGCGGGATATTCTTCGCTCACAGGGACCTCGACTGGCTCCTCGACGAGTACGATAGAGGGAACAAGTTCTGCCTCTACACGGGTAGGGGGCCCTCAGACCGCAACCACGTAGGTCACTTAGCCACATGGAGGTTCGTCAAGTGGCTTCAGGATAAGTTCGACGCGGCGCTGTACTTCCAGATAACGGACGACGAGAAATACCTTTTCAGAGACGACCTCAACACGGAGGACACGCGAAGCTACGCTTACGATAACATCCTAGACATAATCGCGTTAGGCTTCAACCCGGAGAGGACCTTCATCTTCCTCGACACGGAGTATGCGAAGACGCTGTACAACCAAGCGATAAAGGTGGCGAAGCGGATCACGTTCTCCACCGCGAAGGCAGTCTTCGGCTTCACAAACGAGTCTAACATAGGCGAGATCTTCTTCACGAGCATCCAAGCCGTCCCGGCGTTCCTAGAATCCATAAGGCAGGGAAGGAACGTTCCATGCCTTATACCCCTAGCTGTGGACCAAGACCCTCACTTCAGGGTCGCCCGAGATGTCCTACCGAAGCTGGGCTACCATAAGCCAGCGATCATTCACAGCAAATTCATGCCTGGACTGGGGAGAGGAGGCAAGATGAGCTCCAGCGACCCAAGCACCGCGGTCTACACGACAGACCCGCCCGAGGTCGCGGCGAAGAAGATAGCGAACGCGTTCACAGGTCAACAGCCCACGGCGGAGCTTCAACGAAAGCTCGGCGGAAACCCCGAGGTCTGCACCGTATGCCAATACTACTATCACTTCTTCGAGGAAGACGACGGGAAGGTCGAGGAGATCTTCGAGAAGGAACGGAGAGGCGAGATCCTCGCCGGTGAGCACAAGAAGGACCTAGCTGAGAGAGTCGTGAGATTCCTGGAGGAACATCAAGCGAAGAGGGAGAGGGCGAAGGGCCAAGTCGAGAGATTCATGCTAAGAGACTGAAAAAGGAACAAAGCCGTCTAGACCATAAAGAGCAGGAGCACACTCCAGCTCTGCCCCATTCATAGGCCTGCCCTATGAGGGCGCGGGAGCACCCCTCCAGTTTCCTCCGGGGCTGACGATGCTCTTGTGAAGGCGTAAGTGAGAAATCGAGGAAGCCGCTGATCGGTTGCCGCGACGTATCACGCGGCTAGGCGCATGCATATGAAACCAGCAAGCAGGTCGTCAAGCAGACTACTCGTGCTTCTCTTGGCTCTTGTAGTGTTGTCCGTTGCCTTTCTCTGTGTTTGGTCTGAGCTTGAGGCGGCGAGGGAAGAGAACCGAGCGCTGCTTTCAGAGCGGGACAGCCTCCTTGAAGAGTACAGGGTGCTTTCCAGTAACTACTCGCGGATGGAGGAGAGTTATCTAACCCTCAGCTCAAAGCACACACGCCTGCTGGCTGACTACGGCGTTCTGCAAGAGGCCCACACAGGCGTCGTAGCAGAGAATACTGAGCTCAGGAGAAGCTTCGAGACGTTGAACGAAACTTACGTGGTTCTTGACGGTCTGTACCGTGACCTATCGGCTCAATTCGTTGCCGCACAGGACAACATTACGGCTTTAGCCGTGCAGGTTTCGGCGCTTCAACAGGAGTGCGGGTCGCTAAAGGCCCAGGAGGCGGCTGCTGAGCGCGAGCTCTCAACTTGGCAGGGCCTGAGCATCGGCGTGAGTCTCGCGAGCTACTACGACTATGTGTCTTCCAAAGTTGGAGGGAAGGGGTGGCAGTTTCTTCCTAACTACTACCAGCTTTCCGCGAACGTGGCGGCGGAAGAGGCTGCGCACGATGTCGGGAACCCTGTCTGGCCGAGCCTCGAAGCTAGCTCGGGCTATTACAACTACACTGGCGAGCGCAGCTATGAAACGAGCAGCCGCATAGTCTCGAGAGCGTTGGCGTTCGCAAACGTAACCGCCACCGATAACAGCACCGTGAAGGTCGACAAGATCATGAGGTTCGCCTCATCCCTCATCCATTACGAACGTAGGTGTTCAGACCGCTCATGGTTTCCCACGGAGACTCTGACCTTCAGGTCAGGCGACTGTACAAGCTTCACGATCCTCGAGGCTGCTATGTGCGAGAAGAGCGGGGTCAAAGCGGCGGTAGGGCTCTTCATGAACAAGACTCTTGAAAGCCACGCGATGCTCCTCGTTCACCTCGAAAACCTTGACGGATACCGCTACTACGCGTTCGACGACCTGGCCTCTTACGGGCTTAGTAAGGGTCGATGGATCATCGTTGAACCCCAGTATCCCTCTCTCGCGGACCAGGAGGAGCTACAGGATGCTTGGATCCCCCAGTGGTCTCTAGTCGCTGCAACAGAGGTCCCGTACGGGCCGTAAAGCCTCATAGCTGGCCGAGGTCTTCAGGCCCGGCTTAGGGCAGCCAGCTTCTCGAGGGCCGTGCAGGCCTCCACGAGGTTTCTGACCTCGTAGTCGGGGCTTAGGCCCTCATAAGGCATAGGGAGGCCTCGCCTGTTCAACCAGACCGTCCTTATGCCTACGGCCTTAGCGGGCTTGATGTCTGTTAAAGGGGCGTCGCCTACTGTGGCGGTTGAAGCCGGCTCCGAGCCTGAGAGCTCTAGGGCTTGGATGAAGTATTGGGGCTCCGTCTTGAGGACGCCGAGTTCCCGCTCGCCGAAGATATGGTCGAAGTACCCGCCTGGAAAGGCCTTGTTCAAGGCATCGGCCTTAGCCTGCGAGTCTTCGCCTGTGGTCAGACAGACCTTGAAGCCCCTTTGCTTCAGCCCTTCAAGGAAGACTCCGACATCAGCGAAAAAGAGCGGATTCCTTACGCATTCCTCTTCGGCTTTATGGAACCTTGCCTTAAGCTCGGAGATGAGGTCCTCATCCTTAGGCCTTCCAAAGTGCTGCGCTACGAGTCTGCCGTGGAAGTCTAGGTCATCATGCCTATCAGGATACTTGAGATGCACGATCTCCCTGTGAATCTTATTCGTGTAGATCGCTAGGAACTCACTGCCGCTCATGCCTAGGTAGCCTTCAAACGCCGCGATGTACTTGGAGTCTGTGTCGTGAAGCGTGTTATCGTAATCGACGAAGGCCGTGAAGGCGGCTTTCAGTCTCCGCCCGGGACCCAACGTATCTCCAACCCGCGCCCCGACCAGCAACTCGTCTATTAACGCTTTACTCGACCGACACTAGGGGGTTGAAGGCCCTCCTCACATCGCTCCTAGGCCTCGAGCAGTATCCCCTTGACCTAGCTAGCGTGAGTCTCTCGGGTTTCACACCTCCTCTAAAAGAAAAAGGAGGGCTTTGCGTCTAAGAGCGGCTACTTTCTCGCCTTGATCCAGGCTTTGTAGACGTCTCTCCAGGCCTCCTTCTCCTTTTCGTATGGCACTACCTCATGTACCTCGCTGATAACGAATGGCATGAACATGCCGACGCTTCTAAGGACGTCTGCAGGATCTCCCTCACCAATGGCGTAGCCGGACCTGCCATCTAGGAAGGCACCGTAGTCCTTGATCTGACCCTTCTTCATGGATGCGTCGATGCCAGCCCACATGCTCTCAGTGAGCTTCAAGCCTTCCGCGGGATCTGTAGGCCATGGAGCCACAGGGTTCTGACGCCAGATTACCAAGTACCTAGCCAAGTCTCAAATCACCTCCTTGCTGCAGGTTGGCGTGTTTCCATCATATAACCACTACGATGGGGCTTCTCGAAAGAAAGCTTATATCTCGTTAGGCTTGCTGAATCTGGGAACGAGAGGGCTTAGGGGATGGCTAAGGACCAAGCTATCGGCGCACTCATTCTGGTCGCGTCCATCGGTCTACTCCTCTTCTACGCCTACCTTTACCTTGCCGGGGGCGCCTTCCTCGGCCAGCCGCTCTGGTGGTGGGCCCTCGTCATACCTGTCACAGTCGGCGTCGTAGGCATACTCGCCATCCTAGCCTGGATCGGCTGGACGATGGCTACGACGCCTCCGCCTAAACCGATAGAGTTCGAGGAGCCCAAAGCTGAAACCTCGGTGACACCTGAAGCCCCAGCGACCGCCGAGACAGCCCCGGGACAAGAGGAGAAGAAAGCCTAGGCTCAGGCCTTCGACGCGCCTACTTAAGGCCGCCTGCCTCACCTTGCCGGCCGGCGAGGACGAGGCATCGAATGGGAGTCCCGGCGGTTTCATCCGCGGCCCCCATTCTCTTCCGAAATTCTTAATTCTAACCGCAACGCCTCATATTTGGTCTGTGCATGGTTGTAGTTGCCGTTGACTCCCAGAGGCGGGTCTATATCCCCAAGGACCTTGCCTTCGAAGGGGATCAAGCGATAATGATCCAACAGGGGAATTCGATTCTTCTGATTCCAGTCCCCAAAGAGGTCATCGAGATCGATGTTTCAGCAGGGGTCAAGGAGCTAAGAGAAAGGGCTGAGGGGATCGCGAAGGAAGACGCTCTTCAGAGAGCTCGAAGAAGAAAGCAACTCTGAGAGGTTGAGCTATGCTCCTAGAATCTGACATCCTCATCGCCTACTTGAAACGTGAAGACTGGCTGAAAGACATCGCGTCGCGGCTTCTCCGCTCGATCGAGGCGGGGAAGCTAGGACGGGTCCAAGTATCAACAGAGGTCTTCCATGAACTCTACTATGTCTTCTCTGGTTTCGTTCCGATCACCGTTATCTTGGCGAACGAGGCTAAACTGTCGACCTTGAAGAATCTGAGCTTCATTAGGGCGAGTGTCGAGACATATCTTTCTGCTTTCAACGTAATGGAGACCTACGACATCTCATCAGTTTTCGACGCCATTTATGCGTCGACTGCCTTAAGTAAGGACGTCCCGGATCACAGTATCGCTTCCACGGATACCGTCTATGATCGGATAAGGGGCATCAAAAGAGTCGACCCTGAGGAGCTGTCCTACTAGTGGTCTTTCTCTAGTCGGGCTTTAGCTCAGGCGCAGCTTGCTCGGTATCCTGCAGAGGGGCATGTTCCTAGCCAGAGAACCATGAAGTTCGCTCATGAAAGTCTCCAGCCTCATCTTCGCGACCGGCCGCCCTCAGCGTACCTCCAGGGGCTTTTCAAAGGTTCCCTAGCGGGTTCTGTCCAATCTAGGGTTGTCTAATGTGGGTTGTCCATTTGGGGTCGGTGGGTGAGAACCCCAAACCCAAAAAGTTAAGAGAAGGTTGAGGAGTAGCTCTATTGTGGAAAAAACAATCAAGACCTCATTGGTCATTCTAATAATTGCAGTTCTCGCAGTTGCTGGAGGACTCTACCTAACTAATCAACTGAGAGCCTCAAGTGAGAGATTTGGGATTTACCTTCTGAAGAACAATGAACTAGTCATATCCGATGACGAAATCGTGTGGTATAACAAGAGCAGTCACGAAATCAAACTCACTGAAGAAGGAGTCAAGAAAATTCAAGCATTAAAAGTGGAAAGTGTAATCTACGGGGAGCCTTTTGTTTTGAAAATAGGCGACCAAGAGATTTATAACGGGTCCTTTTGGACTCCAATTTCATCCGTCCCATATCATGGAATCGCCATAGAAACTCTTGTCAATACAACTGACAATACAATAAAGCTGGAAAAGGGTTATCCATCGGGTTCTCTTCAGGGTGCAGACCCTAGAAATGACCTGAGGATTTTTGACCACTTTCAGAGGCTGGGTAAGCTAAAGCAGTAGTAAGAAGCGCGCACTTAAGTCTTGAAAAAAAAGGATGAATCAGAACCAATTATGGTGCTCTGTTCAGCTATTCAACGGGGATCACGGGAAGACATCGGGTTGAATGGGGTGACGTAAACGACATAGAAGCTCCAATCCCTCTACCCCCAAAACAGAGTGAAATCCAACAGATGATTGAGAGAGCCGAATCGTTGAGAGAGCAAGCTGCTCAAGAGATCGGTCTTGTGGAATCGGCGGTCAGGTCGATCATAGGATAGCGATGCTTTGCACCAGTTGGACCGACCCTTTTTGGACGACCCTGAATGGACGACCCGAGCTTAGACAGAACCCCCTAGCGCAACGCTTATATCTCGCCTCGACTTCAGCTAGGTTGCAATCGAATTGGGTTTGGCCAGAATCAAACTCGAGGTGATAGCGGGTGAGTGAAGAGCGAAGAGACGAGGTTGAGGCGCTGAGGAAGCACGTGGAAGAGCTGCAGCGGCGACTCGACGAGATAGCCGAGAGGAGCGCTGGGCAGGAGGCGAGCCGTGTAAGCCAACCATCCGAGAGTCAGCCGTCGACACCAAGCCCGGAGTCCAAAGCTGGGCCTCAATCTCCGGAAACCGCGCCGCCCTCAGCGCCAACCGTTAGAGCGGAGGCTGGGCGCGGCCCCGAACGCTATGGGGCTGTCAGGATCGACATCGGTGGTCTCGTGAACGATGTCACTGAGAGCGTGAGAGAGTCTGTGGAGGCAGTTATGGAAGGCATAAGGGGCGAGGTCGAGCGTTCCGTGCTGATAGGGCCGATGGGCGTCTACATCGGAAGGCGAAGAGAAGAGCCTGAGAAGG
>CAYRUY010000052.1:0-13162 GCA_964427455.1 uncultured Candidatus Bathyarchaeia archaeon | reverse complement strand
CCTTGGGAGAGGTTTGAAGCCTCCTCTCGCCTCGAAGAGGTAGACTTTGTTCAATGCTGCCTGCCAATGCGCGGCGCCACGTACCGTGACGGGCCTCAGATTGACTTGGAGAAGCGTTACCCTGAGGCTATCCACTTCCTCGCGCCGGGAGCGCAACCTGACCCCTCGCTCTTCGGTGCTAGGATGGATAGTCGAAACCCAGGCGTAGACTCCGACTGGTGGGAGCCAATCGTCAACTCTGAGGCAGACTATGACAGACTTGAGATGCCCGAGGTGAGGGGACGGTTACTGCCCCGCTTGCTCAGCGACTACAGGAGGCTGCGTGAAAGGCTAGACAGGCGCGTGATAGAACGGTACGGTTACCTGGCGCAGTGCGCCATCCTCGGGCCTGTGGACTTTGCGTCGGAGATGCGGGGCTACGATAGGCTGTTGGCTGACTTCCTCCGCTGCCCGGATCGAGTGCATAGGCTCTTCGACCTTATCACGCGTGTGAACGTGGAATGGGTTGAGCTATGCCAGGAGGTGGTAGGCGAACTGAAGCTTCTCGTCCTCGCAGACCACGGCCTGACCTTCATGTCTCCGAGGCTCTACCATTCCTTCGGCCTACCTTATTGGCGGAGAGAGCTGTCCGCCGCGCCGAAAGACGCGGTTAGGTTCTACCACAACGAGGGAGATGTTACAGGCGTGCTTGAAGCCGTCCCTGAGATGGGAGCCGACATCTTCAACTTCGGCTGGGTCTCCATCGCCGAGGCTAAGAAGCGGATCGGCAACCGCGTCTGCCTCTGCGGAAACCTGAACTCCACCTCGCTGCTCCTAGGAGGCTCAAGGAGCGAAGTTTCGCAGGCAGCGAAAAGAGTGATCGCCGTGGCTGCGCCGGGCGGCGGCTTTATCCTCTCCAGCAGTGGAGGCATGGCTCCGAAGACGCCGGTCGAGAACGTGGACGCGATGTACGAGGCTGCAAAGACGTATGGCAGGTATCTGCTGGAGGCGAAGGATTGAACCGCGGAAGGCGAAGCTGTAGTTAAGAGGTAAGCCTTGAACGAGCCGACTGAAGGAGGCGTACCGCTTGCAGTTTGACCGCGCTCATCTGCTGAGCCGCTGAAGATAGTATGTAAGCGCGGGAATGGCAGGCCTAGGGAGATGGTGATGAAGGCAACGGTTGTCGCCCATGCGGTTCAGGGCTTAGTCAAGTACCATGGGCTGCGAGATGTCGCGCGGAGGATACCGTTCCACGACAGCATCTCGGTTTGCGCCGAGGCGTTGCGGACAGTCACCACGGTTGAGGCTGATGACGCGTTAAGCGTGGACTCGGTGACGGTTAACGGAAGGCTACTGCCAGGAGGAGAAAGAGCAAGAGCAGAAGCGGTTCTCGAAGAGCTTAGGAGGCTCACGGGTTACAAGGGCCATTTCAAGGTGGTTTCCCTGAACAGCTTGGAGAGAGGAAAAGGCCTGGGCTTCTCGGCATCAGGCTTCGCAGCGCTCGGGAAGGCTGCAGGTCTTGCCCTAGGCGCGGCGATGGACGAGGTGTCGCTTTCCGAAGCCGTTAGGCTGGGCGCAGGCTCGGCGACGAGGAGCCTCGCCGGCGGCTTCGCCATCTGGTACGCTGATAGGAACGGCCGGTCTTACGCTGAACAACTCGCAGGTCCGGTGGAACTCGATCTAGGCATGGTGGTCGTGCCCATCCCGTCGGATGTGAGGACGGATGAAGCTCACGCCGAGGTGCTTAGCTCACCGTTATTCGAGGCCAGGCTGAGCCGCGTGAATACGCTCATCGAAGCCATGAAGGACGCGGTAAGGAACAGAGACATAGCATCGATCGGCCAACTCGCGGAGGAGGATAGCCTAAGCCTCCATGCCATCACGATGACCGGGAGCTCTCACATAGTACTCTGGGAGCCTGAGACTATCCGCGTGTTGAGGGAGGTCCTCAAGATGAAGGCTGAAGGTATCCCAGCCTGGTACTCTATGGATACTGGTCCATCGGTCTTCATTAACACCTTCAAGAAGCATACGGGCGAGGTCGCTGGGAGGCTACGTCAAGCCGGGACTCGAAACGTGATCACCAGCGCCGTAGGGGACAAGCCTAAACCGGTGATGGAGCATCTCTTCTAGCGCCCGGCTCTAGAGGGGAGCCGCCCCGGCCTGCTATGAACCCTTATACTCGGCATCTGTCTCATTGAATGGTGTGGGGCTCCGCCATGGCTGGCAATCGCCTCTCAGATCACCGTGCATTGCGCAGAGGAGGCGCGTCACGACCCGAATGGTAACCATGAGCACAGAGATGACCCGTAGGTTCACGGGCGATATGACGGGGACTTGGAATCCTATCACGGGCTGCTTTCATCAGTGCAAATACTGTTGGGCTAGAAAGTATGCCGTCAGGCTTGCTGGGATGGGCGTTGAGCCGTACAGAAGCAAAGGTTTCGCGCCGACGTTTGTGAAAGGGAGGCTTAACAAGGCCTTCGGGAAGGACGATTTCATATTCGTCTCGGATATGGGCGACATGTGGGGGACCTGGGTGCCCACTGACTGGATAAGGGCTGTTTTAGAGCATGTGAGGAAGTCGCGTGGCGCCTTCTTGTTTCTGACGAAGAACCCGAGGCGTTATCATGAGTTTGTTGACGAGATTCCGCCGAACTCTTTGCTCGGAGCTACGATAGAGTCTAATCTAGAGCATGGGGTGTCCAAGGCGCCCTCAGTGAAAGACAGGTACGAGGCTATGAAAGGCCTGAGCTATCCTTACAAGTCCTTGGTCATAGAGCCGATCCTCGATTTCGACGAGGGGTTCTTGACGTGGATAAAGGAGATCAGGCCTGTCACGGTCTATGTCGGCTACGACAACTACGGAAACAAGCTGCCTGAGCCGGCGCGGTGTAAGACGCAAGGGCTCATAAACAGCCTGACGGAGTTCACACACGTAAGCAGAAGTTCTTAGTCAAGCTGATAGTTGTGGGGCTCGCGCTGCAAGCCCCTCCCTCCATTCATGAGTGGCTCTTTTAATCGCGCGGCTGCGAGAGGAAGGCCATTCACGTCAGGGGCTTGACCATTATCTTCTCGGTGCGGTCATCTTTGAAGCCCAGCCTCTCGTAGAACCTAGAGGCTCTCTCGTTTCGTGGATCAACCGATAGTTCCAAGGCGTTGCATCCAATCCTCTTTGCTTCCGTTAGCGCGTAGCTTATCAGCCTCCGTCCGATGCCGCTCCCCCTGCATCCTGGATGGACGACAAATCTGCGGAGGACTCCGAAGTAGCCGAAGCGCCCCTTGTAAGCCTTCGCTAACTCGATCGTTCCGACGACCCGGCCGTCCATTTCAGCGACGATGATGCTCTCCTTATCGAAGGCATCATCCCAGTAGTCGCCTAGGACGACCTCATCGTCGTAACACCAACCCTCGCCTTTGTGCAAGTCAGCGAGAGCCTTCACGTCTTCTCTGCGAGCCTTCCGGATCAGAACCATGCCTGACGACCCCGGCTACAGAGCTTTATCCTCCTCACACGCCCTTCGCCTATGAACTTAGTGCAGGACCGCGTCCTCCCAGGCCTTAGGTTCGCCGTCCATTCTGTCCAGAAGTATCCTTCTCTGCCCGCTTTGGGCTTGGCTAGACCAGCCCTGAGCGGCCGAGCTTTCGGGTCTCTGTTGAGATAAGGGGCAGCCCGCGGCCTTTGACAGTGAACGAGAAGCATCATCGTCTAGAGAAAGGGGGAGAGGGGCCCAACCTGTTGGGCTCATAGGACCTGGGGTGTCTTCCTCGGCTTCATGTTGATGGCTACTCAAGCAGTTTGATGGCTTCCTCTCTGGTCACGGCGACGAGGGTCTCTGATGAGAGCATGTTACCCCATCGCAGGAGGGCCTTCATGGCTGCCTTCTCGTCCTTCGCCTCTAGTATGACAACTGAGTCGTACCTGCCCAGCGTCCAGTAGAGGCCTAGGACCTTACCGCCCTCCTTAACCAGCTGTTCGAGGAGCTTCCCAGATTCGGCGACCATCTGCTTCGTCGGCTTCTTCCTGAACCTAGTCAAGGTGATGAAGATCATCCTATCACCCGGTCTGCGCCCGGACGGCGGTTGGGCCGCGGCGCCTTTGGCCTCGCAGGAAGACCGCGGCTACGATAACCACGGCGACCACGGCGACGGCTGCTGCGATGTAAGCCCAAGGCATCTCCTCGCCGAGCGGCGGCTTCAGGCTTAGCCCCTCATAAGCTATCCCCATCGCTTGGACTGAAGGTACGCATACCCCAAAGGTCTCGATCCCCTCGTTCATAGCCATGTTAAGGACCTCGATCACGACATCTTGGTCCGCTGAGACCTTGTGCAGGCCTTCAGGCATGGTCGTCATGCCGTCAGCAGGCAGCTTGAGCTGCACATCATCTATGGTGACAACCGTCTCGATGTGGCTGAAGATGTAGTTTTCGCCCACGGGTACTTGGATGTACGCCGTCTGGCCTCTTTTCAGACCTGCGAAGGCCACGCCTCCCGTGGAATCGTCGCTCTTATGCATCAATAGGATGGGGCGGCTGCTTTCAACGATTAAATGCTGCGCGTCCGCTTGGAAGGCCTGACTGGTCCGCATGGGAACGTCCACATCGAGCTCCTTCCTCCCGTAATCGATGTCGAAAACGCTGACCTTCAGGTCCTCTGTGCCCGTGGCCAAAAGCCTCACCCTTGGATCGTAGGTCTCGTAGACATCCTTGCTCACCCATGAGCCGTGGAAGCGGGTGCCCACGAAGCCCCCTTGAACAGAGGGAAAGAACAAGGACCTTTCCACATAGAAGGTCGCTACCATGATCCTGCCCGTGGAGACGATGTCGTAGAGATGGAAGACCTTCAACTGCACCTCCCTGAACTGGTTCGCCGAGAGCTTGAACTCTGTCAGCTTCGACCCGTTCTCGTAGACAGTCACCTGGCTATCCTCGAGAGCATAGGTAGCGTAGGCGAAGCCGGGAGGCACCGTGTCAATGATATACTCTTTGATGTCCCGCAAGGATAGGAAGACGAACTCTCTCCCGACGAAGCCGCCCTCCGTGCTAGTCATGAACGTGGAGCCAGTGGCGTCACCCCTCTCCATCCAAACGCCACCCATCAACATCACCGTCGCAACCCTGTCGGAGACGACCTTGAAGAAGGTCCCGTTCGGAAGATATACAAGAACGTTGTCGAGCTTGTTCAATGAGTACTGGCGGATCAGAGACATCCCTGGCATCGTATAGACTTTCACCTGCGTGCCGTCGTAGTTGCCCGTAATGGCCAGTATTCCGCGCGTCGAGATGCTTTGGTTCCCGGCGTGCTGGCCGTAGGCCCCCCCTATAGTAGTCCATATCCTAGGCGGAACATAGCCGTAGTAGGTGTAGCCTTGCTGGGCTTGCGCGGGGTTCACTGTGCCGGTGGGGAGGACAAGCAAACTCATCACTAGAACCAACACCGCTGCTAATGCAAAGATCCTTCCCATTTCTCGCGTCGTGCTTCGCGCAACCTCCTTTCTTTCCTATCGGGGACCTATCATCGCCTCGCGGACTGGCTACCGCTCCGGCTTTCACGGGGGCTCATCCCCTGCTAGTCCCCCGGGTCAACGTCTTCGAGCCTGGATGCGCCGACTGAACTCATGGCGCGTACCTCAGCGTATATATGATTAACCGTCGGGATCAAGAAGCCTGAATACATGTCAATACTGTACGACGAGAAGCCTCCTTGGCTGCCATGTAAACGGGACGTTAAGCTTAAGAAACCCCTAAGCGGGGCTAGGCGCAGGGAGAGGGAAAGAGGCTATAGATGTCTGGATGCGTCAACCAACCAGACGTTCTTAGCCCAATAGGGGGAACGTTGAGCTCCCCCAGCCCTCTCCTCCTATGAGACGTTCCCGCCCGCTCTTGGCTCCGTAGCAAAGGCTCGGAGGGGATGCTTTCAGAGTCGTCATTCGATGCTGGCTGCTTCTTTGGCTCGTTTCAGGGAGTCTAGGGCTCCTTTAACCATGAAGCCTTCGTCGCCGCCTATGGACAGGAACCTGAAGCCACGTTCAACCGCCTCCTTCACGTTCTCGTCGCCGCAGACGTAGCCCGGCACGACCTTCCATTTCTCGCAGGCTTCGAGAACTCTCTCAACGGCGGCTTTGAACTTGGGACTTTCCCACTGGGTGAAGACGCCGAGGGACATCGATAGGTCCCAGGGCCCTATAAGGGCTACGTCGATGCCCTTCACTGAGAGCACCTCGTCCAGGTTCGTTAAAGCGGTCTCAGTCTCGACCTGGGCTATGATCAAGAGCTCTTCGTTCGCGGTCTTGACATATGCGGGGTCGTGCCAGGCGGCGCGTCTGGGACCGAAGCCCCTCACGCCTTCAGGCGGATACCTGCACGCCTTGACCGCGTTCAAAGCCTCCTCCCTCGTGTTCACCCAGGGGATGACAAGCCCGTAAGCCCCAATGTCCAAGGCGCGTTTGATCAAGACCACGTCGTTCCAGGCGACGCGGATCAAGGGCACGCAATCCTTCGTGTAACTCATCGACTGGAGCAGGCCCTGGATCACCTCTATGTTCAAAGGGCTATGCTCCGTGTCGAAGAGGAGCCAGTCAAACCCCAGCTTAGCGAGGCTTTCAGAGACATCCGGATGCCCGATAGACACCCAGCCCCCGAACGAGACCTCTCCACGCTTTAACTTCGCCTTCACAGGATTCCTCAAGAACACAACCTCTGCTTGTGGAATGTGTATGGTGGTTGAGGCCTCAATAGCCTAGGAGGGAGGCTTAACTCTTTCGCCTTTGCAGTACTGAGCAAAACCTAGAAGAGGTCAGGTTAGACTCGATCGTGCCTGAATAGGTAAGCTAGGCTGCTGCTGTGCGGGCTTGACGAGTAGCGGCCTCTCCTCGGGCTTACGGGCTCCATTCTGCCATCTTATCTCTCACTTCGCTTGGTATTGGGTTCTCAACTATAAGCCCGCGTTTCGGAGCTTTCGAAGCTATGTGCTTGTCGTTAGAGACGAGAACAGGGATCTTGTGTCGCAACGCAGAGGCTATGAGGAACCCATCTCCGAGGGGGATCTCCTCTGCGGAGGCGAGAGCAATCCCATCGATGGACGCTTCGACGATGCGAATCCCATCGACTGCAAGCTTCAGTTTTTCCAAGAGCTGCCTAACCGGCCTAACGCGGTAGAACCAGTAGAGGGCGTTGTAGGCTTCGAGAATGGTTGTAGGTGTAACGTGTAGTAGAATCTCGCCTCTTAGACCGCGCTCTAGGAGGTTGAAGGCGTAGCTGTGAGCTGGGCTTTCATCGTAGAGAGCGTAGGCTAGGATGTCTGCGTCGATAAGCCTCAATCCTTCACACCGCCAAAGTGGTCTTTCACACTGGCGGCGTCCACATGACTTCTGGCCTTATCGCCCTCCAGCCGTATTCTCCTTATCTCCTCGGCGCGGTCGAGGTCCCTGAGCGCAGTCAGGGTTATCGTGCCTCTATCTACCTCGTCAACCCTGAACCTCTTCGCCGCGAGCGCTTCTCTGATCCTAGCTGGGAGGGTTATCCTGCCCCGCTCATCCATTTCCACGGTTTCACCCATACCCACTACCCACTCCCACATTCACGCACATCAGCCACTTAACCATTTCTCAGGCTTCACCTCAGAGCGGCCACAACGCTACGAGGCTCTGGAGATACCGGTGAGTGACGATGGCGTATGTAGATAGGAGGGCGGCTTTCCACACAGAGCCTACCAGCTCTTAAGAGGCATCTCTCTGGCGAAGGGAGGCTTCAATCGAACCCTGTCCACGCTACCCTTAGGTTGAATCAGGGCCTCCCCGGCGTTCTTTTGGTGCAGTTAAACGCACGGTAGAGCATGGTGAAAGGCGCTATTAACGCACGCTAGACCATCTAGCCGGCCTGAGGGAGAACAGCACAACTCTTCCGCCGAAGCCTTCTTGCAGCCTTCTCTATGTCCAACCAACGACGACATTACCATACTGACGATGATACTCCTGGCTTACCCGATCGGCGGGGCTATCATGTCTTCTTCGGCGATCACCTCCTTGACGGTAGCATGAAGGTCGGGACGGCGGGTGTCGAAAGGCAAATATGCGAGCAGACCATCCGGATTCCCAATATGAAAGTCGACGAGACGGGCCGAATGACGGAGTTCGGGGAGTTCCCCGAGCTAGAGACGGAACGCCTCCTCCTGCGGAGCATGACCCTGGCGGACGCGGCTTTCTACCTCAAGCACTTCTCTGATCCCGAGATTGTGAAGCTGACCGCCTTCGATCCTCCTAAGGGCATCGAAGGTGCGACGCGAGAGCTAATGGAGTTCTGCATCAGACCTTTCGAGGAGAACAAAGGGATTCGCTGGGGCATCGTTCTCAAAGGCCACCCGGGGCTCATTGGGACCGTCGGCTACATTCAGTGGGTCAAGGCGGGCAGCTATCGGGCTCGGATTGGGTACGACCTCGCCGCCGCCTACCGCCGCCAGGGGATCATGACCGAGGCCTTGAGCGAAGTGCTCAGGTACGCTTTCGAGACGATGGGTCTGAACCGGGTTGAGGCCCTCGTTGACACGAGGGACATCGCCTCGATCCGGCTCCTCCAGAAGCTTGGATTCCATCAGGATGGGGTCCTCAGGGAGAACACGTACTTCCACGGCCGTTTCATCGACGACACGTGTTTCTCCCTCCTAGCAAGGGAATGGAGCAAGAGATAGCAACAGCGCATAAGGGGCTTGGACCGGGCATGAGGTGGGTTGTTACCGCAGCTTGGCCTTACGTGAATACGACGCCGCACCTAGGGACCTTCCTGCATCTCTTGACAGGGGATGTCTTCGCTCGTTACAGGAGGCTCCGAGGCGATGAGGTAATCTACGTCTCCGGCTCGGATGCTCACGGCACGCCTATCTTGGTCGCCGCGGAGAGGGAAGGCCTGACCGCTGAGGAGGTAGCCCTCAAGTATCACCGTGAATACCTGAGGCTTCTGAAGGAATGGAGCGTACAGTTCGACAACTACACGATCACGCATAACCCTACGCATATCAGGTTCTGTCAGGAGTTCTATCGGGGCCTCTACGAGAACGGCTACGTCTACGCGGAGAAGAGCCTTCAAACCTACTGCGAACACGAGAAGAGGTTTCTACCCGACCGGTTCGTCGAAGGAACCTGCCCCTACTGCGGCTCCCCAGGGGCTAGAGGCGACCAGTGCACCAACCCCGCCTGCGGACGGCTCCTCACGCCCACCGACCTCATCAACCCCTACTGCGTAACGTGTAAGAACCCGCCGGTTCTCAAGGAGACGACCCACTGGTACTTCGACCTGCCCCGATTCGCGGACCAGCTTAGAGAGTTCTTGGAGAAGAACGAGCGGTCGACGAACGCCGCGCGAAGCTTCAGTCTCCAGATGCTTAGGGAAGGCCTCAAGGCGAGGCCTGTAACCCGTGACTTGGACTGGGGCATCCCGGCGGGGCCCTCGTTCAAAGGCGCGGAGGGCAAGGTCCTCTATGTCTGGGCCGAGGCTGTTCTGGGCTACATTAGCGCCACTGTGGAGTGGGCTGAGAAACACGGCGAGCCTGACGCTTGGAAGCACTTCTGGCTCGACCCTGAGACACGGACAGTCTTCTGCATAGGGAAGGACAACACGGTCTTTCACCTCGTTATCTTCCCCGCGTTACTGATGGCATCTAAGCAGTCGTACGTGTTGCCTTACGCTGTGAGCGTCACAGAGTTCATCATGTTCGAGAACCAGCCGTTCTCTAAGTCGCGCGGCGTCGGGGTCTGGGCGGACGAGGCGCTTGAACTCGCTCCGGCAGATTATTGGCGTTTCATCCTGATGGCGAACAGGCCTGAGACCCGCGACATGAACTTCACGTGGGAAGACTTCGCGGAGCGCGTGAACGGGGAACTGAACGACAACCTAGGCAACTTCATCCATAGAACGCTTACATTCATCGAACGCTACTTCGACGGCCAAGTGCCCGAAGCTAGCTCGCTCAGCACGGAAGATAAGGAGCTTCTCGAATCGATAGGCGCGACGGCCAAGCAGGAAGCCGAGCTGCTGGACCAGTTCAGGTTCAAGGATGCCTTGGAGGCCGTCCTAGCCCTCAGCCGAAAAGGGAACGTCTACCTGTCACGACGAGAACCATGGCATACGGTGAAGACCGATAGGGCAGCCGCGGCTACGGTCCTCAACGTTTCAGCCCAGGTGGTCAAGGCCCTAGCCGTCCTCATAGCGCCCTTCCTACCGGAGACCGCTGACAGGATCTGGGAGACGCTCAACCAGCCCGGCACCATCTATAAGGCAGGGTTCGACGTTGCGTACCGTTCCCCCCTACCGACGGGGCAGAGCATCAGAAGGCCGAAGCCCCTCTTCAACAAGGTGAAGGCTGAAGAGCTGGCTCAACAGCTCAAAGCCTACCGGTTAGAGACCGGTGGGAGGCCGTAGCGACGGTTATGATGAAGCAGGGGGGGGGCCTGTGGGTTGTGAACATCGCCTCCGTCACCGGGAAGGGTGTGGGCTCGGAAACGTGGGGCGTACTGTGGCTCAGAGGCGGCTGTCGTAATGTCGACGAGCGTTCTGGTCGATGGGCTGAAGCCCTACGGCATTCAGGTGAACGCCCCACGCCGCTACAGCTTTGAGCCTTCACTTTCATGACGATGAGAGACTGAGAGCCTCGAGGAGTCCAATGCGCCAGTCTAGTCGAGGCGCTAACCTTCCCGAGCAGGTTGCTTAAGGCTTATATGCGCAACCGCCGTTCTCCGCTCTTCATGGAGTTCTTCGACTGCAACGCTTCCTATGGAGCCTTGGAAGTCCCTCCGCCTAGCTTCGCCGAGAACCCTCACAAGCTCTTGGAAGAGATGGATTTCTGCGGCGTTCAAGAAGCTCTAGTTCACCACGCGGCGCAGCGGGACGACTCTCCGCTTGTAGGGAACAGTCTGCTGTCTGAGGAGATACAAGGTTTGGATAGGCTGCATGGTACGTGGGCTATCCTACCGCCTCGAACAGGGGAACAGGGTGGAGTTGGCGCGTTCCTAGAAGGGATGAAGCAAAACCGCGTTCAGGCTCTTTGGGCTTATCCCGCCGAGCATAGGTTCCTCATGACGAGGACAGCGTTAGGCCCCTTGTACGACGTGATGGTTGAGAAACGCATACCGTTGTTCTTCTCCGTAACCGAGTCTTGTGGCGGCGTATCAGGGTGGCTGCTCGTCGAACAGGTCTTAGCCGCGACTCCTGAGCTTACGCTCGTCGTCACGGACCACGGCTCCTGGGGCGACGACAGGTTCTTCAGGCCCCTCCTCGAAGCCTACGGAAACCTGCACATTGACACGTCAAGGTATGAGCTAGACGGCGGCCTCGCGGCGCTCTGCCACAAGTACGGCCCTGAGAGGCTGCTTTTCGGCACCGGGTATCCGCAGATGAACATGGGCGGGCCGGTTCTAACTTTGACATCAGCTGACATATCGGACCGAGACAGAGGGGCCATCGCAGGAGGAAACCTCCGCAGAATGTTAGGGAGCGTAAGGCTTTGAAGAATCCATCGCGGCTCGCGGCCGAGTTTATGGCGAACGGAAGAGCTGATTCGTGCCCCGTCATCGATATGCACGGCCACCTGGGGCCTTTCCAAGGCATCTACTTCCCCAACCCTTCGCCGGAGGATATGCTACGCACCATGGACCGTGCAGGCGTCCGGTTTCTCGTCATGAGTTCGCACGCATCTCTCGTCGATACCCAGCGGGGAAACCGTTTGACGGCCGAGGTGGTCGCCCAGTGGCCTAATCGTTTCCGCGGCTACTGGACGATAAACCCGAACTACCCTGGGCGGATGGCTGAAGAGCTTGAAGCCTTTGCTCGAAGCCAGGGGTTTGTGGGCTTCAAGTTCCACCCTGACCATCACAGGTATCCACTCACCGGGCCCAGATACGAGCTGGCGCTCCGATACGCGGAGGAGCATGAGTTGCTCGTTCTGAGCCACACCTGGGGCGAGAGCCGGTTTAACGCTCCCGGTATGCTCGCCACCTTAGCGGAGAGGTATCCTCACGTGACCTTCCTGATGGGCCATTCAGGCTACGGGGAGTTCGATAAAGCCATACAGGCGGCGAGGGAACACGCAAACCTCTACTTGGAGTTGACGGCAGCGTATCGTGTGAACGGAGTCATCGAATGGATGGTTCGAGAAGCTGGCTCAAGTAAGGTCGTTTTCGGCACAGACCTTCCATGGTTTGACCCCCACTACGGTATAGGCTGCATCCTCTTCGCGAAGATCACGGACGAGGAGAGGCGTGACATACTCCACCGCAACGCCGAAAGGCTACTGAAGCTCTGATAGGAGAGTGGGATGCCGGCTACAAGGGCCGGCCTTGTTGAACAGACGCTCGGCCACGCTTCCTTAAACCCATCCCGCAGATCACGTGGGGGCCGCTAGAGCGGATGCGATCTCTTCGGCAAATCTCTTTGCTTTGTCCAATTCCCCGCTCATAAGATCCGGACCTTTCCCCTCAACGTACGCGGCTAACCCAGGTGTGATTACTCTAAAACCGAGCTTCTTGAGCTTCTTCTCTATACCGCCGGTTGCGCCACCTGCGAATCGCCCTTTCAGCCGGGTGTCAAAGGCTGCGGCAAGCTTTCCAGAGAAATCCTGTGGCGTAAGGCTGTCGAGGAACCTCCTTATCGGGCCAGTTGCCATCCGGACCTGGGTTGGGGCTCCTACCAAGGTGCAGTCATAATCCTTCACGGTTACGGGATCAACATCCTTCACATATGAGCATTGAACCTGGATTCCCTTTGTTTTCAACGTGTCGCTGATGCTCTCAGCGACCTTCTCCGTGTTTCTCTTGACGGATGCTGTGTCGTATACAATCAATACTCTCATCTGACGGTTTCTCCTTGCGTGTTAGGCTTATTGCTCATTTAAATATAAATGTATGGGAGACGCATCCTCCCCGTGAATCTGCGCTTTACCGTTTCTCGAGGGCTCCTCGGATTCTCTTCAGCTCTTCGAGGATCGCCTCGTTTACGCCTCTGGGCGCCCCGGCCTCTGCGGCTGCTTCAACCGCGACGGGCCTCAGGCTCCTCACTTGCGTTAAGATGGCGTCCTTCAACTCCTCAAAGTCCTTGACGCCTAGGATCACGGCCTCAGCGATGCTTCCTCCGCTCGACCCTGAAGAGTAACCCGCGGTCTGAATTCGAACCGTGCCAAGCCCGAAGGCCCTCGACAA
>CAYRUY010000051.1:0-13829 GCA_964427455.1 uncultured Candidatus Bathyarchaeia archaeon | reverse complement strand
GCCTCATCCGGGGACTGGTCAGGGGTTCGATTCCCCTCGGGCATCCAGATGGCTGACGGCCGCTGGACCGGAACCGCCAACCTTCGCCGGAAGGAGCGCAAGGGCATCGACCTCCAAGATCGGGCCAGCCCGCTCCCAGATCGCAATGACTTGCCCCATCAAACTTCTCTCAGGCCTTCGGCATCGCTCGTAGTCGTCCGCCAGCCTTTAGTCCTAGATCGGCCTACGCTTCTCAAGTGACGACTGGGCTGAGGAGATCACATCTTGGGCGAGCTTGTCTTCGTCGGGCTTGGTTTGGCAGATGAGAGACAGATGACGTTGAGAGGGCTGGACGAGGTTAAGCGGGCGGATGTTGTCTTCGCCGAGTTCTACACGAGCCCCGTCCCGACCGATATCTTGCCTCGGCTGGCAGCGCTCATCCAGAGGCAGCCTGTTGTCTTGGAGAGGGCGCAGCTTGAGGAAGATGGGGGACGTACGGTGCTAGAGGCGGCAAAGACCTCCAAGGTTGTGCTCCTCGTGCCCGGAGACCCTTTGATCGCCACGACGCACCTCTCGCTCAGACTTGCCGCGTTCAAGCAGGGCATATCAACGCGCGTCGCAAACGCGCCTTCGATACTGACCGCCGCGATCGGTGCCTCAGGTCTCCAGAACAACCGCTTTGGGCCGAGCTTCACGGTGCCTTCGACCAGCGCCACGCTTCCGGACAGCCTGTACGACCTGGCGAAGGACAACCTCGTGAGAGGACTCCACACGCTTGTTTTCCTAGATGTCGGAACTGAAGGGAAAGCGCCGATGACCATCAAGGACGCCGTGAGGAGATTGCTGAAAGCCGAGCAGAGTCGCCGGGAGAACGTTTTCCGAAACGACCGACTTGCCGTGGGGTTGGCCCGCCTGGGGTACGACCAGCCGATCGTGAAGGCTGACTTGCTTGAGTCCCTTATGCGCTGTGACTTCGGTGACGCCCCTCATTGCCTGGTTCTACCCGGGAGGTTACACTTTGTGGAGGCGGAGGCATTGGAATGTTTCGCGGGGGCGCCGAGAGAGGCATTGGTAAAGGCCGCGCAGAAAGAGGACGCGCTGAGAACTAGCTGGGAAACCCGCACTCCTCAAGGCTTTTAGGCCTCGTCTCTCTTAGCTGGTAGCTGGCGAGCCGCCGAGTGGCAAAGCCCAAGGTCGTCTTGACTACCGGTGCCTTTGACATCCTCCACACCGGGCATCTGATGCTTCTGCAGTCAGCTAAGGCACTGGCCGGCCCTGGGGGGAGGCTTGTGGTCGTCGTCGCTAGAGACTCAACGGTCGAGAAGAGGAAGGGGCGTCGTCCCGTCGTCCCAGAGGATGAGCGTAGGAGGATGGTTGAAGCCCTGAAGCCCGTTGATGAAGCCATCCTCGGGTATCAAGACCTCAGCATCAGCAAGATCCTAGAGAAGGTCAAGCCGGGCATCATAGTCTTCGGATATGACCAGAGAGACCTAGAAGACGAGACTAGACGCTTTGTGAACGAAAGAAGGCTCCCGTTGGAGATCGTCCAGCTGCGCAAGTTCTCCTCCGGCAACCTTGACAGTGGGTCAAAGATCAAGGACAGGATAGCTGAGACTTGGAGACCCGAAGGCCCATGCCGTGCGTGAGGAATGCATGATGCTTGAGAGTCCGGAACTGCTTCCTGTTTTGGTAAGGTTGATAGAGCTGGGCGCCCACAGGGCGCCTGTTGACGTAACGACGAGACAGATAGCGCAGCTAGCGGGCATCTCGCAACAGACCGCTTCGAGGAGGCTCATAGCGCTTCAGGCCCGGGGGCTTGTTAGCAGGGAGGCAACGGAGAGAGGGCAGCGAGTGAGGATCTCTCCGGAAGGCCTTCGATCCTTAACAGACCTGTACCTCACCCTTGGGGTGGCCTTAGAAGAGCCGGCCCGACTCGTCTTCAAGGGAACAGTCTTCTCCGGCATGGGAGACGGCCGATATTACATGAGAGTGTACAAGCGAATCTTCGAAGAGAGACTCGGCTTCACGCCGTTCTTAGGAACACTGAACCTGAAGGTGTCGACGAGCGAAGACCTCAGGACTGTCCAAAAGATCAGGATACGCCCGGCGATAGAGATCCGCGAGTTCAGCGCTAGGAACAGGAGGTTCGGCTCGGGAAGATGCACCCGTGTAAGGATAAATGACGCTGTTGACGGCGCTCTTGTCTTCCCGCAGAGAACACATTACGGTCTCGACGTTGTGGAGCTCATCGCCCCGGTGAACCTTCGGGAAAGCCTGCGCCTCAAGGACGGTGATGAGGTCACGATCGAGGTAACCAGTTGACGCGTGCGCAGCCACTTGGATATCCACTGACCAGAGAGTCGAGGTAAAGCCCGATGCCCGTGACTGATGAGCTCGAAGAGTTCCTAGCCTTGGTGAAGCGATGGCAGGCGGGCGAGGCTGGCATCGCAGACCTCGTGAGGGCTCAGGAGGCCGCAGCCGAGAGGTTGGTCTTCGAAGACGCGTTTGAGGCCCCGGTCAAGGCTGTGGCAGGGGTTGATGTTTCCTTCCTCGACTATCGGGCGTTCGCAGCGGCAGCGGTCCTAGACTGCGAGAGTGGAACGGTTCTAGGGCAACGCACGGCGGTGAGCGAACACCTCCCGCCTTACGTGCCCGGCCTGTTGGTCTTCAGGGAAGGGCCGGTCGTCATCGAGGCTGTTCAGGCTTTGGAGATACCGTTTCAAGTGTTGCTCGTGAACGCGCATGGCTTGGCCCACCCGAGGAGATGTGGAGCCGCAAGCCACATAGGCCTGTTGCTGAACACTCCCACGATTGGAGTTGCGGCGAGCCGGCTCTGTGGGAAAGTCATCGGGACCCTGGAGAAAGCGGGTCAATGGCTGCCCCTTTCACTCGACGGAAGAAGCGTCGGCGCGGCAAGTATCCCCGCGCCTGGGCTGAGGCCGATCTACGTCTCCCCTGGACACCTGGTCTCGCTGGAATCCTCGGTTGAGATCGTCTTAGGGCTCTTGAGGGGCAAGAGGTTTCCCGAGCCGCTAGCGGCAGCCCACGCCTTAGCCGTCTCAGCGAAGAAGAGTTGGAGGAGGCCCAGCTAGCTACCCTGCCCTGGGGCTGTGCCGCCACATGCTGTGATGCTCAACAGCATGGAGGATGTGCCCATCTTGCCCTTGTCGTTGCTCGGAGCCGTTCTCTTCTCGTAAACTTGGCTCTTGAGGGGCGCCGTACATCGTCACGCCACCGTTCCGCCACTTGAAACATGGCTGGTGGGAAGCTGCCCCTTCAAGCCTTGCGACTCGTCGGTCCTCGCCTTGTCTTGCCACGTTCAGGCCGGCTGCTGAGCTCAGCCCGAAGCTGGTTCATGGAGCGCTCCAGGTCCGTTCTTCGAACCTCGAGGGTAACCTCGCCTCGAGTTGCTTCGATGAGCCTCCTCGCGATGTCAAGCTTCCTCCTCAGCCCCTGCGATAATGCTACGGGGCTCTCGACCGTGAAGAGTTCAACGTAGATCTCTTCCATCTCGTTGAGTCTCTGCTCAGCCTCCTGTACGTGCCCTTCCCTGAGGGCGTCAACAGCCGCCCTTCTGAGCTCACCGATAAGGTCTGCGAGCCCGAGCACGTAGGGCAGGGGCTGGACGCCGATCTCCGGCCAACGCGGGAGGCTCTCGCCTTTGATCAAAGCGAGCAGGAGCTTGGCCTCAGCGAACTCCTGGCAAGCTAGGATGAAGGAGCCCGAACAGGCGAGCTCAGGTTGCGCCTTGGCTAGACTCTCGATCTCCCCGATGGCCCTCTCAGCCTGCTTTAACCTGGCCTCGGCTCCTTCAAGGTCACGTCTGTGGATGCTGAACGTCGCCTGCTTCGATGCTCGAACTGCCTCCCGGCCTAGGTTCTGGGCTGCGTCATGCAGCTTCGACTTGCTGTCCAGCTCTTCGCGGGCTTTAGCCATGATCTTCCGGAGAGACAGGCCCGACCCCTCAGATCCGGTGCACGTAGTCGCATGATGCCTAGATAAAAGTTACAGAGGCTGGCCCATCCTAGTCATTACAGAGGCCCGTTTCCTTAGCTCAGTACTTGGAGAGCAGAGCGACGCGGCTAGGCGGGAACTCATCCCTCACCCTGTAGCCTGTCAGCTTTGAGAGGCCTTCGGAGAAGGATCGGACTTCGTCCATTGAGGGCATCGCCTCTCTTGGCAGGCGCCTCTGCGCCTCGCCGATCCACGTGAAGGCCTTCACCTCTACGTAGTCGCAGCTCGTCTTGGCTATTAGGTCAGCGTAGCCCTCCATGTTGCCAGTGTTGAAGCCCTTCACCAGCGTCAGCCTAACGACTTTCACCGTTCGGAAGCTGCTCATCAGCTCTAGGCTTTGCCTGAACCTGCTCCATGCATCTGCGACAAGAGGCTGTTCCAGCCTCAGCATGGTCGCCTCGTCAGGCGCGGAGAGGCTAACGTAGAGGTTCGTCGGCTCAACCCTTAAGGCTTGAAGCCTGTCAGGCGCCAGACCCTTCGTGACGAGGAAGGTGGAGAACCCTCTTCTATGGAGTTCCTCAATGAACTCGGAGATCCTCGCGTATAGGAGGCTCTCGCCCGCGAGGCTGATCGCCGCGTTCCTCGGCGCTTGAGCCTCCTCCCAGCGCCTCCGATCCACTTTCTCGTTGCCTTTAAACCCCGAGAGAAGCCTCCTCTGTCCGTCGATCAGACCATCAACGATCTCAGAGGGCTCGTCTACAGCAAGCTGGTTCATGCTAGGTCCGAGGAAACCATCAAAGCTACGCCAGCAATACAGGCACCTGCTTTGACACCAGTAGAGGCTCGTGGTGCACTGGAGGCATCTGTGGCTTTCGATCCCGTACCACTTCTGCTTGTAGCAGACCTTGCCATACCTTAGGCTCTTCCTCGTCCATTGGCAGATCTTGACCGCGCTATGGCCGCACCCCCCAGCTCTGCGATAGCCCTGCCTATAGTATCGGAGCCAGGCTCTCCCACCAAACGCTTGCCGGTGAGGGAAGATCGACGTCTCGCTCAGCCCCAAGCTGAGGCCCGCCTCAGTGAAGCCTAGGCTCGTTGTCTACAGGGAGGTATTAAGGGTGGCTTCAGGAAACTCAACGTTCATCTCGCAGTCAGATAGGCAGCCCCCCGCACCGACTCACGGTTGGGTCCATCCGTCCATCAGCTCGGTCCTGTGCCCGTAAGGGCCCGGTTGAACGGTGCCTCCAACAGGTTTATGACCCTAGACGAGTGGCCCTTCCATAGGGAAGGCGTAGGTGGCCGCTGGATGAGCCAGGCTTCGGAGAAGCATGTGATAGAGATTCGCGGCGATATGCTTGAGGGAGGGGGCCAGATCGTCAGGGTCTCAGCCGCGTTGGCCGCTGTGGCCCAGAAGCCCATCAGGATCACGAACGTCAGAGCGAAGCGGTCGCCTTCAGGCCTGAGGCCTCAACACCTTGCCGCTCTCAAGGCCCTCGCCGAAGTCACTCAGGGGGAGGTTCAAGGACTCTACGTTGGGTCGAAGGAGGTATACTTCAACCCAGGCAACGCCAAGGAGGGAAGCTACACGTTCGACGTAGGCACGGCTGGCAGCACAACACTGGTGCTTCAGGCCCTTCTGCCAGCGTTGGCCTACGCGTCAGGCAAGGTTGCCGTAACGTTGATAGGGGGAACCAACAACCCCATGGCGCCGCCGGTAGAGCACTTCACCGAGATCCTTGTCCCCGCCCTGAGGCGGATGGGTCTCACGGCCTCGGTTAAGCTTTGCCGTAGGGGATTCTATCCGAAGGGAGGAGGCATCGTCGAGGCTGAGGTGGAGCCCGTCACGTCGATATTGCCCGTTCTGATGACGCGTTTCACCAGCGCCGAGGTCCTATCAGGCCTAGCCTACAGCTCACGGCTTCCATGCCACATAGTCGAGAGGATGATGAAGGCTGCCCAAGAGGCTCTCGGAAAAGGAGGCTACTCTCTCCGCGACGTGAAACTGGAGTGCCTCCAACCTGACAACGAACTCTGCGCCCCGGGTCCCGGCTGCGGCATCTTCCTCAAGGCGAAGGTCGCCCCTACAGAGTGGATTGCAGGCGACGCTCTGGGAGAGCTCGGAAAGCCCGCTGAGAAGGTTGGCGAGGAGGCCGCGGGAGCCCTGATGAAGCAACTTGCCGCGAAGAGACCTGTAGACAGACATCTTCTCGACCAGCTCCTTCCATGGCTGGGTCTCGCCAAGGGTACGTCAGTGCTCTCTACGTCCGAGCTGACGCTGCACGCCCTCACATGCACAGAGGTCAGCAGGCAAGTCATAGGCGCGCGATACACGGTCGAAGGCGGCCTCGGCGAACCCTCGGTGATCAAATGTGACGGCGTCGGGCTGAGCAGGGCTGGACGGCGGCCGTAGGCCGACGAGCCGAGAGGTTGCTCGTCGAGTATCCCGTAGATGCTAGAGGGCTCTCCGCCGCCTTCTCAATATGACCACGGCGAGCACGACGATGACCACGGCGGCCAAGGCGGCGCCGACTACGGCTATGCGGAGCGTGTTCTCAGTGTTCTCGGCTTGAAGCATCAGGGCCTGCGCGTTCTCTGCCTGGCTCCTCGCGGTTGTGTAGTCACCTTGCCGCAGGGCTTCGGCTGCGGAGTCGTAGCTGGTCTTGGCGTCAGCGAGGATCCTTCGCGCCTCGTCGCTCCAAACCCCGACTCCTTGAAGCGCGTCCATTCTCGCCTTGACATCAGCCACAGCCTGCGTAGCCTTGGTCTTGCCGACCGTTATCGCGACGGAGACCTGAACCGTGTTTCCGGCCTTGTCAACAGCTTCCAAGACTAACGTGTGTGGTCTCTCTGAGACTCCGGCTAGCGTCAGGCCTGACTCTGTCGTCTCTGTCCACTCGCCTTCGTCTAGCTTCACCCTGTATACGCGTATGCCTGACTCCGCGTCCTGCCCGGTCCACGTCACGTTTACCTGAGGTGTCTCTAGGTCCTCGCCGTTCTCCGGGCTTGTAACGGTGAGCTTCGGAGGCTTGCTGTCCACGGTGATGTTCACCGTGGCCTCCTTAGCGTTCCCGGCCTTATCGACAGCCTTCACCGAGAGAACGTGGCTGCCGTCGGTGAGGCTCTCGATGATGTAGCTTGACCCTGAGCCGGCGTTCACCCAGGGCCCGGCGTCGATGCTCACCTCCACGTGGTCAGGGTTCCTATCTGAGCTGTTCCATTGGACGAGTACGCCTTTAGCGACGGTGTAGCTTCCGTCTTTTGGAGCCGTTACCAGAAGGGTTGGGGGCGTAACGTCCACGGTGACGATGATGGAGGCGGTCTCAGTGTTCCTCGCCTTGTCCTGAGCCCGGACGTAGACGTGGTACGCGCCCTCCTTCAGCCCGGATAGAGCGTACGAGGTGTTATGGATCGGGTATATCCAGGGGCTGGTAACGCCCTCAAGCTCAACTGAGAGCATGTAGTAGTCAAGGTTGGCGTCGAAACCCGTCCATGTCACGTTTACGGATGTCTGGTTCAGGTAGGCTGCGTCAGGGGGCGCCGTGATCGAGACAGTCGGCTTGATCGTGTCCACGGTGAAGGTGGTCGACGACTCTGCCATGAAGCCGGCCATGTCGTAGGCTCGAACCGTGAAGGTGTGAGGACCGTCGTCTAGGAACGGCAACGCGTAGTTGGCCTCAGCGCCGATCGTGGTCCAAGCTCCCGAGTCTACTTTGACATCGTAGTGGTTGACCGCCGAACCGGTGTCTGAGGCGGTCCAGGTCGCGTTGATGAGCGAAGCTCCCACGAAGGAGCCGTTAGCAGGGCTTAGGTCAGTTATCACCGGGGGGCTCAGGTCCACGTAGAACGTGGATGTCTGTGAGTGGGCGCTGTAGCCGACCTTGTCGTAGACGTAGGCGTACCATTGGTGCGGGCCTTCGCCCAGCCTGGCTGAAGACTCGTACAGCCCCCTCGCCGGGTTGAACGCGGCCGAGTACTCGTCGCCGTCAAGGTAGACCTTGACTTCTCTTATGCCGCTCTGAGTGTCGGTAGCTCTGACCTTCACCGTCACCATGTTGCTCGTATAGTAGGTCGCGTTTCCTGGGGCTACCGCGTCGAGGCTGGGGTCGGTGTCGTCGTACGCTCCCCAGAGGCAGTCGAGGATGTTAAGCGTCGCAGCAACTAGGTCAGTCTTGCCGTCGCCGTCAACATCGCTGATCGCGGCCATGCCTTGAGAGCCCTCTGGCCCCGTGAGATACGTCATGTAGCCGCTTGCGCGGAACGACGTGAGGTAGTAGCCACCAGCGTACAGGAAGACCTCTTCTATGCCGTCCCCGTCGATGTCACTGACGACCTGGGCGCGCGCGACGCTCGAGGCTGGGATCCTCGTCTGGTAGAGCATCGAGCCGTCGAGACCGCTGTAGACGGTTAGGAAGCCGCCCCAAGCCGCGAGGACATCAGGCCAACCATCCTTGCTAACGTCGCTGATCGCGGCTCCAACGTTGCCTGGCGAAGCGTCAACCTGTGCCTGCCACGGTCTGGTGAAGCCGCTTCCTTGCTTCAGCAAGAGGCCGAGGACCGCCCCGGATATGTTCGTCTTCACGTACAGGAAGCCGTTCTCGTTGTACCAGCTGATCGCGACCTGGTCTGTGAACGCCGACTCTGGGATAGTTCCGGCTGCAACCTGGTTCCCGGAAGCATCGATCATGACCTGGGTCCACTGGTTCCATTCAGGGTAAACGTAGACTGCCTCCGTCGGGGATAGAACTAGGTAGTCGACTACGACCGGCTTGCCGACGCCCCACTTCTTGGCTCCCGTCGCAACGTCGTATGATGTGAGTGTCTTCTCCTCCAAGTAGAGCAGGGTCGTGCCGTCGAAGGTCTGAAGCCTTCTGGGCACAGTCTCGGCTGCGCCCGTGGCCAGCGTGTACTGCGGGACAAGCCAGCGCGTGAAGACGTCGACGCCTCCGCGCCTCGCGACCGCGATGCTTCGGCCTACGTAGAGGGCTTCCCGGGGCTCGTAGCCGAGAGGGCCGGACTGGTCTATCGTCTTGCCGGTTCTGCCGTTGATGAGCGTCAGGTAGCCGTTCCCGGCGACTTTTGACGCGGCGAAGACGTCGGGGAAGCCGTCGCCGTCGATGTCGTTGACGGTTTGCACCGCGACCGCGAGGTCTCCGCTTAGGGTGTTAGACCAGACCCTGTAACCTCTGGGGCTGCGCCCTGACGCATGCACGTCTTCAGCCGCGGGAAACGTGGTAAGGCCGATGACGATGATAGAGGCCAGGAGGAGGGCTGCAGGTTGAGCTCTCAAGGGTGTCTGACTCTCCAAGCGTAGGGGCACTATCTTCGCGGCGACGCCTTAAAAGCCTAAGGTCGCGCTGTACGGCGCGCTCCGTCATACAACGTGGCTCGGTCTCTCGCGTGGACCTCGCCGGGGAAAGAGAAGGGCTAGAAGTGCGTCTAGGCCTGCGGCTAGGGCCGCGGGGACTGGCAGTAGGATCGGCCAAGGTCCCAGCTCAGCGGTCAACTGGGGCAGCGTCGCGGCGAGTACGATACGGATGTACAGGTGGAAGTAAACGTATAGAGCTGCGAGGACGGCCGCTGCCGTAGTTGCGAGGAATAAGGCCCTCCTGTAATGGCGGCTCCTTACCTCTAGGCCGCTGAAGAGGAGCAGCGTCGCAGCGACTGCGGTAGAGATGGCGGTCGTGGCCGAGCAGAAGGTCAGAACTCCGTCTTGGTAGCCGATCCCGAATAGGTACAGTAAGAGGTGGAGGATATACGCGCCTACCGCGACAGCTGAGGCCATCGCCCCGGCGGCCGCTGCAACTGCGGATAACCTTAACGCTTCTTCGCGCCTCTGCGGCATGGACTCTGCACCGCGTAGGGTTCAAGCCAAGTTCGAGATGGGTTCGTCCGCTCCGCTATCGTCGCGGCGCGAGAAACAGTAGGAAAGCAAAAACAAAAAGGGGGGGTGTCTGTTCTACTTGAGGTAGACTTTCCTCGTTATCTGCACCACTGCAGCTATCGCTGCGATGGCGGCTACGAGGCTTAGGACCGCTGCTAGGTATGTCCCGGTTGAGAGGCCTGAGACGTTCCCTGAGGTCTCTGTTACCGTCGTCTTCACCGATGCGAGGTCGCTCGCTATGGTGCTCAGAGTTCCAACGGTCGTCTTTATCGAGGCGACGTTCCCGTCGATCGACGCGATCTGGGGTTTGATGACGGCCACATCAGCCTTCACCGTGCCCACGTCCGTTTGAATGGTTGCGACTCTGTCGTCGATCGAGGTCACTGTGGCGCCGATAGCGGTCAGGTCAGTCTTCAGGGTTCCAACGTCGGTCTTGATCGTGCCTATCGTGCCCTCGATCGCGGTGATCTTCGCGTTGACGCTTGCTAAGTCGGTCTTGACTGAGCTTAGGTCCGTCTTTATGCCGGCGATGTTCGTGCTCATCGCTGCCAGCGCGGGGCTGACGAGGAAGCTCTTGATCCCGGAGCCGTCTAGGCCAGCGTAGCTAGCCTTGACCTGGACGAGGTACGTGCCTTCAGTTGACGGCACCGTATACTCGGCCATGTAGAGGCCCGTTGAGACCGCTTCGAAGCTCGCCGTCAGGTCTGCGCTCGTGCCGTCTGGCTGGATCAGGGCCGCGGTGAAGGCATCCGGGGTTGTTGGCGCCCCGTCTCCTCCATCGACTTGGAAGTAGAGCATCGCCACCTCACCTGGGAAGTGGAGTGCTCCGGCTTCAACCTGAACCGTCAGCTTGGCCACGGCGGCTGCGCTGTAGCTGACCGTTATCGTCTGCGTGGCTGTGTTGCCCGCGGCGTCGACAGCTATGGCGGTGATGGTGTTATCGCCCTCTTTCAAGGTGACGGCCCTCGTGTAGGAGCCGTCAGCTGCCACTGTCGTCGTTAAGCCGTTGACTGTGACCGTGCTCACGGCGACGTTATCCTTCGCTACGCCGGTCACCCTGATCGGTGACTTGAGCACGATCTGGCCGGTCTTGGGCGACGTGATCGATATTGTCGGCGCGGTCAGGTCTGTCGTGTAGGCAACGGCCTTCGTATCCTTGTTTCCAGCAGCGTCTGAAGCCGTGACCGTGATGCTGTGGAGGCCCTCTGCGACCGCAGCTATCAGGGTTCCCTTCCAGGTGCCTGAGGCACCTGTTCCGGAGACGCGGCTCAACGCTGTGGTGTCAGCGGTGACGGAGGTTACGCCGATGTTGTCTGTGGCTTCGACCGTCACGGTCACCGTGGCTCCTGGCTTGTAGGCCACAGAGTCCAGGGTTGCCGAGATGATCGCGGGCGCGACAGTGTCGACTTGGATGACGTCGAACGTCGTCGTCTTTGCAACGCCTTGATAGGTCGCGTAGACGGTGTACGTTCCCATCGCGGAGGCTGCTGCCAGCTTGAAGCTCGACGTGAAGGCTCCTGCGGCGTCAGTCATGGGCGAGTCTAGCCACACGAGGCCTCCCGTTGGGCTTCGAACCTCGATGTTGACGAAGACCCCGGCTTTCGCCACGGAGTCTTCGAGGAGGGTTCCCGTGATCGTCACGGTTTCACCCGCCACATACGAGGCCTTGCTGGTAGCCAGCGCTGAGATGGTGAAGGCGGCGGCGAATACCGGAGAGGCCAGTAACGCGATCGTTACCAGCGTCATCATGAGGGCTTTAGCTTTCATCGCTGCTCCTCCCCTAGGAGGATGCCACTTCGAATGTCACGGTTATTGGTTCGGCTGAGAGTACGCCACCGGCTCTAACCCAGTCAGTGTAGACGAAGAAGCTCACGGTCCAAGTTCCGGTTGCGGCGTCTGCAGGTAGCAGGTATTCGATCTCAGGTGTGATGGTTCCGGTCGGGCCTATCGTTGTCTTGTAGTACGTTATCGGGTAGAGTACGCCGCCATCGGGGTCTGTGACCCTGATGCCGACGACTACGGTGTTGTCAGCCGCTAGGCCGTTCGTGATGTTGACGGTGACAGCTACGCTCTGGCCTGGAGCGAAGGTTGTCTTTGCAACGCCTGTCGCGGGGTCAATCGTGCCTGCGCCCGCTGTCTTCGCGGAGTAGACGCTTACCGTGACCGTGTAGACGTCAGTGGTCTTCGCGTTGTTCGATGTGTCAAGCGCCTTGATGTAGTACTGGACGCCGTCGATCGTCACGGAGCCAGCTGGGATCTGGCCTGTGTACACGTTGCCGACACCCGTCATGGCGACTGAGCTGTAGGCCGTGGTGTTGACCACCCTGTAGAAGAGGGTGACCGAGCCCACGCCGACATCGTCCATCACGGTCGCCGTGATGGTCATCGGGGCGCCAGCAACGGCGAAGGTTACCGGTGTGTGCACGATCGTCGGAGGCGCTAGGTCTAGGATTATCCTAGCGGTCGCAGTTACGGTGACCTCTTTGCCCGCAGAGTCGAAGACATCGGTGTAGTTGACGGTTATCGTGTCGGTGAGCTTGCCCATCACCTGGCTGCCGCTCGGCACGGTGTCCACGATCTGAACCAGGGCTTGGAAGATGCCTGTGTCAAGGTCGGTCTCAGGCGTCGTGATCTTCTGGCCTAGAGGCCAGCTGTCGGTGTAAACCCAGATGTCGACGAAGTTGACGATGTCCGGATCCTTGTTCTGCTCGCTGTCATTCACGGTGATGTTCATCCAATCCTTCACGTTGTACGTGGTCTTGTCGAGGATGACCTCACCAGTGCTGGAGCGGATCGTGGCGTGAGCCGAGACGACCTGGGCCTTCCCGGCATCGTTGAACTCATCAGCGTAGTAGACGTACAGGTCATCTACAGCCTTCGACGTTAGCTGTCCACCACCGAAGCCTGCCGGACCGAGCTTTACGGTGAAGTTGTAGACTCCCTTCTCGCCTTCAACTGCGACCCAATTCTCCAATGTGTCGTTGCTGGTCTTAACAGCCGACAGCGTGACATCAGCCTTGTCCTTGTAGTAGAGGTCGAGGTCTGCCAGCGTGATCTTTACCTTCGAGAATGGGCCGTAGACATCGTGGTCAAGCGTCAATGTCGCGGTGCGGGAGATCACCTTAACCTCCGGCTTTAGGTCTAGGGAGACGAGCTTGGTTCCGTAGTAGCTCTCAGCGGTGGCCTTGTCCGTGTATTTGATTATCAGGGTGTCGCCAGACTTCAAGTCAGCTAGGTCTTCCTTGCCGACTACAAGAGACTTCGTGAAGACGCCTGTCGAATCGCCTGTCTCGTCCAGCCCAATGCCGGTCTTGATGACGGTCTCCGTCGTATCTCTCTTCCTCGTGAAGTCGACCTTCACCGTCTGCTTCCCTGTGCTGTCAAGGTCCATGTCCGGCTCGGTCATCGTCAGCGTTAGGGTCTGGCTTAGGCCTATGCTTGTGGCGCTCGGGACGAGCGTCGCAGTATGAGCCCTGACCCTGCCCTCAGCCTTAACTTCACCGAGCGGGTCGCCGTAGGCTATGAGGATCTTGCCGTTCACCATCGCCTTCCCAGTCACGTTGCCGAGATTCACGAGGCCCGTGCTGTCCGTGTTCGCGAGGTAGTAGGTGGTTCCGCCTACAGTCACGCTCACCCATTTCTCCGTTATCTTGTACGAGATATCACCCTTGAACGTCGCGGTGTTCACGCCCGACTCCGTCAGGACTGCCGATCTATTGAAGCGGACGTCGACACCGGTGTACAGGCTCACCTGCTGCCCAGTCGCGTTGAAGACTGTAACGTTGACATTCACCTCTTCGATGCCCGCAGTGTTGATGTTCGCCTTCGGGTCTGCGACGGTGATGAAGACCTTGGCCGTTTCATCCACAGCGACAGGGTAGCTTGCCCTATCAAGCGCAACCGTCGATTTGATCGCGCTTATGGGTACGGTGACACTGACGTTCGCGTCCTTCATGATGTCTTTATAGTAGACGGTCACGTTCTTGTCGAGCTTTGCGCCAGCCGCTATCAGGTC
>CAYRUY010000050.1:0-14338 GCA_964427455.1 uncultured Candidatus Bathyarchaeia archaeon | reverse complement strand
GAGATCCAGGCGCATGGTGAGGCGCTCTATAGGTACTTTTTCATGAGAAAAGACGTTTACGGCTACCTCAGCATGGAGGATGTCTTAAGGCGATTGGGTGGTTTCTGGCAGACAACCGTTAGACCAGGAAAGAACCTAGAGCCCCATAGGCATGCGAATCACGAGCAGATCTACTACATGCTCGAGGGTGGGGGACTATTGACGATTGGCGATGAGACCAGAAACGTTACGAAGGGGGATGCCGTGTACATCCCTCCAAACGCAACTCACAGCTTCTACAACGATTCAGATAGCCCATGTGTAATAGTAATGGTAGACGAGATTCTCGAGAAATAGAAGAAGGTCTGATGCGTAGAGGGAGCCTGAGGCTGGTCTATGCCTCAGATCCGTCAGGAAAAGGGGGATCCCTGCTCAAGACAAACCTCGTCTGTAAGCCGCGCCTCAGCGATCGTCGAGGCCGTGCGGGGTTCCGCTCCCCACGTCTCAGTGACGGGCGAAGCGCATAACTACGCGTGACACGAGACTTATCGGCATGGATCTCTGCCCGGTCATAGTGGATGCTCTGAAGCATGCGGGAGCCGAGCTCCTTAGTATCCTAGAGTCGCCGGCTGCCAGGCGCATCGTAGGAAGGGGGGCAGGTGGAGATGTAACTCAAGGTGTTGATGAGGTTGCTGAGGCCTCGGTCATCCGGTTTCTTGAGAGCAGAATCGCGGACTGTACGATTGTCAGCGAGGAACGCGGCTGGGTCACCCTCGGTAATGGCGGGCCGCCCTTCTTCATCTTAGACCCCTTAGACGGCAGCACGAATGCGCTCAGGGGCTACCCATGTTACTCCATATCTCTCGCCGCGAGTACCGGGCTACGCCTTGAGGAAGTCGTCGCCGGGGCCGTCTTCGATGTAGCGCACGGCAACCTATACTGGGCTGAGAAAGGAAGCGGCGCCTTCCTTAACGGCGCCAAGGTGAAACCATCAGCGACGGAGGTGGTGGAGGACGCACTTGTAGCGGTAGACCTGAACCTGCGCAGAGCTGTTCCGTCCTATCTCGCGAAGGTCGGCCCCATCATAGAGCGGGCTGAGCATATCAGGTTCCTCGGCACCGACGCTTTGGAAACCTGCTTTGTGGCTTCGGGGACATGCGACGCGTTCGTCGACCTCAGGGGCTCGTTGAGATTGACTGACCTCGCAGCTGCCACCTTCATCGTCCGCGAAGCTGGAGGCGCTGTTGTCGACGCGAGGGGCGCTCCGTTAGACTTGGCAGTCACGCCCGAGACCCGAGGCTCCTTCATCGCCGCCTGCACCAAGCGGCTCTGCGACCAGCTTCTCGAACTCGCCGGGACATGACCCAGCCTTCCCGCCTCGAGATCCGTCTCCTTGAGCGAGCCTTCAGGGCTAGACGAAGTCACTCCAGTACCTTGCAGACTCCTTCAGCTCTTCAAGGACTTGGTCTTCAGGGGCCTCGAAAGCATGGATGATCTCAAGCATCAGGTAGACCTCCTTAGCGCCTGAGGCCTCGATAGCGTCGATCACCTTCTCAGGTTGTGTCACTCCAACGTCGTTGTATCTCTTCGTGAAGGGCCAGTGGCGGTCTCCTTTCCCATCTGTCTGTTGCACATGGACAACCGGCGACTCGGACCCCAACTCCCTTAACCAAGCGTATGTGTCTAGGTCTCGGGCTTCAACACCCACAGTGCATTGATGACCCGTGTCGATGGCAAGCTTTACGGGGACCCCTGCCCCCGCGTTAACCCTTGTGAGGAGGCGCTTCGCATCTGATATGGTACAGGGTGTTTCACGGAGTAGGGGCATGGGCTCCCATAGAAGCATCTCAAGCTTCATACCGGCAGCCCAAGAGGAGAGAAACCTGAGGTTTTCAACGAGCGTGTCTTCCATCAGACGCCGTCTTTGGTCATCCCTGTAATCCGGGTAACTCTGGGCGGCGAGATGTCCCCCGGTCACCTTGACATTAAGCCTAGCCGTAACCCCTATGGCCTTAACGAACCAGTCTACGGCATCGATTCTCATCCCTGGATTCGGGTGGGTCAAGAGGTTAAACGAGTAGGCTGCCAAGCCCGTGAAGGTCGAGTGGATAGTCAAGCCATGCGCTTTCATGGCTTCTAGGGTCTCGGTGACCATCCACGACCATGCAGGCTGGGTAGTTCTGGGGTCGAGAAGGTCGAAGGAGAACTGGACCCATTTGAGGCCTAGGTCCTTCGCGCATATCTCAGCCCAGTTCTCAGCGAGCGGCCATCGCTTAACCGCGAAACAATTGTTTATTCCTAGATGAAACTCGGTCAAGTCAACTCGCTCCTTAGCCTACGCCGTTATGGCGCTCAAAGCCTTGAAGGTTTCCTTGGTCGCCTCATACAACTGACGATACAGACCGTAGCACCTGTCATATGTCCTCTTCCTCACCGGGTCAGGCTTCGTCACTTCGCTGACCTCAAGCCATTCGTCAATCACGTGGTAGCCCTCGAGCGTCCCGGTGCCAACGCCTGCGAGCAGCGCGTCTCCAAGAGGAGCCCCCGGGTTCTGAGCTACATACGTCATCACCAGCCCAGTTACGTCTGTGAGGATGCTTCTCCATAGCCTCGACCTAGCTCCACCGTCGACTAGGAGAACCCTCCTCAACGGCATGCCTGCAGCTGTCGCTGTCTCGATACTGTACCTAAGAGCATAAGCTATGCCCTCGAGGAAGGCTCTGAAGATGTGCGCCTTTGTGTGATACAGGGTCAGCCCCGCCAGGCAGCCTCGAACGTGGTCGTCCCAGTAGGGAGCCCTCTCGCCCACCATCATGTGAGGCATGAAGACCAATCCCTCAGAGCCAGCGGGAACCCTCTCTGCCTCGAGGTCGAGCACAGCGTAGGCGCTCAGGTCTAGGTCCTTAGCCATGTTCACCTCGACCCTGCCTAGCTGGTCTCTGAACCATCTGACGCAGTAGCCAGCCGTGACGATGCCTGCGAACGAGTAGAGAACCTCCCTATCGTCGGCCACGTACGGATAGTTCACAAGCTGCGGCGTAAGCCGCGGCTGTCGGCTGATGAACCCGTTGCACATCGAGGTGCCGATCATAGATGCCAGATCTCCATCTTGCAGCGCCCCAACGCTGAGCGCGCTGACGGGCGCGTCGATCCCACCTGCTGAGACGGGCGTGCCCTTCTTCAGGCCTGTCAGCCTTGAGCCTTCGTCCGTGACCTCGCCGACGACATCTTTCGACATCGAGAGCTCCTCGGGGAAGAGGCTGCGCGGTATCCCGAGAGCGTTCATAGCCTCCTCGGACCAAGCCCTCCTGTGTATGTCCAGCAGACCACCGTAGTTTCCGGCGCTCGAAAGGTCAATCGAGAAGCTGCCCGTCAGCCTGTAGATGCAGTAAGCATTAGGAGTCATCAACCTGCCAACCCGACCCCACACCCTCGGTTCGTTGAACTTGATCCAAAGCATCTTCGTATATCCATAGTACGGGTCAACCACGTTGCCTGTGAGCCTGAACAAGCGGTCCACGCCCACGTTCTCCTTGACCCAGTCACATTCAGCCGTAGCCCTACGGTCAGCCCAGATTATGCACGGTCTCAGCGGCCGCATCTCGCTGTCGCAAGGGATTCCGCTGCCACCGTACAGTCCGCTTATGCAGAGCCCAGCCACATCGTCTGGGCTGACCCCAGACCGGTCTATGACTGCGTTGATAGTCTTCGTGACGGCGCGAAACCAGACATCTGGCCATTGCTCTGCCCACCCCGGCCGAAGGGTTAGAACATCGTACTCCTCAAACGCTGATGAGAGGATCTTCCCGTCCGTCTTCACGAGGACTGACTTAGTTCCAAGGGTTCCGATGTCAGTACCGACCAGATAGGTCATCCTAGCCACCGTTCCCCACTCCGTCCATCGATGACTTAAGCGTTCTCGGATCAGGCTAGTCGATGCATACGCGTTGGAAGACATGAGCCAGAGGCCCTCATCTAGGGCCAACTGGCTTGGAGAAGAGTTAATTTGACGAGGCCTCAAGGTATTGGGTGTGGCCGGCCTTCGCCGGTAGGTACAGCTCAGGGGGAGAGCTCCGCTGGAGGGGGATGTCAAGAGGCTCGCAGACCTCAAGGCTAGGCTGCAGAGGAGACTCGAGGACCTGCATCAGGAGCTTGAGGAAGTGCAGCTTGTCCTATCGTTTCTCGACGAGGCTCTAGCAGAACGGAGCTTTCGCCGGGTGGAGGCAGCTCCTCCAGCAGCACCCGTCCCTGCCCCGGAGCCTGAACCTTCACCGGTCGCCCAGGCGCCGCCGACCGCTGCTGCACCCATCGAGTATAGGCAGGTGATACCGTTGAAGAGCTCAGACGGCTTTCTCTTGGGCACGATGTATGTCAGTGATGAGGATGCAAGGATCACTCCCTCGAGCGATCTGAAGCTGAACGTGTCGATTCCTCCGTTTCAACCCTTCTTCTTGAACAGAGTGCTTGAGCCCATGGTTAGGAGGGACCAAGAGGCGATGGCCGCGGCTGATGTTCAACCAGGGCGGCGCTTCTCATACGAGGTCGTCGAGGATGGAGGCCTCCTAAGAGAGATCGTTATCCGCAACTACGGGGACGAACGAAGGCTTAGGGAAGTCCGCAGCTCAGCGAGATGGACGTTGGAGAAGATGTACGAAAAGACTCGCAGCCCCTAGCCTCAGCTAAGGCGACCACAGGTCTACCCGCCTTCGAATCCCTGCGGCTCTAGCTGAGTCATCGCTGAAGCCACTCCTCCGTTGACGAGAAATGATTGTAGAGAACGATGACGGGATCGGGACATAGGCAGACGGTCGGGATCTGTCGTATTGAGAACGGTGGAAGACGCGCTCTTACGAGGCTGGCTACAACGCGAGCCTGCGCCTCGCGGTCCATTCAGGATGGCTGGTCGTTTCAGTCCTGATCACTCCGTGTTTCTAGGTGGAGTGAGCCGTTAAATAAAGGGGATCAGATACAACGTAGTGAGTGACCTGGGGGTGGAGGGTAACATGGCAGAACGGAGAAGATACGATGAGATGCTTGAGGCGGCGTACGCGAAGCTTCCACCGCGCAGCGAGAGAGGTGCGCGGTTCGAGGTGCCAAGGGCCATCGTGTCGTCTGTTGGCAACCGGACTTTCGTTCAGAACTTCAAGGAGATCTCCGAGCGGCTCAACCGGGACCCAAACCATGTGCTCAGGTTTCTTTCAAGGGAGCTTGCCACAGCTGGCTCGTCCAAGGAGAGCTATGCCGTCTTTCAGGGGAGGTTCCTTGCTGAGGGAATCCAGAGACTACTCAGCCGATATGCGGCCGACTTCGTCATCTGTCCAGTCTGCAGGACGCCAGATACCAGGATTGAGAAGCAGGGCAGGTTCTCGTTTCTCGCGTGCGAAGCATGCGGCGCCAGGTCGCCTGTAAGGGCGGTTTGAACGTGGCCCAGGTCTGCCTTAAGGTCATCAAGCATGGACGGCATGTTCTGGTCGCAGCGTGCGATGCTGAGATCCTAGGCAAGACGCTAAGTGACGGTAAGATCGACTTCTGCGTCAACGAGAGGTTCTATGGCGGCGACATGGTAGGCTTGGATGAAGCAATCCAGCTCATAAAGGAGGCAACGTCAGCTAACCTCGTCGGGACCAGCCTTGTACGGAGGGCGACCTTGGAAGGATTGGTTCATCCCCAGGCGATAGTTGTCATCTCAGGTATTCCCCACGCCCAGATCATCAGGCTCTGAGGCCAAGAGCCATCGGCCAGAACGGGTCAGACTACGATGTTGTTCGGTAGACGGCTCGTTAGAGGGCGAGCTGCTGTAGAGCAGCCAGTGGTCTTCGATTCGATGGTGCTATTCTAGATGGCTCCTAGGACGAGGCTCAAAAGCGTCATCCTCGTTAGAAGCCCGTAGTACACCTGCTTGAAGTATCGCGCGTGAACTGTCCAGTCCACCTCAGGTGAGATCTCGTCAACTCTCGGCAGCGGATGCATGATGATCGCGTTCTCCTTCATGGCCCGCACAGTTTCGCCGTCTATCCTGAATGAGCCTTGAACCTTGATGTACTCTGAAGGGTCAGCAAACCTCTCCTTCTGAATTCGCGTCACGTAGAGAACATCTGCCTTGGACAGGGCCTCGCTGATGCTCTCTACCTCCACAACCTCTATGCTCCTTTTTGCGTATTCAACGACCTCACGCCTCATCCTGAGCAATCCCGGTGAGACGAGGTACAGCTTAACATCGTACAGGGACAGTGCAGCGGCGAGCGAGTGAGCGGTTCGCCCGTATCTGAGGTCTCCTAGCAACGCTATGGTAAGTCCGTCGATGCGTCCCATCTCCCCCCTGATCGTGTAGAGGTCGAGCATAGCCTGTGTCGGGTGCTCTTGGGCCCCTGAGCCTGCGTTGATGACTGGCACACTCACCATCTCCGCGGCCAGCTGCGCGGAGCCCTCCAAAGGGTGCCGCAACGCGATCACGTCTGCATAGTTCTCCACAACCCGGACCGTGTCAGCGAGGTTCTCTCCCTTCTCTACGGAGCTCACCTTGGGCTCAGCCATGTCCAAGGTCAGCCCGCCCAGTTTCTTCATCGCCGCCTCGAAACTAAGCCTAGTCCGAGTGCTCGGCTCGAAGAAGAGAGTCGCCAGAGTCCTGCCTCTCAACAGGTCGGGATGTTGGCGTGCAAGGTCCTCGATGCCGTCCGTAGCCGATAGAATGTAGTCCAACTCCTGTCGGGTGAAGTCTCTGATCGAGACGATGTCTCTTCCCCTGAGGCTCTTCAACCGCACACCTCTTCGCGCAGAGCCCAGTCTGCAGATTAAAGGCTTAACCGTGTCTCGGGAACTAAGCTGTAGGTTTCGCAGCCAAGTCCCAGGGTGCTGGCCAGTCAACCTCACGGAGGAAACGCGTCCAATATCACTAGTCCTTTGCGCGTGAAGTGTCCCCGCTCGCGGCCTCGACGACTGAGGCCGCTTTCAGCGCCAGGGCCAGACATCCCGGACGAAGATGGCCTTGTACTGCGGGCAACGCTTTATAGTGTGTAGCTCCTGCTCACTCCTGCACAGGGCTGCGGGTGTCAGGATGAGTGACAAAGAGGAGCTTAGGATCCGGAAGATCGCGGAGGGAACCGTTATCGATCATATTCCCGCAGGGTACGCCTTAGCGGTTCTGAGGATCCTCGGGATCACCGGAAGGGAAGGAACCGAGGTGAGTGTCGCCATGAATGTTTCCAGCTCGAAGCTCGGACGGAAGGACATCGTCAAGATCGAGAGGAAGGAGCTTAGGCCTCAAGAGCTTGACAAGATAGCTCTGGTCGCTCCGAGAGCGACGATAAACATAATCAAGGGCTTCACTGTACACGAGAAGCAGAGGGTCAAGCTGCCCCAGAGCATCGTGAACGTCGTTCGATGCGCGAACCCCGCATGTGTGTCCAACAGCCGAGAGCCGATCCAGCCAACCTTCCACGTAAGGAGCGACGACCCGTTGCTGCTTGAATGCCACTACTGCCACAGGGTCATGGAGAAGGACGACGTGATAAAGCAGTTCTAAGCAGCGTATCGGGCTCTAGCTCGTGTTGGTGTGCGTAAGGTCACAGCTCGGAGAGTTCCTCAGAAGAGTATCTCCTCCTAGCCTTTGCGTTGGCCAGTCTGCTCTGCGTCCAGTAGCGAAGCGGAAGGTAGCGCGTCGAGGCCCTCCCGTACGCTTCAAGGTGAGCGGAGCCGCCACATTGGGGGCATGTCTCAGCCAACCCTACTAGGCTAGATCGACATCGAGTACATCTACTCAGGTACCTGGAATAGGCATGTATGCCAACCCCGTATTTCTTGACGATCTTGGCCGTCGCGTCCATCATCACGTCTTCATTAGCGTCTTGGTCTACCTCGATCAAAGCTAAGTGTCCCCCCTCGCTGTGGCGGCTTAAGGCTCCTTCAATCCTGAGTCTATCTCTGAGAGGGATCTCGGCTTGGAGGGGGAGGATCGTCACGCTCGTATAGTAGAGGGCGTTGGCTTTAGGTCTCGCCTTGGCGGCGACCTGCCCGTGTTCCTCGTAGTCGAGCAACGCGAGCCGCTCGGCTGACTCAGCGCTGGCGATCTGCGTTAGGAAAACCTGCTCGCCGGCGTGCTCACTGCGGTCAGATACGAGGCGCGCCATGCTGTCAAGGCAGTGCTCGGCAAACGAGCTAGAGCTGCTGTCTTCGTGGATATGGTCACCGGTCTGCAACGCCGTTGCTTCGTCCAATCCGACGAAGCCTACGGCCATCACTGCCTCCTCGAATCTGCAGGGGGCTTCTCCATCGCCCTCGAAGAGGTAGGGGAGTAGCTTTCCCCTGATCCGCTCATAGAGAGACCTGTGACGCACCTCGAGAGCATCTAGGGCAAGGCCTACAGAGTTCTCAAGCTCAGCTCGGAAGACATCGTCGTCTCCACGTGAGAGGCAGGCTACCCGGGGCAGATTGACAACGACGCCTCCTACGTAAGGTCGACCGAAGTCCTCATCCCCGGCCGAGAGGAAGGAGGCTCCGTCAGGTGAATAAGCCCTGTTTCCTGGCGCATCTGTTAGATTGGCGAATAGCGTCGTACCCCTACGCGATGCGAGTCTGTGGGCGAGCCGGAACGCCTCATCCCAAGATGAACTCATCTCCTTTGAACGGATCTTGACGACTGGGACGGGGTTGAACAGCGGCGTACCTGCCGGTTCGCGGTTGAGGATTCTGAGAAGGGCTGTCGCCACTCTCCGCGTGTCGTTCTCGTATTCGCCGTAGGTTCCGAGCCCCTTTCCTGCTCTCTTATCTACGGCGGCTCTCGGCATATCGAGCTCAAGCCCTACCGCTAGCCCAGCAGAAGGGTCGGGGCCTGCTGAGAGTCTGACCAGATCTATCACGAACTCTGTGAGGGCCTCCTCTACCTCTTCATCAGGTATGCCGTGAGCGTAAGGTGCTAACCATACGTTGAACATGTCTAGGCACTGGCCTGCAATTACCTCCTGCCTGAACGCGCCCAGAGCTTTTGAAAGACGCTTCGCCGCAGACCTGAGTGATCTGCTTGATTGGAGGGGGATGGTGCTCAACTCCTGTGCGAGACGGTTGTTCCCCTCCCGTAGGAGCTGAGGCAGGTGGACCTGTACGTAATCGGGCTTTAGGATGTATGTCCCAAGGTCTTCAATGTGGATGCGGCCTGAGAGATGGGCGTCCGCCACACGTCTTGGCAGGACGTTCAGGAGGACGTACTCCCTGAGCACAGAGTCCGCTGCCTCTCGGCGAACGGATTCGCTATCCAGCCCCGCGTTGCTCTTCGCTTGAATGACCTCTGTGACATCGTGTACAGGCAGCCCCAGCCGCGTCATCCGATGCCTATACTCCTCGAGACCTTTCTCGATCAGCACAGCGTTGACTATCTCGCGGATCAACGGTGCCGTGAGGTACTTCACCTCCAAGCTGAGAAGCCGGTCTTCGACCTCTCGCCCTACTCGATCAGCAAGGTCAGAGGGCATCCCGGCCTCCTGCACCAAGGACTCGACTATCTTGCCTCTATCGAAGTCCTCCATCGCGAGCCTGGAGGTTCTGACAAGGAGCTTTCCCGCTCTCCTCAAGGCATGCTCGTCGAGTTCCTGTGCAAAGTCAGCAAGCTTCACGCCTATCTCAGTAAGTCTGTACTTCCGCGTCTTCTTGTCAGCCTCGACGAGATGCGCTCTCTGGACGCTTCTCAGGTGGTAGGCGAAGCGTCCCGTCTGCTTCTCAGGGTCTAGGCTCATCCTTTGCATGATCTCGCTGTACGACAGTGGCCCGCTCAAGTGAAGCAACCGGAGGATCTCAAGTCGGATCGGGGATGATGAGGCACTGAACACTCTCACTCCTGGTCTCTTCCGCAGTGCTCGGGACATAGGGAAGCCACCTTGGGCTCTAGGAACTATCGCTCCAGCCTATAAAAGCACGGAAGAGGCCGAGGTTCGCCACGTCAAGGAACCGCAGCCTCTGAGCCCCCTCGTGGGCCTACACGTTGCCTGGAACGGTACCGGCCTTACCCCCTGCGAGAGGGCCTCTGTCTAGCTTGCGGCCGAGCCGGTCAACTCATGTCTTTCCACGCTCTGTAGGTGCCGTAGTCCACGTACTGCCTCTTTGGGCTGTCTACCTGATCCCTAACGCGTATGGTTCCAGGCCTCTTCTCTAGGATTAGGTCGGTGGCCGTGAAGACGTACGAGTCGCTGCCTGCCCCTGAGCCGTAGCTGGTAGCGAGGATTCTTTCGCCGGGTTTCGCGATGTCAAGGACGGCGGCAAGGGCTGTTGGGCACGACGCGGAGTATAGGTTCCCGATCTGCTCTACCACTAGGCCTGGCTCAACTTGATCTTTTTGGAAGCCCATCTCGAGGGCTGCCATAAGAGGATACCTCGCATTTGGAGAGTGATTGACGGCGTAGGCGAAATCGCCTGGGCAGAGACCGCTCTCCTTCAGCACATTCCTGATCGCGGAGGTAACGTGTTTGAAGTAGGCCGGTTTCCCTGTGAATCTGCCCCCATGCCTCGGATACTTCTCACCATCCCTCCGGTAGAAGTCTGCGGTGTCAGAGGTGTACGGTGCGTAGTGGTCGAGTGTCGCGATCACACCTCTCTCCCCGAAGACGTATGCGGCCGCGCCCGCGCCGACCGTGGAGTCAAGGGCGTCGTGTGGCGCTGCCTGCGAGTTGTCCGAGCCAATGACCATAACGTTCGAACCGCCGAAGGTGGGGTACGCCACAAGCGCAGCGGCGTCTATGAACAGGTCCGTAGCAGCCTTGCATGCAAACTGCGAGTCTACGCCGCCCGATATGAACCCGTCTTCATACTTCTCGCCTAGCTCCAGCGCCTGACAGACCGTCGACATCGAAGGCTTCACCGCGTAGGGTGTGGACTCGGACCCTAGGAAGCACTTCTTCACCTCCCTGCTTCTGACACCGGCATGGATCAACGCCCTACGGCCTGCCTCCACGGCGAAGGTCGTGGTATCTTCGTCCTGAAAGGGAACTGTTCTTTCCCTAACACCCCCGCTGGCTGAGGAGTCGTCGTTCCTCACTCTGAACTTGGGGAGATACACACCGTAGCCAACGATGCCGGGCCTAGACTTCTTATGAACCTCATTGCCCTGACGCTTCTGGGGAAAATGGCAGTAGTAGTCATCTACGAGCGAGAAGTTGAGGCTTGAATAGGAGACGACGCCATACCCACCGTTCGCGTAGAGTCTTCTGAACCTAGGCACGACGCCCCGGCCGATAAACTCTGATACGTCGACCTCTCCGTCAGGTGGAACCTGATCTGTAATCCGTCCGGGCACCTTGATCTTGCCATCGTCGAAGCTTATGATGCCAGCAAGGAAGGGCGAGAGGTGGCCGAACCTGCTAGTGGCTTTCCGGATGACTGTGCCTGTGAAGAGGGTGCCCACGCTCTCGAAGTAGTCGACGTGCCTCATCTTGCTGCTTCTGCCTTCAACGTTGCAGAACGATTTCGGAGGGAAGTAGCTTGCGCCGCAGCCTTCGCACTTTGCCGCCGTTATCCTGTAGTCAACTAGCGTCTTTCTCCTGATCGTGGCTTCACTCAAGCGAGGTCCCTCGCCAGGATGTGAACCGTGCATATCCCGCCGGTTCCGCCAACGTTGTGGCAGATAGCTGCGTTAAGGTCCCCGTCAACGCTGACTTGGTTGCTGCCAGCCTCTCCCCTGAGCTGTTTGAAGCATTCATAAGCCTGCCTAACCCCCGTCGCGCCGACTGGGTGGCCGTCAGCCTTAAGGCCGCCTCCGGGGTTGACGATCAGCTCTCCTGTTGGACCCTCATACGGGATATGCCTCGAGCCCTTGAAGGATTCGTAGCTCTGATACATGCCTCTCCAAGCTTCTCCTCTCTTGTAGAGGCCTGAGTCCTCGAGGAAGAGAAGCTCCTCGATCGTGAAGCAGTCGTGGACCTCGGCGAGCCTCAGGCTTTCGATCGTGACTGCCGCTTCCTCAGCTGCAGCGCGAGTCGCGAGGGCTGTTGCCCTGATGCTGGTGACGCTCTCCCGGTTTGAAAGCGAGACATCGTCTGTTGCTTGTTGACTCGCGACGACGTATACGGGGGTGTCGGTGTAGCTCTTCGCTAGCTCACGGCTGGTGAGGATCAAGGCCACGGCGCCGTCGGAGATAGGTGAGCAGTGTAGGAGCCGGATCGGGTCGGCTATCAGCGGTGAAGACATGACTTGGTCAACTGTGATCTCTCGCCTGAACTGCGCGTACGGGTTGTTGAGGGCATGGTGATGATTCTTGCAGGCTACCTGGGCCAGGGCTTCGCTGCATCGACGGTCCCCGCGGCCATACTGGTACAGGTACCTGGTCATGATCGCCGCGTAGAGGCCGGAGAAGGTGTAACCTGCATCGAACTCGTGTGGGTCGGCTGCCAACATCAGATCGTCCAACACGTGCGCGGAAGCGTCGCTCATCTTCTCAAAGCCACCTACGAGCACGAGGTCGTGCTGCCCAGACCTGACGCCGATGCAAGCGTTGTAGAGCGCGGCGCCTCCTGAACCGCAGGCTGCCTCCGTGGTGCTCATCGGAACGTTGATGCCCAACTCGCGGGACATGTAGCCGGGAAGAAGCCCAAGCTGGTTTGTCACCTGGTACAAGAAGCTTCCGAAGTAGCAGGATTGGATACTGCTCCGCCTGAGGCCCTTCTCTACAGATCCTATCGCCTCCAAGCCGGCTCTAACCATCAGCTTCTCTGGGTTCTCATACCAGTGCTCGCCAAACTCGGTTCTTCCCACACCTACGATAGCGGCCAGAGGCTTGAGGCGCACCATCATACCTCTTGGTTGGCAGCGAGTCACGCGGTAGCCTTATAAGAATTGTTGATTCGTCGTAAAGGCCTTCGACAATTGTACCAGTCTGCGGAGATGCCAAGTGGATGATGCCAAACCCCTTAAACCCGAGAAGCGAGAGCAGACGGGCGGAGACGCGTTGAGGCTCGTTATCCGGATCGGCGGTTCAGTCCTGGCATCCCCACCCAGTGCCAAGCGCATCGCAGAGTATGCGGATATACTGAGGACGCTGAGGCTTCGAGGGCATCAGGTCGTCGCTGTGGTCGGAGGTGGAACCTTTGCGAGGAGTCTTATCGACCTATCAGCCGAACTGGGGCTGAGCGCTCAGGACCAAGATTGGGTTGCGATCCAAGCCTCGCGTGTTATCGCCCAGATGCTGGCTGGGGCCCTCGGCGAGGGCGCTCTCAGGGAGATCCCCACCTCCGCCAGTCAAGCCGCTCGCCTGACCTCCGAGGGGAAGATCGTGGTTATGGGAGGGCTGAGGCCCGGCATGACCACGGACGCGGTAGCAGCGCTGACCGCGAAAGAGCTCCGGGCCGACCTCCTGATCAAGGCTACGGATCAGGATGGTGTCTACACGAAAGACCCTAGGAAGCACGCTGATGCGGTGAAACTGGATCGAATCGCGATGAACAAGCTCCGGGAACACCTGGAGCAGACGACCCATCAGGCTGGGATGCATCAAGTTCTGGACCCTAAGGCCGCAGACATCTTGGCCGAGACAAAGACGAGAACTGTGGTATTGAACGGCTTGAAGCCGCAGAACATCGAGCTAGCTGTCAAAGGAGAGAAGGTTGGGACACTGATCGAGTGACTGCACGGGGCAACAGCAGGCACAGCTTCCGGTTGAGGTCGGCGTCGCTACGAAGGCATTCGGGACCAGGACCATCATCCTCCCGCGACTCGGTTTGGCCAAGGTTCTCGACCAATAGGCGGACGCGGAATCGGGATAGACGCCGTTCGGCAAGCGGGGCTTCGATTCCCTGGCCGTGGAGTTCTCCTGAGTCCGGCCATTATTCCCGAGTCTCGGGCAGCCCCGTGTGAATCAGGTCTATCGGTGATCTCGACAAGGAGTCTAGCTACCGTCTGCCCTGACTCCGCTGAGCTCCCTCATTCTTCTCCTATACCACCTGTATCTGTCATCGAGTGCAAAAGGAGGGGGGTTAGGCATGACAACGTTGCCGCCGCACACGGGGCACTTGTCTGCCCGTAACGTGTATCTCTTACATTGAGTGCACTTTCTCAGGCGCCACACCATGGGAGTATCAGCCTCTAGCCCGCTCGGGTGAAGGAGAAGGTTCCGCCGCTTTGCTTCATGGCCTCCTTGCAAGCTTCGGCGGCCTGTTCGAGGAGCTTCTCAGCTCTCTTGTAGCTCTTCGCAGCTATCTCCATGCGGTACCTCGGCGCCCCGACCACGTAGAGCATCACTTCAGCATCGTTCGTCTTTCCCAGCTCCTCGATGTCTAGCAGTGTCCTTCTTATGACCTCAACCCCATCAGGTTTTGGGCAAGTCAGCTCTAGGTCTGCTCTGATCGTTACCGTAGGCGGCTTCACTTTCTCCATCGCTACGGAG
>CAYRUY010000049.1:0-15059 GCA_964427455.1 uncultured Candidatus Bathyarchaeia archaeon | reverse complement strand
TGGTAGGCCACATGGAGCTGAAGAGCATCGAGGACCCCTACACGTTGGCGCTCTTAGCGAACGCGTTGATAGGCGCCCGGCACTCCTCCGCAGGAGATGTGCTAGATGAGCTGTACGATAGACGCGTCGAAGAGAACGACACCGTCTACTGGAAATCCAGTCCGTCCGTCGAGCTCGAAACCTTCGCGGGAGCCCGCGGCCCCTGCAAGGACCTGGAGACGACCGCGCTAGCGACCCTAGCCTTCCTACGAGCAGACTACAGGCCTGAGACTGCTCAGAAGGCGCTCAACTTCATCATCAGGGCTAAGGGAAGCTGGGGCCACTGGGGCTCAACCCAAGCGACGATATACGCGTTGAAAGCCCTCCTCCTCGCTTTGGAGAAGACACGTTCAACGGCGAACGCCGTCGTAGAGGTCTCAGCGAACGGCGTCAAGGCTGAAACCCTACGGGTGGACGAAGAGAACAGCGATGTTCTGCGAATCGTAGACCTGAGAGCCTACGCGAGAAAGGGCGAGAACACGGTCTCCATAGAGATGACGGGCGAAGGCAACCTCTACTATCAGGTCGTCGCGGTCTACTACGTCCCGTGGCGTGAGCCCCAGGTGATCGGCTCCCCAGAGATTTCCATAGATGTCGCCTACGATACCACCAACCTAGCTGTCGGTGACACGGTGACCGCGACCGTCAAGGTCGCGTACCTAGGCCCAGGCTCGGCGAACATGGTGATAATCGACCTAGGCGTTCCCCCAGGCTTCACCGTTGAACGTGCCGACCTGGAACAGCTCGTGGGTAAGCTCTTCGCCAAGTACGATATTAGAGGCCGACAGATAATCCTCTACGTGGAGAAGCTGGAAGGACAGATCGAGTTCTCGTACAGGCTTAGGGCGATGTTCCCGATCACGGCGAAGACGCCGAGGTCAGAGGTCTACAAGTACTACGAGCCAGAGGTAAGGGCGGCAGCCGCACCGATACTCATGTCAGTCTCCTAGCAGCACCGTGACGCGAGCATTCCGCGTAACACCGAGCGGCTAGGGCCACGACCTCTTCTTCACACCCTTCAGATCGCACCTCGATCGCCTCCTAGGCATCGGCTCGCAAAGCTCACCGGGAGCGCAGCCCTCTAGCGAAATGAGAAAAAGGCATGTCTCCTCCGGCTGAGGGCTGAGGGCTGAGGGCTGAGCGCCGTGCGATCTAGCCGTGGATCACTCCGCCAGCTCTAGGACGAGCACCGCATGGGCAAATACTTAAATCGTGACGCAGACGGTGCGATCTGGAGGAGTTCTGATGCCGAAGAAGGCCAAGGCCAAGCCGAAGAAGAAGGCGGCGAAAAAGAAGAGATAGACGCCCGCTGATTGCCCGACGAGGCCAGCGGGAGGCCTTACACCACCCGTGGTCGCGGGCAAATCCTCTTATTTTCAGACATTGGAACCCGCCTGGTGCCCTGTGTGGCTGGAAAGCCGCGGGTAAAACTCGTTTTCGAACTTGGGAAGAGACAGGAGAGCAGCCTCGTCAAGGAATGGTTAAGCCGGAAGGCTGTTAGATTCGACGAAGCATGGCGCCGCGAGGGCGTACAGTTGATGACCGCAATGGAGAGGCTGTGCGCTTTCAGATACCCGAGGCACGTAGCGGAGGTGACGGTGCTGCTTCACAGGCGGAGGCGAGGAGACGCAAGGGGAGACATGGCTGAAACACAGCCTGACAGGGTGAACCTCTACGTCCGGAGGAGGGACACATGGGCTTCGATGAGGGGCGTGTTCGTCCACGAGTTGATTCACTCCCTCCTATGGGCGGAGTACTACTACGGCTACAGAAGGAAGGAGACAAGCTTCTTCGAGGACATCTTCTCAGACGAACTCTTGACGTCGCTCTTGGAACAAATGGTCCTGAAGTCGAAGGTCAACGCGAGAGAGGCTCTGGACTACGCGCTATCGTGCGTAAGCGAGCGGCTGAGGCATCTCAGGAAGAGAGAAGACTACGGCGTCCTCCTAGAGTCGTGGAAAGAATACGCAGAGACCTACAAGAGAAGGATAAGAGAATCGAACGCCCTGCTTGAGAGAAAGCGGATCTTAGAGAGCCTGAAGAGCCCCCTTCCAGCGAGGCTAGACGCTTAGGCAGAACGAAGAGAGCCTCGTGCAAACAGGGCCCGAAGCATCTCGTTGCCCCACCTCAGGAAAACGAAGCGTCACTCAGACTAGGAAAGCTGAAATACGGCGAGAAGAGCCGTGTCTCCTACGGCCCCTCGGATCAAAGGAGCACTGCCTTGACGAATAGACACTTCATCCTCGCACTCTTCGTCTCGACACTACTCCTGAGCTCGACGACCCTCTGCGCGGCTGCTCAGACACAGTATTCGATCAAGCTCCAAGGCTTAGCTTGGAATCACATCATCCTGCGGACGCTCGTGATTCCTCAGCCGTCGGAACCTTGGTGGAGACCGAGCTATCTGAACGCCACCTTGAGAGCGGTCAACCAATGGAACCACGCGATCCTAGCTTTCTCAGGCTCAAACGCTTCCTTCTCGTATCTCTCTAAGCTGCGTTTCACCTCGACGGTCGGCGACTCGATGGAGCCAGGCTACGACGTCTACATCTCTTGGACCGAGGTCTACCAGGAGACGCAGACTTTGGGCTCTTCTGAGGTGACGTACCTGAAGCCTTGCACAATCGTAAGGGATGCGGTCTACCTGGGCGCGAAGGTGACTGAGGGCTTCGTTCTGAATGAGGCTGACATGCAGAACGTGGCGCTCCATGAGCTCGGCCACGTTCTAGGCCTCGGCCATTCCAGCCATCCGGTCGATGTTATGGCTCCAAGGTATACTCCAGGCGGGAGAGTTCGAGCCTTAAGTAACCTCGACCTGTACGGGGTCTCAAAGGCTTTCGAGTGGGCCTCCGGCCTAGTCATCCCCGGTGTCACATTCTGTCCTCTGTGTGCCAGTGTCACACTCTGTCCTCGCGTCTCCTCTGTCACGCTTCCGCCAGGCGAGGAGTTCACCTTCCTGCCGATATCGTCCTCCGACCTGCCTCCTCAACCATACTGGGAGACGCTTCTCGACAGGCTTCTAGCCTCGTCAAGATACCCAACAGTGACGCTGATCGTCTTCATCATCGCAGCCGTTGGGTTAGGCCTCATGGCTGCAGGCCTAAGACGCCACCTGAGAAGGTTGCCGGAAGCCCCGGAGCCAGCCGCTAACCCGCGGAGCGCGCCTCGGACTTATAGGCCTCTTCGAGCGAAGGGCGGGCTCTAGGCTTCTGGCCGAGGAACGCCTGATGACCTTCTCAGGAGCCAATCTCGAGTCTGCTTGCTCAAGCCTCGATATGCGGCCAATCGATCGGGCTCTGTTGCGTGCTAGGGCCTTGAGGAGGGCATGCTCTCCTGTTCCATGGAAAAACGCCCATGGACGTAGCCAAGAAGTCCCCAAGATGCAACAGAACCCCTAGGCGTAAGCTTTATGAGCCGCTGAGTGGCGCGCACCGAGCCGCGCAGACCCGGAGGAGTGATAGATGATCGACCAAGCGGCCTTGGCGGCTCTTCAACTAGGCCTAGGGCTTGTAGGCCTCATCGTCGTCATCATCGTCCTCGTAATCCTCTGGGCTATAGTCTCGATACCGGTCTATCTGGCCGCTAAGATCGTGACAGGTGGAAAAGCCTCCTTAGGCTCAGCGATGGGTGCAACCCTGCTGGGGCCTATCGTCTACATCATCGTCCTCTTCGCGGTAGACCTCTTCCTAGGCGTCCTGATAGGCGCCCCGGCCTACGTCTGGGCTTTCATCCTAGCCTTCGTCGCGTGGCTCGGCGTATACAAGGCGACATTCCAGACGGGCTGGCTTGGGGCGCTCGGAATCGCCGTGCTCGCGATCCTCGTCTTCGTCATCCTAGGCGCCCTAATGGGCATCCTATTCGGGATCACCTTCCCCGGCATCTTCCCCAAACCGTTCTGACGCGAAGGCTTTAGAGCGGGTCGCAGCGCACGGAGATCCCATGGTGCGTCAGCCATGAAGATAACCGATGTGAAGGTCTCATTATGCGAGGCGGCTTTCGACCGGAAGCGCCTCGGCCAGAGGAGCTGGGTCTTCGTCCAAGTCGAGACGGATGAAGGCATCACAGGCATCGGCGAAGCTACGAATTGGCCTGGCGACATCGTCGTAGCTTCGGCTGTGAAGCAGTTGGCGCCGATGGTCGTCGGCGAGGACCCGTTCAACGTGGAGCGGGTCTGGCAGAGGCTTTACGATGCGAGCTCGCCCTACGGCCTAGGGGGCGTCGTCGTGAGCGGCATAAGCGGCATCGACATAGCGCTCTGGGACATCATGGGCAAGAAGCTGAAGGAGCCGGTCTGCAGGCTGCTAGGCGGCCGGTACCATGAGCGGATAAAGTTGTACGCGAACAGCTGGTTCTGGACCTACAAGGAGGGCGGAGCCGAGTTCAAGCCTGAAGCCTACGCGAAGATGGCTGAGAGGCACGTGCTAGGCGAAGGCTACGAGGCGCTAAAGTTCGACCCTTTCAGAACCTCTTGGCGCAACCGAGAGGGACGCTCCGCAGATGCGAGGCATGCAGAGGCCATGGTGAAAGCGGTCAGGGAAACGGTGGGCGAAGACGTGGATGTCTGCGTTGAGGCCCACGGCCGCTTCGACGCCGACACAGCCATCCTCATGGGAAAGAGGCTGGAGAGGTACAACCCGCTCTTCTACGAGGAGCCTGTTCCCCCGGAGAACGCTGACGCGATGGCCAAGGTTTCAGCCCATTTGGACATCCCGATCGCGACGGGAGAACGCTTGTACACTTCCTTCGGCTTCAGGGAGGTCCTAGAGAAGAACGCGGTCGACATCGTTCAGCCCGACATAGCGAGGACAGGAGGCATAACGGAGCTGAAGAAGATCGCGGCCCTAGCCCACGTTCACTACGTACATGTCTCTCCGCATAATCCGAATGGGCCCGTGGCAACGATGGCAAGCGTACACGCCTGCGCGTCGACGCCGAACTTCATCATCCTGGAGTACGTGGCGAACGACGTGCCCTGGCGGGAGCAAGTCGCAACACCCATCGAGGCTAAGAACGGGTACATCCAGGTGCCTACCAAGCCCGGACTGGGCATAGAGCTCGACGAGAAGGAGATAGCCAAACATCCCTACAAGGGCCCATGAAACCACAGCGCGGGGAGTTCAGTGACATGCCTCATCTGGCCTCGATGACGGGCTTGCCCACAAGCGAGAAGCACAAACGTGGAGGCTTTGATGATAGCAAGCAGCTGAAGCCAATACGGGGGCCTCAGCACATCATGGATAAATATCGCGCCAGCCTATTGAGCTCTGGTGAGGGCCATGCCTAAGGCTGTGGGTCGTTTCCAAGTGATGGCGACGTTGCAGGCTGCGAGGGCCCTTCTCCTCGGCTTACCGGAGGAGACGGCTAAGAGCTGGGGCCTAAACAGAGCGATCTTCTACGCGGCTGCGAAGAGGGGCTTCAAGGAGAAGCCCATCCCGGTTACGCCAAGGACTTGGGAGACGATCGAGAGGACACCTGTCCAAGAGACGAGGGACGCGTACTTCCTAGGCGACGAGATGGCGTACAAGGCGATGGAGGGTGAGAGAACGTACTTTACGATCGGCGGTGAGCTTCAGACCGAGGAGGGCTTCGAGGCTCAGATCCAGAGCCGCTTCGCAGGGAAGTTCAACGAAGCTTGGGAGGAAGCCCTCCGGATCGTGAAGAGCTTCAATACACGGGTTCTGCTCTCGCAGAAGGCCTTCTACGAGGAGGTCTACAGGCCTCGACGTGACGAGCTCGCCGCGAAATGGACAGAGATGACCACGCCAGGCTCAGGGTAGCGTTTCACTCTGAGCCTCCCTAGAGGGCTACTCTAGTTCTTTGGCAAGGTACGGCTCATCCCTCGATTTCAGAACGAAGCCCGCCTTCTCTAATGTGGTAATGTGTCTTTCGACAGACTTCGTGGTCAATCTTTTCATTCCTAACCATGAGGCCGTAGCTGTGGCCGCTTGGAGAACACGCTGTAGTGCGTCTTTCTCCAGCGGTGTGGGAGCCCAAAGGCATAGTGTGCCAGTTGAGGGGTCGGAGAAGTTCTGCCCTAGATGGAGAAAGTATACACTCCCATTTGTCAGAGCAGAGAGGGCTAACTGGTGAGCGGAGAAAGCGTGCAGTAATTCGACGTCAGGATTGACACCGTAATCCCACATCTTTGCACCGATGTTGTACCACCCGCATATCATCGCGTGGGTATCGAGCGGTGCCTCCTGCGTACGGGGAACCGAGACTAGCCTGACTCCGGAGGGGATCTCCGACTGATTGACCGGCATCTCTAGATCGTAGACGTCGAATGCCTTTTTGAAACCACAACTCGTGTACGTTAATCCCGACGGTCCCTCGTATTGTTGGGGCTGAACCAACATATACCTTGCTTTCCTACTTTTAGCCAATCTCTCCGCCTCTTTGATTAGACTCTTTGCAACTCCTCTTCTACGGTAAGCCTTGTGAATCGTCAAGACATCGAGATAAAGGAAGCTACCTAGTGAGAGTTCACTGCTGAAGATCACGTCCAGGTGACCGACGACCTTGCCATTAAGCTCGGCGACAAGAGGTACGATACCTAATCGCTCAATGTGGTGCCAATATCTGGTTAGCGTTCCAGCATCCATCCAAGGCCCGCCATGCATACATCTCTCTGAAGGAGTCAGTTCCTGGTATGAAGCTGGGGCACCGCGACCTTCAGAGGAAAAGTGATGCCACACCTCTACATCAGAGCATTCAACCTCCACTAGAGCCTCGATATCGTCCCTTGTACCGGACCTAACCTTGACATCCATAGGTCATCCTCAGGATCGGCCCCGTCAGGTTAAGGGTAGCGCCTTGCTAGGCTTAAGCCGTAGCCCAGTCTTCGTCACACTGACAGCTCTCCGGGAGTTCTTTTGAGCTACAGGAGGGATTCAGGCTTGACCCTCTTGATCTCTGGCACCCTATCATACGCCCTATCGGTGGAGATGATCTGTTGGTCAAGTGTCCGAGCTTGAGCGGCATAGTGGGAATCATAGTAGCTCAGGTTGTACTTGGATCGCATTGAAGCCGCGAGCATGACGCTCTCACACGTCACAGGGCTGATCTGCATCCCGTAGACCTTTAGCCCCTCACAGAGCTCTTTGAAGTACTCAACGATGTCGCGGTCTGTGGCGGCTCTTCCCCTCACTTGGACCAAGCCGCTCTTGAGGAGGATCTCAAGCTCGACAAGCGATAACGCGGAGACCTGGGGCGCCGGCTTGATCTCAAGCCTTCGGACCTTTCCAAAGAGCTTCGCCGCTAGCTGGTGATGCTTATCCTGGTCATCGAGTAGCGCGTAGAGAAGATCAGTCTCAACAATGGGCATGGTCAACGCCTTCCGCGGAATCTGGCGACAGTCTCCTTGATGAGCTGCTCCTCGCCCTCCTTCCTCAGTTCCCTGAATGGCAGGCTGCTCCTGAGTGACCCCTTGAGGTCTGCGAAGGCGTCTGCCAAAGGCCTGAGCTCCAAGTGGTCCTCAGCAACCTCTAAGACCAGAGCCCTTTCGATGCCCACCTTCTTGCGGGCATCCTTGGGTATCGTTACCCTGCCCCTTTCGTCCACCTGAAGGACCTCTCCCACTGCAGACCACGCGGGTGGAATCCCCATGTGGGAATATAAGTATTGTGGGAGCAAGGACTGCATCCTCACCGGGCGCAGGGAGGAAAGTCGTACCTTCTCATTCACACCTAGGAGCATCAGGGCTTTGACAAGGGATGGCGTCCGGCCGATCCGAATCTGTTACGAGCCTAGGCCTTGGTTTCCGGGCGCGGCCATCCGTAGTCCTTTGAACCTCGCCTCCCCGTTCTGGACGAGTAAGCATAGGCTGCCGCGTCTATGGTTGTACATGCGCGCCGAGAGCGCGACTTGCTCGTTGAAGAAGGCTTCGAGAATCGTGTCTTCGACGAAGAGCTGGCAGCGTACAGGTCGGTCAGGCTCGATGTCTACCGTTCGTTGGACGTGGGGAGGCTGATCCCCCCAGGTTTGCCAGTACCGGAAGCCTACGCGATACTTCGAAGGCTCAAGCGTCAGGCTGTAGCCTGCATCGAAGGAATCGGTCATTCTAAGCAGGAAGCCCGCGGAAGCCGCCTTCGAAGCCAAGGTTACCTCGACATCCAAGTAATAGTCGTCAGGGATCGCTTGAAGACTGACTAAGCCCATCCCGTCGAGGGCTTCTCCCCGGATCTCGCTTGGGCTCACGGACCATCTACCTGTTAAGACCTTGTAGTCAGAGACCTTTGTGGGGTCGACAACTTGCGGGAAGGCCGCCTCGATCTCCGGCGGGCAGCGGACGGCTAGTTGCCCATCGGGTTGAGCTGAAAGCTCCCTTGGGAAGCCCATGTGCCCGCCCCATTCCCAGGCGCCCTCATCCTTTTCACCTTGCTGTGACGGAATCCAGCCTAGGAGCAATCGCCTACTTCCGTCCGAGAGGGTTTTAGCAGCGTAGAAACGGACATCGTCTACGGATTCGGTTGCGGGGCTGAGCCATGGGCCTTCGATGCGCTCCGCAAATCGGAAACGGGTCTCCATGGTTGAGAAGACCAGGTACCATCTAGGCCCCAAACGGAAGAGGTCGGGGCACTCCGGGGCGTAGACTAGGAAGGGTGTCCAGAGGGGTCCCTGGGCCTCCCAGGAGTCAAGGTCAGGGGACTTGGCTACGGCGATGCAGCCGCGTCTAGGGGTCGGCCCCTCCTTCAACCGGGCGGTGATCAGGGCCCAGTAGCATCCCTCGTCCGAGTTCCAGAAGACGAACGGGTCACGCCAATCGTCGCGCTCATACCAACGCGGGTCCGCGACGATCACCGGGTTCCGCAGATCCTTCTCCCATACTACGAGGTCTCGGCTCGTAGCATGACATGTCGTCTGCTGCGGGAAACCAGCCTTGCCGTCGTTATGACCGGTGTAGAAGAGGTGGAAGCTCCCATTCCGCTCGATCACCGAGCCTGTCCAGCAGTCGCCGGAGTCTGGGGCTCCGGGCGGCCCCGGCTCGACAGCGATAGGCAACTCGCGCCAGTGGACCAGGTCCGTGGACACCGCGTGAGCGTAAGGCATGCCCCGTCCGGTTCTTCGTCTTAAGTAGAACGCATGGTATTCGCCGTTCCAGTAGAAGGGGATAACGTCGCCGACATGACCGTCTGGAGGCTTGAAGTGAAGAGCCATTCCAACCACTTTGGCTTCCCCTATCAGGCTTCGCCAGACTTAGCGTTTCTTATCAGACATGGGCGCTCTTGGTGAGGCAAGCCCTGTTGACGGCGTTTTCCCCAGGAGGCTTCGAAGGGAGGGCAACGGGTCTCGCCTAGCTCAGAGCTGTGAGGCTTAAGGATACTTTCACTCTTCCTAAGGGAGGAGGGCACTTTCACTCCTCCTCTCTCTTTGCATGTTTGAGCTCCGCACCCCCCTAAATCCTTAGTGTGCCGCTACGCGGAAGACACACTGGGAGGAGGCTTGGAGGAGGTTGGGCTTCACGGAGAAGCTGCTTCGAAGGGTGAGGCAGCGGTTGAGCATCGGCCAAGGTGGGTCGGAGCGGGAGGCCCCGCCTGTCTCAATGGGGATGGTTATCGCTGCGCCCAGCGCTTGGTACGCGTATGGTTGGCCTCCGCGCGTCGACTGGTACAGGATCGAACGTGTCTACCGGAGTTTTCCGCTTGTCAGCTACGCGGTTGAGAAGATGGCTGAGCAGGCGGTCAGCCCTGGCTTCTACCTGAGGGGCGACAACCCCCGAGCCCTAGGCATCATCGAGGAGTTCAACGACCGCGTCAACCTGAAGCTGCAGTTGCTCCGGGTCGCGAAGGAGCTGCTCCTGTACGGGAACTGCTTCATGGAACGCCGATTCGACGCCTTGGAGATCGACCCTAGCGACGAGTTCAAAGCGACGAAGCTGGGGAACCTAGTTGACATCCAGATCCTGCCTGTTACGACGATGCGGGTTGTCCCCGAGCCTTTCAAAGGGCTGAGGGGCTACGTTCAGGTCATCATGGGCGTTCACAGGAAGATGCCGTGTGAATGCGTGGCGCACTTCAAGTTCAACGTCGTCGGCGGAGCGATAGGCAGCGACTTCTACGGCATGGGCGTCGTTCAACCTATCCTGGAGTACGTGGACCAGCTTCGGACCATGGAGGATTACATGGTCCGGATAGTGAAGCGATACGCGTCGCCTAAGATCCACTGGCGGCTCGGCGACGCGGAGCACATGGCGAGGCCGCAAGACCTGGCTGAGTGGGCTGAGAACCTGAAGACGGTCAGCCCCGACGAGGACTTCGTCAGCTCCTACTTGGCTCAGGCGAGCATCCTCGAACCTGACCTGAGGGCGAGGTTCGAGGAATATCTGGACCATTACCTGATGATCGTTGTGGCCGGGCTTCAAGACCCGACCGTCATCCTGAGCACGACGAAGACGAGGGTGAGTGATGCCTCCGCTACAGCGATGCTTGAAGCCCAGACTCGGAAGGTGAACGCTCTCCAGGACGTGATGAAGGAGTTGGTTCAAGACCTGGTCTTCAAGCCTCTCATAGCCCAGGCGGGCTTCGACCCGCACGAGTGCCCCAGCCTGGCCTGGGGCCCGGTGGCTGTCGAAAGCCCTGAAAGCCGCTTTGAGAACCTGCTCAGGCTTCTGAACCCTCAAACCGTCGAGGTCAGCGAGGAGACCCGACGAGACGTTGAGAGAGTCTTGAGGCAAGAGCTGGAGCTGGATGCGTGGCATGGGAGCCAACAGCCTCCCCTTTCGCCGCGCCAAGAGCGAGGCGAGGGGAAAGAGGTGCCTTGAGTTGAAAGAGGAAGAGTATCAAACCTACGAGGTTCGAGACAGCGAAGGCCGCGTTGTGGAGACGCAGCGCTTCCGTTACTGGGCGTTGAGGCCTGAGAACAGGGCCACGTATGCTCAGAGGATGCGCGGCCACCCAATGCCTGCAGGCGTGCCCGTCTGCCCAAGCTGCGGAAAGGAGATGACAGAGGACTCCATACTCGTGCTCAGGGATGAGAAGCGCGTCAGCGGCTACGTGGTGATCTCCGAGCAATGCGGCCACGAGGTCACGGCGGAAAACCATCCAAGGCATGGCTTGAGATGCCTGTATAAGTTCTTCGAGAGAGTTGTGCCTCGAAGGGATGGAGGCCGATAGTGAAGGCGTCGAAGCTAGCCGAGAGCCTTGAACGCTTCGACTGGGACGTGACCTTTACCCCTGAGGAGAGAGCTGGGAGGCATTGGATCAGAGGCCACGCCATCCACGTGGGGAACACAGCCAACAACGTCCGGTACAGCAGGGAAGAGCTTATGCGAGCTGCCCGTACGCTCGTAGGAAAGAGCCTCTACGTGAACCATATCGAGACGCCCGAGGAAACTGAGGCCTACATTGCCTCGAAGCCCATCGAAGACGCGGAGCTGAGAGCCCTGCTAGAGGAGTTGAAGACCAAGGGTGATATGCGCATAGGCGTCGTCACAGACGCTGAGTTCGTCGATGACGCCGTCGCCTATAGGGCTGAGGTCGTCAACCCTAGGGCTTGGGGCCTCGTTAAGGCTGGGAAAGCCCACGGCGTCAGCATAGGTGCGGAGCCGCGCGCCACCGAGGTCGGCGACGGGAAGAGGCCTTCAGGGATCGTCTTCCAAGACCTGAGCGTCCTCCTTCCACCTGAGAAGCCGTCAGACGCCGAGGCTTCAGTAAAGGTCGTCGAGAAGCTGCTCGAGTCTTTACGGTCGAGAGGTGACGAAGCGGCTGAACCTGAGCCCTCGAAGCCAGACATGGACCGAGGCCAGAGCGTAGATGAGAGGTTGAACGCCCTCGAAGAGAGGTTGAAGCTCTGCGAGGACAGGCTGAAAGCCCTAGACGAGGTCGAAGAGAAGTGTCGAGCGTACGATGAGATGCTTCAGAGGTTCAAGGCTTGGGAGAATAATGCAACAAAAGCTTCGACAGGCGGGAGTGGTAAGCTTCTCGAGGCCAAAGCCTTAGGCGTGGTTGCCACGCGGGAGATGGTGAACCAGCCCGTGGAGCCGCCTGGCTTCCAAGAGAGAGTCGAGGACGGCCTTATTCCTTCCGACTTCGCTGAGGCGATGAGCAGGAGCAAGTATGGGAGGCAGGTTCAAGGTCTTTCAGGGCGGGAATAGCCTCCTAGACGGACGGCGATTGGGGATAGGTCGAGGCATGTTGAGGGCGTTGGTCATTCAGAACGACAAGGGGAGGCTGAGAGACATGCGTGACCTCGTTAACGTCGCGCTCTGTGAGGCGCAGAAGGCTTTCCGAAGCCCTAGGCCTATACGTGTTCTGGAGATCTATTCCAGCCAAAGGTTCAACGGTTGGATAGTGGTCGTTGAGTGTGACAGCCCAATGGGGCAAGCCATGTCGTATAAGGAACCGGGCGTGGGCGAAAGAGTGAAAGAAGCATAGATGCCAACAGACAAGGCCCCTGAATACGTTACAGGAGCCTTCGTTGGAGAAGGGACCGTTGAGACATTCAAGGCAGGCTCAGCGATAACGAAAGGCTACGTTGTGAAGCTGACAGGCGACCTACAGGTTGGGCACTCGGCGAACAACGACAAGAGCATAGGCATCGCGTTGAAGTCAGCAGCTAGCGGTGAGTACCTTCCGGTGCTCGTCCGCGGCAAGGTGAAGCTTACAGCCGCGGGAGCGATCTCCGTCGGCGCAGCCATCAAGGCTGCAGGCTCTGGGAAGGTTCAAGCTGCAGCTGCAACCGTGACCGTACCGGCCGGCTCGACCACGGTCGTCTCAACCTCTGCTCAGCCCTCAATGACGGTCGAGAGCGGAATCGCCTTCGGCGTTGCGCTCCAAAGCGCCTCTGCGGACGGCGACACCATCCTCTGCATCGTGGACTGCATCAGATAGCCCAGGTGAAGGACCATGTCGCAGGTCAAGTTATCGAACATAGTTGAAGCCTACGAGTACATCTACGGCAGGCGCTGGGATAGCAGCATCCTTCCGACGGCTGAAGAGCTAGCGCTCCTAGCGCCCAGTATCCCGGTCGCTGACAAGCAGCCTGAGACGGAGAAGCTGAAGGAATACCGTCGCCTAGGAGCCTTCACCCTGAGCGGTGAGGAATCCTTCTGGACGTGGCATAGCGTAGAGTCTTCAGGCCAATACGCTGGCAGAGACGAGGCCTTGGCTAAGGAGAGGCTGAGGCTTAAGGAGGCGAAGACCTGGGGTTTGAACGCTAAGGGCGAGCTCATTCGTGAGAAGCTGAAGGAGTCAACGCTCTCAGACCAAGCCTACGCGGTCGCGGAGATCAACCGGATAGTCTGGGAAGCCCTAAAACCGAACCTGGTCGCCCGTGAACTCGTCACGATCTGGCATACAGACCGGCCTAGCTACAGGTTCATCAAGGCAGTGTTGATACCGAGGGCTTTCGATGTGGACGAACATGCGGAGATACCTGTTGCAGGCGAGAAGTACGAGTACACCGATGCGAAGATGCGGAAGATAGGCGTGAGGCCGCAGATCAGCCGCGAAGCCGTTGAGGACGCGGTCTGGGATGTCGTCGCACGCCAACTGGCCGAGGGCGCCAGGGCTATGAGCCAGAAAGAGAGCGAGACCCTGATCGGGTCGAACGGCATCTTCAACACCGCAGCGACTAGCGGCAACGAGTATCAGGGCTACGGCAAAACGGTAACCTGTGGAAGCAGCGGCACCTTGGCTTACAATGACCTCGTAGCTGCCATCACTACGCTGAGGGGCGAGGACGCGTACCCCGACACGTTCGTCGTGAACCCGAGTGAGGAAGGCGACCTTTTGAAGGACGACAAGTTCATCCACGCCTTCTACTTCGGCGGCCTCATGAAGAAATCCCTAGGACCAGCAGAGTACTTCGGCCAAATCCTAGGGTTCAGAACCCTGACGACGACGATACAGCCCTCAGGCTCTGCGCTGCTCCTGCAGACCTCGGGAGCCGCAGGGATTGGAGCCCCAGCTGCAGCTATGGTCATCCGTCGCGATGTCACGGTGGAGAACCTCATCGACCCCATCAAAGACCTCACAGGCGTAGCCTTCACCGAACGGTTCCAGTTCCGCGTAGGCCGACACCTAGCCTTGTGCCAGATCCAATCCGCTTAGAGCGACGTTGAGAGGCTCCCTGAAGAGCCCCGGCTCTAGCGCTCGTCGGGGCGAAACCCCTCTTTTTCCCGGGTCGGAGCATGGTTGGAGAAAGCGTCTGTGGAGGGCTGCGTTGACCCTAGAAGAAGCCGTTGGGGAGGTGGCCTACGTGTTCCAGCCCTTCGGCGTCTATGCAAGCCGGTTCGTCAGGGTGACTGACCCGTATACGCTCAGGTCTGTGTATATCCCCCGGGGTCAGTTCGACGCGACGCTCGATTCGACGATAACCTGCCCTTACTGCAGACTCGTGATGAGGCCTCTAAGCCAAGCGCCGCCTATAGGCGAAGTTGCGTATCCGCTTAAAGACAAGCCCATCGAGGTGATGGACGTATCCCAGCCTGGAGCGTACAGAGTGCGGGTCCAATACTACTGCTCGAACCCCAGCTGCGCGTATTACCTGCGTCACGCTTGGCCCTACGAACAGGACAGGGTTGAGGTTGACGTGCAGGCGGCTAGGTGACGATTCAAATGCCGCCGGCGAAGACAAGGCTTCAGATAAGCATCGACGCAGACCTAGCCCGGCTTATGGACGAGATCTGGCGGAACGCCGTGGACGAGGCGAACAAGAAGGGGCGGAGCCTACCGAGCTTCAGCAGCTTCTGGAACAGAAGGCTTAGGGAGCTTCTCCAGAAGGTGACCGTAGAGTAGCCGACCGAACGAAAACTCTACTCGGGGACTTCCCTACGACCTCACCGGGGCGGCGTGTTTTCTTAGGGTTCTTCGCCATGCTTTACCGTGCGTTTCATGTGACCAAACGAGCGCGCCTCGGGCCCTGGTTCATCCGAAACCTAGCGTGGACCGGCTCTGTTTCGAACCTCTCTCTTTCACTTCGGCTTGCTTGGGGCAATGCTCTTAAGCCAGCCTTGTCGAGCGGGCCGCGGGAGGAGCGGCGTTGAGGAAGGCTTTCGCGCTCATCGGGGACCGTTACCATGA
>CAYRUY010000048.1:0-15258 GCA_964427455.1 uncultured Candidatus Bathyarchaeia archaeon | reverse complement strand
TCGATGCGGCGCCGGGCGATCTGGCGGTGCCGTTGACGGTTGAGGTGAGGAACGAGAACAGCTTTGTGATTGCTGACGTGACCGCCACGTTGCTCCTCGGCGACTCGTTCACGAGCGCCTCTGGAGGCGCCACGGCTGTCGCCCACTGTAACCTGGCGGTTCAGCCGAGTCAGAGCTTCGACCTCGCCTTCACGCTGAACGTAGGCTCGTCAACACCGTTGGGCGTCCACTCCCTGACAATGACTGTCAGCTACTACTCCCAGACAGCGACCTCGACGAACGCGAGCCTGCCGTTCAACCTGACGGTTCCGGTTCAAGTCCCGGGGAGAGCGAGCTTCCAGTTCGCCCTCTCAGACTTCTTCCTGCAGCCCGGCACCACGACAGCTCTCGTGTTGACCGTGCGCAACTATGGCTCGGCGCCCGCTGGCTCAAGCGAGCTGACGTTGACTGTGCCTGCGCCTCTAGCATTAGCGGGCACAGGTAACAGGTGGAGTCTCGGAACGATCGTTGCAGGCAAGGAGGCTACGGTGCCTATCAGCCTCTACGCGCCCGCCTCAACGCAGGGAACCACGTTCCAGCTAACGGCAGCCCTGACGTACCGGTCGCGTACCGGAGTTAGCAGAACGGAGGCTCAGACGTTAGCCGTAAGCGTTCTAACAGCTCAGGACATACAGTTCGTCGTTCTCACAGAGGGCCAATCTCTGACAGCTGGGGATGTCTCCAACCTGACGCTTACGGTGATGAACAACGGCACTGCGACGGCCTCCTTGGTTGACGTCACGCTGACGCCCTCACCGCCTCTGAGCTTGGCTGGGAAGGACAACCGATGGTTCGCGTCCTCGTTGGCCCCTCAGCAGGTACTAAGGTCTCAAGCAGGGCTGTATGCGCCCTACTCGTCGCAGGGCCTGAGCTACACAGCTACCGTCTCGATAAGCTATAAGACGCCTGAAGGCGTATCAAAGACAGACCTGCGAAGCATCGGCCTCATGGTTCCAAGGCTGGCCGCCGACCCAGCCCTAGAGGTCGCGGTCGCAGGCCAGACGTTGACGGCTGGCGTCAACAACACCTTGCTTTTGACCTTGCTCAACCGCGGGACTGCCACAGCCTTCTCCGTAGATGTCACGGTCAGCTTGCCGCCGCCGCTTGTCCTAGCGTCGAGAGACAACCATTGGTCCTTCACAAGCCTCGAGCCGGGCGCAAACGCCTCGATGCCGATCCTCGTCTACTCTTCGCCGTCTAGCCCGGAGGCAACGCTCGGGATGGCTCTGACGATGAGCTACAAGACACCTTACGGGGCGTTGAGAACCGAGGCTCGCTCGATCAGCCTGAAGCTCACCCCGACCGTAGGCAGCCCCCTAGAGTTGACCGTGATGGGTCAGACCCTGACGGCGGGGGCTGTGAGCAACGTGACCTTACTGCTCCTGAACAGCGGCGGTCAAGACCTAGGGCCGTTGGACGCTGTGCTGTCCCTACCTAGCGGACTGACAGTGGTAGGAAGGGAGAACCGGTGGCATCAGGACACCCTTCACCCCGGCTCAGCCATGACGATAGTAGCGCCGCTTCTCCCGCCTTCGGCCGCGCTTGGAGCCACATACCAGGTTGGCATAGGCCTCACGTACAAGGACAGCGCCGGGTTGGTGTACTCGGAGACAAAGCTGGTCACGTTGACGGTGATGTCGGCGGCAACAGACGAGGCTATTGTCAGGGTTGAGGCCGAGCCACTCTCTCTCATAGCAGGCGACGCCAACAACGTGAACCTGACCGTGCTAAACGTAGGCGCAACAGACGCCTCTGGCATTGACGTGACAGCGACGGTGCAGCCCCCTCTTACCTTCGTAACGTCTGAGAATCGATGGCAGGTCCAAATGCTGAAGCCCGGCCAGGCGGCTCTCCTAAGAGCTAGGATATACGCCCCAGCGAGCGGCAGCCCGACTGCAGCTCAGCTCACGTTGGCGGTGACGTACAGGACCGTGCATGGAACTGTCAAGATTGAGCAAGGAAGCATAGGCTTCGTCGTCCGCTCTGCAGCAGAGAGGGAAGCTATCTTGTCCGCGTCTCTCAGCGACGCTGACCTCTTGGCAGGCCAAGTCAATGACGTATCGATAACTGTGAGCAACGATGGTATAGGCCCGGCTACGTCGCTGTTCGTCACGCTAGTCACGCCGCCAGGACTTGCCATCATGGGCAGCAGCAACAGATGGTTCGTGCCCAAGGTTGAGGCCGGGGAGAAAGCGGTGTTGCCAGTGCAACTCTTCGCCTCGTCGGCAGGCATCGGCTCCGACTCTCCAGCTACGCTGACGCTGAGGTACAGGGATTCGCGGTCTAACGATGTCACAGAGACGAGTAGCATCGGTTTCACTGTGCGAGGGTACATAGACCTGTACGTTATGAGTGTCGTTACGTCCCCGAGCCCTGCTGTGGTTGCGAGGAGCCTTGTCGTCTCTGGCTCGGTGCTTAACGAGGGCAGCATCACGGCGAAGGCCGTGAACATCTCGCTTGGGCCAGATCCCGGGGGTGTCTTCAGCGCCACCGTGGGCTCAAGCAACTTCGTCGGCGAGGCCCCTGTTGGGCTCCAAACACCGTTCAGCATCAACGTTCTTGTAAAGGGCAAGGCGGCGAACGGAACCTATTCCTTGCCGCTTGAGCTCACCTTCAAAGACGACAGGAATGAACTGAGACGGCTCACTACGACCGTGCCTATCACCGCCGTCACCGAATCCCCCTCGCCGCCTGGAACCCAGGTCTCAGCTAGAGGCTACCCGCTTCTTGATGTCGTCTTGGCAGCGGCAGCGTTCTTCGTTGTAGGCTTCGTCGTCGCAGCCCTACTTCAGCGCCGGCGGAGACGCTCGGCAACGGAACAAACCATCACCTAGCACTCCTGCACGTCACTCAGGTGACGCGGTGCTCCTCGACGTGTTCGGGAACAGGCTTCTTCATGAGAAGAAGGTCTTAGCGACGCTGTAGAGCTCTTTGTCAACGAGCTTCGGCTTGGCAACCGCCTCTTCAAGCGGCACGGGAACGATGTTGGTTCCGCGCAGGCTGACCATCAAGCCAAACCTTCCCGCCTTGATGAGGTCGACTGCCGCGACTCCGAACCTCGTGGCTAAGACCCGGTCGAAGGCGGAAGGCGAACCTCCCCTGATCGTATGCCCTAGGACAGTTGACCTCGTCTCGAAACCTGTCCGCTTCTCGATCTCGTCTGCAAGGAACTGGCCTATCCCGCCCAACCGCACATGGCCGAACTCGTCCACCTCAGCCCCTCGCGCCACGATGCCCTTAGCCTCTCTCAGCCGCGTCCCCTCTGCTACCACGATCAACGCCCAGTTCTTGTCTTCGCTCCTCCTCTTCCTGAGAAGGTCGCAGACCTCGTCTACGTCGAAGGGTTCCTCAGGTATCAGTATGAGGTTTGCGCCCGCGGCCATTCCGGCATGCAGGGCTATCCAGCCGGCCTCTCGCCCCATAACCTCCGCAATCATAACTCTGTCATGAGACCTCCCGGTTGAGCGAAGCCTGTCCAGGGCGTCCGTGGCCGCGTTCACGGCTGAATCGAAGCCGAAAGTGACATCTGTGGCGGAAAGGTCGTTGTCTATGGTCTTCGGCACACCGACGACTCTAAGCCCCATATCGGCGAGCTTCCGGGCGGCGCCTAAGGTGTCATCTCCTCCCACTGCGATGAGCGCATCGATGCCCAACCCCTTCACGTTGTCGAGCACCTTCTTCGCGTCTTCCGGTCGCTTGAGTGGGTTGGTCCGCGAGGTCTTGATGACAGTGCCACCTACAGCGAGGAGGTCCTCAACGTCAGGATATCTGAGCCGCACGACGTCAGGTGCCATCAACCCGGCCCAGCCATACCTGACGCCCAGAACGTCAAAGCCGTAGCTCTCAGCCCTCCTGATGACCGCTCTTAGAACGGCGTTTAGGCCGGCGCAGTCGCCTCCACCCGTGAGAATGCCGATCTTCACGACTTACGCCTCCAGTGAGCTGGGGATGCCGGCTCGTTGTCGGGGAGCAGGGTGAATTAAGCGTTGTGGCTTGGCGGAACACCATGGAGCCGCGCAGCGGTCTACTCTGCGAGTAGATCAGAAGCTAGCTGAGTTAGCACCTTGGCAACGGAAACGATCGAGTCGATCTCAACGTACTCGTCCACGCCGTGGATGTTCTCACCTTCGGTCCCGAACGAGACCGTTGGGATGGCGTGCTGGTTGACCATCCAGTGGGCGTCCGTGAAACCCTTCAGCCCTGCGACCTCCAGACGGTGACCTAAAGCCCTTTCCGCCGCAGCCTGCATCGCAACCACTACCGGCTCGGTCTCTGACACCTCTGCGGGCTCAACATCGATGATCTCGTTTGTCTCGATCATGAGCTCTGGATCCTTGCCTTGAAGCTCTGAGAGAACGGTTTGGAACTCGCGCCTTGCGTCGTCGACCGATTCGAAACGGGGAACAACCCTGCGGTCGACGACCATCCTGCAACGGTCGGGCACCATGTTGCGCTGTATTCCGCCCTCGATAAGAGAGAGGCTGATGAGCGGCGGCCCAGCCAACGGATGGGTTCGCTTGTCCCAGTGGAAACGCTTCGGGATGGCCAAGAGCGCGTTGGCCACGTCTATCATCTTGTGGACGGCGTTCACCCCTTTCTCAGGCGTCGCCGCATGCGTCGCCTTGCCTATGGTGCGTATCTCGACCCCGTAGTCTCCTTTGTGACAGGTGTGAAGCTTCAGGTCGCCTCCTTCGCAGACGACGCCGAAGTCGCCTATGAACCCGTTCTCGACAAGCCAACGTGTGCCTAGGTACCCGCCCCTCTCCTCGTCAACAGCCGCCTCCAGGACAAGGTCGCCCCGCAGCTGCGTCTCGCTCCGCCTCAAGGCTTCGACGGTCTCCATCATCGCTGCGAGGCCCGCCTTCATGTCCTGTGAGCCCCGCCCGTACAGCTTCCGATCGATGACCTCTCCACCGTAAGGGTCGCGGCTCCAGAGCTTCCTGTCGCCTGTGGGGACGATATCCGTATGCCCATTGTAGACCAACACGGGGCGACCTACGCTACCTCTGAGCCTGCCAACAACGTTGGGCCTAGCCGGTTCAGCCTCGGCGACCTGGACCTCAAGGCCTAAGGCCTCCATTCGCCTCGCGACAAACTCCGCAACCTCACCCTCCTCACCGGTCACGCTCGGTATCCTCACAAGGTCACGCGTGAGGGCGACGAGCCTCTCACGGTCAACCGATTGTAGCAGTTGCGACGACATAATGCCAGACAACCTCCCTTTGTCTCGCATACAGCAGCGGTTAGCGATCCGAGGATAATAAGCACAATGCATCAATCCGTACGCGAACAACCGGGGCAAGGGCTATAGGCTGCTCGTGGAAGCCCTGAGTCGGAAGCTGGATCCTTGATCGCGCCTGAAGTCGCGTTGACAGGGGCAGTGACGGCGGGGAAGGGCCATGCCGTCGCTTCGGGACCGTGTGGAGGCCCCGAGTGTGATCGATGTTCGGCGAGACACAACTCAGAGGCCTGCGGGGGAGGTCGGCGTGAGGCAGAGAGGGTCTCGAAGATCTGTTAGAGGTGGATGTTCGACCAATGGAGGATTCGCCGACTCTACGCGCTTCGATGGCTGGTCAGTGACTGCAAGGGCGTCTTCAACAACCACGCATAGGAGGAGATGGAAGGAGAAGGCCCGGACCCAACTGCAAAGAGCGTTATGGTGTTTCGCAACTCAAATAAGTGCTCGAAGAGTAGTCATGGAGTTTGATGAAGCGTTGGCTAGGAAGACCTCCCTGCCTCTGCAGGCTCCCGACGGCTTGTCTGACGACCAGGCGAGGGATTGGTATAGAGAGAGGAATTACGTCGTCTGCCCTATCGTTGTCATTACGACTGTCAATAAGGAAGGCACGCCCAACGCGGCGGTGAAAACGCATTTCATGACTGTCAGTTCCATGACCCGCTACGCCTTCGACTGCAGTCCCGAACATCACACTTACCAGAACATCATTGAAACAGGTGAATTTGTGATCAATGTTCCCACGGAAGATATATTAGGCAAAGTTCTCAAAGCCGCCATAATAACAGAGAACCCTTCTCCCGGTGGGTCGAACGAGATAGAAAGCGCCGGACTAACCCCGATTCCATCGGAAAAAGTGAGGCCGCCAAGGGTGAAGGAATGCGCTGCTCACTATGAATGCCTCTTAGACTGGTATAAGGAGGGCTTAATCGTTGGCAAAGTAGTTGCTGTTTCAGTCGACAAAGCCTTAGCAGATCGAACTGATAACCGGAAGATGGTTGTGGTTGGAGGCGGAAGAACTCCAGACCTTTACGGCGTTGTCTCCGAGACGAAAAGATGGCCGAAAGTTGCTTGAATCATGAAACAGTACCGTCCTCAGTACTAGTCTATTCGTGTGGGGACCAGACATGTTTGCGCTTGGCCCGTGGGTCGTCAGCTCTAGAGACGGCCTCACTGACTTTGTCCAGTCGGTCTCGGACGACAGGGAGCTCCGACCACGGCGCATGACGGCCGAGCTGCTCTATGGGTAGTCCTCGCCGTTTGCGGTTCCGTCCAGACGCATGTGTGGATTGAACTGAACTGGCCTTGTCGGGTTCTCTCCAGAGAGATGAGGCGGTCAGGCCTCTGAGGGGTCTTTCTTCACGGCTTGGACTCGCCGTCTGTTATGTGAAGGATGTTGCTGTCTGGGTCCTTGAAGAACGCGATCTTCCTTCCGGAGCGTGGCTGGAAGAAAGGCTTTATGTGGAATTCAACCCCTCTCGTCACGAGTTCATCGTAGGCTCTGTCCACGTCCTCAACCTTCAGAGCGATGTGGATGAGGCCGACCTCGTGCTCTCTCCGCTCAGGGACAGAAGGCTGGCCTTCAACCATCCCGTAAAGGTCGAAGTTCGCGTCCCTACATTGGAGAAAGACAGTCTTTACTCCATTCTCAGGGGTGGTCTCGCCTCGAACTTGGAACCCGAGCTTCTCTGTGTAGAACTTCACTGACCTTCTCAGGTCCTTCACCATGAGAGTGACATGGTCTATGCGTAGGAAAGGTCCCGCCATGGTTCTCAGTCCCCGTCGGCTCAAGTTCAGCTGCGGAATTAAGCCTTCCTAGTGCGCCGTCAGAGTCTGGTCATCCGGTGGTCAGTTCGTCGGCCCGAAGCAGACGCTTGCTACGATGTGACAGAAGAGAGTAGCAGCGGCAGACATGCATCGGAATGATAATAGGGGTGTTAGGGCTTCTAGTGCTCATGGTTAACGTAACGGGTCACAGAGGGGCAGCAGCCTACGAGCCTGAGAACACGCTCAGGTCGTTCAGAAGGGCGCTTGAGTTCGGCGTCGACGCCGTGGAGCTGGATGTTCACCTCAGTCGCGATGGTCAGCTGATGGTGATCCACGACCCGACGGTGGATAGGACCACAGATGGCCACGGCTGGGTCCGAGACCTGACTGGCGAAGAGCTACGAGCGCTAGACGCAGGCCTAGGCGAGCACGTGCCCACTCTGCAGGAAGTGATCGACCTTGTCCGCGGCAAAGCGGTTGTTCAGATCGAGTTGAAAGTCGAGGGCACCGAAACCCCGGTGGTGAGGCTCGTCGAACTGAACCGTTGCGAACGTGATGTCGTGCTAACATCGTTCCACCACCCTCGAGTCCGGAGGGTGAAGGCTTTGAGCCCGTCGATCCAGACCGGTGTGCTCTTCGTCTGCAGGCCTGTCGACCCTGTAGGGCTCGCGAAAGACGCGGATGCGGATGCGCTCCACGTGAACCGTGCCATGGTCGACAAGGAGCTAGTCACACCTGCTCATGCGGCTGGGCTCAGGGTTGCAGTGTGGACTGTTGACGACCCTGAGGAGGCTGAGACGATCGCTGAGCTGGGTGTAGACGCAATAGGCAGCAACAGGCCCGATGTCGTAATCGAGAGGCTGAGGGGAACGGGGTATAGGTAGCCCTGGCGTCGACCCGCCTGGTGCCTTGGGAGGCTCTTGGCCCACATCCTTTTGAGGCGCAACGTCGGCGCACGGCACTGCCCGTATGGCTTCCGGTTGCACGCGTAACAGCGGGATTGCGGCTTTGGGCCGCCTCGGTTCGCGGCATTGTCAGGTGTCGACGCGGCTCGGGTGTACTTGAGGCGCCATGATCCAGTCGTGGAAGGTCTTTCCGATCTCGTAGTCTATCTCCCTGGCCTCAGCCTCCTCTTCCTCTCGCGTCGCCGCGGCGTCGTCTGGTTTCGCGTACTCTCTAAGCCCGTACTCGAACCTCTGTCGGGCCCATTCCCGGCAGATGCAGTTCAACAGGGATTCTGCCAGGAGGACGACGGCCTCAGGCCTCTTCTCCTTGACAAGCCTCTCGCCGTTCTCGCCGAAGTAGCTCCGAAGCACAGGCGCAGCCATGTGAACGTACACGATACCTGACTGCCTGTCGAAGCTCGACCTCTGCCTAGGATCCCTATGGAAGTCTAGGCTGTATCCTCTGAAGAGGCCCCCGTGCGTAAGCCTTTCTGAAACGTGGACCCTCGCGGTCGCCTCCCTGCCCAGGCAGGTCGCACGGACCAGGGCGCGCTCACCGGCCTTCAGGCCCTCAATCGTCACGAGGAGCCTTGACACGGTTCCCGTGGAGGGTGTGGGTATCCTAAACACGGTCTCGGGCCCGACGATCCGGACGTTCGCGTTGTCAGATTCGACCATCACGTCAGCGCCGGGGTTGACGACCTGAGTGTCCGCAAGGAGCCTGAGCCTCCCTGTTCCCCTCTCGTGGATGCGCACGTTGTCGGGGACGAACCCGAACCCTGACGGTGGGAGTATCAGCTTCTCCTCGACGACCCTGACGATGAGGCGTGCTGTCAGGTCTGCGAAGGAGGCGGTCACGGTCCCTTCAACCCCGGCTTGGTGGCCTGAAACGAGAAGCGGCGTTGAGAACGGGTTCTCCATAGGGATTCCAGTCGGCACCTCGACGCCGCCCGCAGGCTCCAGCTCGAGGCGGGGGTTGTCCGCTGTAAGCTGGATCATCGAGCCTGGCGGCACCTTCGAGAGGTCAACGATCAGGTGGACTCTCCTCGTCTGCGTCTCCTCGACCGTTATCTCCGGCATGCTGAAGGCGAGTCCGTTGTCCGGGATGATGGGGGCCAACAAGAAGGGGCCTTCACCGAAGCTTTGGTCGGCCTCGTTTCGCAACAAGGCATTGATCCTTGAGAAAGCCGTCCTAAACCTCCTGTCTAGCCCCGCGTCGATCCTTGCCACGCTGGGCAGAGCCTCTTTCTCAAGCCTCTCCAACACCTTCCCGAGGCTCTCGCGTACTCGTTGCCGCAGCAGCCTGTTAAACGGATGGTTGTAGTCTAGGCCTTCGCGGCTCTCGGTGATGACGGTTCCGTCCTTACGGAAGAGCGGTTTGAAGCCTTCTATCCGGACCTCGCCGAAGAGGCGGGCTGCGGTAGACTCGTACTCGTATCCGAAGAGTGTCAGGTCGAGCACTGCGTCGTGTTCGTCGACGACGAGGAGGCCTCCTTCACGTCTCTCACCTGGCTGGTGGTTGAGGTCTCGGCCCGCCTTGTAGACTGACATTTCGACGTGAAGCGGCATGGATGCGAAGTTAAGCCTCATGCTCTCTTTGAGCAACAGGCCTCCCTCAAGCGGCAAATGCTTGAGCTCCGTTGCCTCGCTTGTGTCGTGGTCGACAAGCTGGACGTACCTCGTCGGGTCGGACAGGATCTTTCTCAACATCGAGAAGGATTCAAGGCTCTCCTTAACGGTCTTCGCCCTCGGAGCGTGCTGGCCGACAGGTATCTCGAAGTAGACCAGGGTCCCGTTTTGGCCCTTGTCTAGCGGGGCTTCGCCCCTGATCCTGTCGTTGAATTCCTTCATCACCGCGTCTGCGCTGGCCTCTTCGCAGATCAGGTACTTCGGCACCTCGCTCTCAATCTTGAACCTGCACAGTGAGGCGCGCCCGTTGTGAACGGTGAGGACGAGGCCATTCCTCATCATGCACAGGGCGTCTTTTGCGCCTTGTCCGAAGTACCCGCGCCTCGAATGGCCGCTGGTGTCAGCCCCATACCTGCCGAACTTCTCGTCAAGGGTCTCGAACGGGATGCCCTCCGCGTAGTCTCGAACTGAGAAGGCCCTGATGGTCTCATGGCCGCGCTCAGTCCTCTTCCAGTAGCCGACTTGGATCAGCCTACTCGCGGGCAGCCCGGCCTCTTCGAGGCGGTAGTAGCTGTCGTCACTGTTGATGATCAGCTCCGCTAGGGCCTTCAACGGGCTGCCACGGATCGTCGTCCGCATCCGTCTGATGGTGTGCCTAGGAACGGCCACGATCTCCTTCCAAGCCTCAACACTCATCCTCTGTCTCCTCCGTTAGCTCTACTGATTCCGGGAATCTGTCAGAAGATACACGGCCCGACCTGAGTGAGACCATGCGATTTAAGACTTTGGTCACGGAACAGTATCGAACTGTGGGTTGGGCAAGCCACCCGAGTATGTCTCTGACGCCCCAGGCCACAGAGCCTCGAGTAGAGGGAGGCCCAGGCCGTTAGACGCAAGGCATTACCTCATTGTCCTCTTGAGGTTTGGTGGCTACAGTCTGACACTCACTTCAAGACCGTCTCTGCCTGCGGACACATATCTGCTGTCATACTTTCCTGATGACCTTACGTAGTCCAGGTAGTCCCTCATCTGGTCCGCGAGGATGCCGGCGTTGTCTGCAACAACGACGCTTCCCGAGTGGAGCTTCTCCTCGACCAATCGTAGGTAGTTGAGGTGCTCCGTCTTGTCGGCGTCGAGGAAGACCAGGTCAAACCTACCCTCCAGCCTCGGTATGACGTTGACCGCATCGCCGACGACCACTTCTACGGTTGGCGGTATCTCCGCTTTCCGTACGTTCTCCTCCGCCCTCCTCGCTTCGTCGGCGTGGGCCTCAATCGTGACCAACTGAGCGTCGCTTCCAAGCTCCTTCCCCATCAGGATCGCCGAGTACCCGATGAGCGTTCCAACCTCCAGAACGCGCTTAGGGGTAACCTCACGAATGACCTCCGCTAGGAGCCGGCCCCTACGGGGACCTACAATGGGAAGGAACTCTCTCTCCGCCATCTCTTCGATCTCCTTCAACACCCTGTCGGCCTTGTTCAGGACCATCTTCCGTCGAACCGGGACGAGGGGAGTATGGCGATCTATGTAAGGCTTAGAGGGCTCCGGACGCGGTCTCTCAGCCCTCCAAGGTGAGGTCTCCTTGAGGTCGAAACCGTGCGTTCATAGCGCCTTTCTCCATGCTTTAGGGTGGTTTCATGCCACCAAAGGAGCCCGGCTCAAGCCCTGATTCAACCTAATCCTAGCGCAGAAGCGCTCTGATTGAGAACCTCCTTCTCAGCTGAGAATACCGCCTGGCCGCTGAGAGCCCTCGATGGAGACCTAAGCCTCAGCCTAGAGGTCATCGGAACCACGACAACGTCTCGCCCGGAACAGAGACCTGTTCTACCCCCCTGACCTCAGGGACGCCAGACAGACCCTTCTCCAAGCTCTGACCGACGAAGCGAAGCAGCAAGGTCCGCTGTCGAGGTGCGGGATGCGGGATTTTCCGCTCAGATCAGAGCTTTTGAACCCGCGACCGCCAGCTTGGGGGGCTGACATCCTACCAGTCTAGACCAATCCCGCACGGCATGTTCTATTCATCTCCCGCTCACCTCTCACAACCCTTAGGCGGAAGACGAACAGAGATAGAACACCGAAGACGCGGAAATAAGCCTTATCCTATTCCTGGCCTTGAGTACAGTTACATGAGCTTAAAGGCAGTTTGCCAGATATCCATACCTGATTTCATGATGTGTTCATGTAACCGAATCAGTTCCTTAAGGCCGACGCTCTAGAGGGGGATACTCTGCGCTAAGGAGTTCCACGCGAAGATCGACAGCCTCGCAGAGTCCCTTGGCTCCCCGGAGGAGAACACGCCCACATGCCCCGATTGGGAGCTTCACCCTTAATCTCTACGGGCATCAAAGACCTTCAGTCGATTCTGCTTGCCCTGTCGTAGCATTTGTGCTCTCTCACACCCGAACTTTCACCGTCTTGCCTTGTTCGGCGCTCTCGATCGCGCTAAACACCATAGCAAGGCTCTTTATGTTATCAGTGCAGATCGTCTCGGGCATTCCCCCTTTCCGGACACAGCTAAGGAACTCACGGATGACGCCAGCATGCCCGCCTGTCTTCTCCTGAGAATCATAGGGCGGAACCTCGATGTTAGCCACCTCAGAGTGGAAACCGCCGGTTCTCGTGACCACCTGGGCCTGAAACTCGTCGCCGCCATTCCATTTCGCGCTGCCCTTCTCGCCGATGATCCGCCATTCGCTTTCCCAAGTCGTGTTAAGGCCTTCGGCGCACCAACTTCCGCGATACGTGTAGACAATCCCTTGCGTCATCTCGAAAACCGCTGCTGCCGATGCGTCGTGATCATACCATGAGCCTACGGGGTTCCATTCCTTGCAGATCACGGAAACTGGATCGGCCTGGCTGATGAACCGGGCAGCGTCGAGTGTGTGGATCGCCATGTCCAGCAGTAGAACGTGTTTCATCTGTTCGCGGAATCCGCCGAAGTGGGCGCCTATGTAGAAGTCGGAGTTCACCGTGGTCAGCGGCCCGATGGCTCCCGATGCGAGGAAGTTCCTCATGCGACGGACTTGCGGGTCGTAGCGGCGGTTCTGGATGACCGCGTAGATCCTGCCCGCCTTCTCAGCTGCCGCCACCATCGTCCTGGCATTCTCCATTGTATCGGCCATGGGCTTTTCACCGAGGATATGGCATCCGTGCCGGAGCGCCTCTAGCGTTACGGCTACATGCGCTTGAGGTACAGTTACGTCGAACACCACATCGGGCGTCGTCGCCGTTAGCACGTCCCCGAGATCCGTACTGACCTTCGCCTCCTTCAGCCCGAACTCATCGGCCCTGCGGCGGGCTGCCGCCTCGTTGACGTCCACCAACCCGACCAGTTGAAGATCCCGAAGTTCGGCGGCCACTCGCAGCCATGTAGCGCTCATTGCTCCGCAACCCACTAGGACCGCGCGGATCTTATTTACCATGGGAATCTCTCCGCTTTTGGACAGCACCTTAACTTCCGTTACGTTCGCGCTATTAAGAGTAAAGCTTTCCCGAGCATCAAAGGCTCATCCCCAGCTTCGCACCTCCAGAATGATCGTTTTCCAGCAATCTTGGCAGATCGGTAAAGATCAGAACATGCCCCTTCGGTATGTTAAACCAGTCTAGGCCGATCCCGCAGGTTGGGTTCTACACGTCCGCTTCTTGCGTTGTTCTCCAGACGAGCCACTAACGTCGTGGACGCCGTCGAATCAAGCCTTGCCCCGGTTCGTTCCGGGTTTGTCACTTCCGCCTTGGTTGCCGACCGGAGAGGAACCGGGCGGCGATGAGGACGTACATTCTCGAAACTGGCGGAAGCCAGTCCAGCGGGACATACTCATTCGGTTGGTGAGCGTCGCCCCGTTCTGGGCCGAGGTGCAGGCATGGGATACCCGCCTCGCCTGAGAAGATATTGGCGTCGGTGACACTCGAAGCGTACTCGTAGAGGGGGTCAACTCCGCGCACCTCCTTGTAGACCTCATGGAAGACCTTTATGATAGGCTCGTCCGGGCTCATCTCGAAGGACTCGTAGCGCGGGGGCTTCGTCCCCACTTCGACCTCCGCCTTGAGGCCTAGGGAGCCGATAAGCATCTCCATATCTTCGATAGCTGAGTCAACTGTCTCCCCGGGGACCAGCAGTCGGTTCACCTCGAAGCGGCAGCGGTCCGGGACGACAACCGAGTAGACCTTGTAGCCACCCTCGATCTTCAACGTGCAGAAACTGCCCCTCCCAAACTTGGGGTGGGTCCGCATCCTCAGCCTGTCAAGGGACGCGATGATGCGGGCCGCCTCCTCGATGGCGTCGACGCCTAAGTGGGGCCTGAACCCGTGGGCGGCGCGACCCTTCACGACAACATCGTACAGGACCTTCCCGGTGATGCCGAGGGGGATAGGCTTGCTCTCGTCGCCAGGGTAGGGTTCGCAGAGGATGATGGCGTTGCACTGCGCATACCCCGTCTTCAGCATCGCCCGCGCCCCCTTAGAGTAGCCCTCCTCATCGACGACGGCGGAGAAGAGCAGTTCCCCCTCGGATTCGAAGCCTGAGTCAACGAAGGCCTTGAATGCCGTCAGCGCGCACGCGAGACCCGCCTTCATGTCACAGGATCCGAGACCGTACATCCGCCGATCGTGGACCACAGGCGTGAATGGGTCCGTCTGCCATCTCTCGCAGACGGGAATGGTGTCGCTGTGGCCGTTGAACATAAGACGTCGGCCCGGACCTGTGCCCCCCAAACGTGCGTATACGTTGGGCCTGCCCGGCTCCACCTCCTGAAGTTCGCTCTCGAGGCCGAGTGCGTCCAACTCCCCGGATAGGTATCTGGCCAACTCTCCCTCTTCTCCGACCACCGACGGGATGCGGATCATCTCTTCCAGCCGTCTGATAGTGTAGGAGTCGTCGATCTTGGAGACAAGCTCATCTAGCATCTTGGCTCGCTTGAATGACGGGGCGGAAGGCCAAATGCTTTGCGAAACACGGTCTTCGAGTCTGTGTTCGTATCTGGGAGCGTCTGCCAGCAAGAATCGATGGAGGCGTCCGGCAGGCTTTCTACGCTTTCGCCTTCTGAGGTCGCGCTGGCGCCATCTCCGTGGGCTTGGCTGAGTAAGCGAGGGCTCGTTTCACGGCCTTCGTCAGGGGCACAGATACGAGCAGCCCGACGGTTGCCTGTCCGATATTGATGGGGACCTCTGCAAGGGCGTAGTATCCTAGCACGGCCTGTTCGTAGATGAAGTAGCCTGAGACCATTTCTGAGCCGCCTATCAGGACGGCGACGACAACCCAGCCCATGCTAGGGTCGAGTTTGAACCCTGCGTACGAGACAAGGGCGAAACAGGCTACTGCGAGGCCTATCCAGAAGGCGCCTGGCACCTCGACTCCTGCTGTGGTTATGCTCCAGAGGCCGAAGCCCCAGCTGGCCTCAAGTGAACCGCTGTAAAGTGTCAGGCCGATGTAGCCCACGACGAGGGCGAGCGCGGCTCCTGAGATGAGGCTGAAGGCTCTCCAGGCGCTGCTGCTCTTGAACGGTCTCTTCGTTCCTAGGAAGCCGACGAGGAAGCCTTCCAGCCCCTTCACTGCCAGCGTCGCAGGAGCGTAGATCGCGTAGCCGAGGAATAGGTCTGCGAGCATCGAGCCGACGCCGCCTGTGAAGGCTCCGATGAACGGGCCGA
>CAYRUY010000047.1:0-15422 GCA_964427455.1 uncultured Candidatus Bathyarchaeia archaeon | reverse complement strand
CTGGCTTCGATTGTCAGTAGCTCTATGCCAACCAGCGAGACTCTGGCAAAGGCGTCGATGACGATGCCTTTGTCGAGGATCCGGTCGACTACCTCCAGCAGACTTACAGGTGCAGGCGGTACTCCAGCAGCCGTTCAGGTCGCCCCGACGTCATCGAGGCCTCTCTTCGTCATTTAACGCTTCTTTCAAGTCTGGATTCGCAAAGAAAACTCAGGCAGAGACAGAATTGAATCATGATGTGATGATGGGAAAATGCGCTCAGCGGAAAGGCCTCGGATTAACAGCAATGTCGCACCACTCATCTCTCATGAATCAAGTGGGGAGATGAGCGCACTCTGATGGTCTGAGTGAAGGTGTGCGTAGCGAGCACATGAGGAGTCTGTGAGACCTAACCGTGTTAGCTTTGTTGCACAGGGTGCACTATCGAGCGGCAAGATAACTGGTCACGTTCACGAGCAACTCGGCATGTTGCTCAGCCCTAGTGGCGTTTAACGCCTTCCCTTTTCCTTTGAGAGAGGAGGTTCGACAATGAGTTGCGAAGGGCTAGCGCAGACGGACCTTGCCTTGGCTCCTTAGCGTTCTCAGAGAGTCCAAGACCGCTGACATGCCCAGATTCAGGTCTCTTGCGATCTTCGGCGCCCTTGTAGCCCCATGCTGTGTCAGATACTCGTATACTCGGTCTTCATCTCTCCTTGGTCTAGCAGGTGGCGCGATCGTTCGCTCCGGTTCTAGTCGCTCCTCCGCTTGAGGAACAGACTCCTCCTCCGTCAGTTTCCCTCCTAGAGTAAGCTCTTCTCCTCTTGAGGATTCCATAGGAACCTCCTCCTGTGGTCTCACCTTGATCAACTCCGTCCTTTTGCTCCTCCTCTTTTTCCTGCCCTTCACCCTTACCTCGGTCGCATCGCGTGCGCGCCGTGCTTCTTCGGTTGCTCCATCTGTCTCCACCGAAGCCATGCATCCCTCGACCACGTACCTCCGCGGGCTAAAGAACTTAAACATTGTTTCCGGGTTCGAGGTCATGCATGATGCTTCTCTTGAGAGCCATGGCAGAGGTATCCTCCACCAGTCTCTTAATGCTGACAACTGACATCAAAACCCGGTCTCAGAAACGGGACTCGATGAGAGAGACGAGACCGTCATCTTGAGGCTAAACACCTGCAAGAAGCGTTGCTCTGATCTGAAGTGCGCATCAGTGAAAGATGATTCGGTGAGAAGAGACTCATTCCAACAAGGCATGGCTTGTTGAGAAAGCCAGAAGCGTTCGGATCGTCGTCAGCTAACATTTGCCCGTGTCCACAACGACACTCGGTTGATTCTCGTGCGTAGAGTATGGGCTTTCAGGAAGATGGAAGGAGCAGAACATGGAGAGCAGACTAGGTTCTCTCGAGACAGACGAAGCTTTGCCACCTCGCAGAGCGGAAAGCACCGCCAAGGAGGGTGGCCAAACACACCAGACCGCGGGACCCCTAGCCCTTTGCCCGCTTGGACAAACCGAGTGGCAGCACTCCGACTGTACAGAGAGCGGACCCCTGGGTATCCATCCCCAGTTAGGTGCGGATACTGCTCAGGTCAGCGGTCACGGAAAACGAGGCCCCGTTGGATCGGGTTCTGTTAACTCTTCGAGGCTTCGAGGTGCAGTTAACAGAACCGCGCCGGGCAAGATCGATGTCTACGTCGCAGAACAAGATCTAGGTAAATGGATTGCCTTGATGACGGAGCCGGACGTAGCTCTCTCCGTGGATGACCTGGCCGCTGAGAAGGCTGGAAGGGAGCATGTCCATCTGCATTCAACCCTGGCCTTGGAGGCGGTTGACGAGCCCGTGGTGGTCGACGGCATTAGGTACGTAGCTCCCGAAGCCCTGGTCATTCAAGGCCTGAGAACGCAGGATAGCCTCAGCCTGACAGACACCTTCGCTCTACTAGTCGCTGGAAGGGACAGAATAAGCTGGAAGAGGCTCCTCGAGTTGGCTGAGCGGCAGGGCGTTCTGAGGGGGCTGCGCTGCACCCTAGACCTGATCAACGCTGAGGCAAGGAAGGATTTCTTCCGAGCCGATGACGTATCAGGGGTCTTACGCCGAGTAGACCTTTCATCCTTGAGGGCGTTTCCCAGAATCGTCGAGAGAGGGCCTCTCTCCAGGGAGGAAGAGCATTACCGTGAGGTAGGGAAGCGGTGGATCATGGGGATCTACGTTCCTAGGGCTTTCGTCTCCAAGATTGCTAGAGACTTGGTGAGGTGAACCTCGTGAGCGAGGCTGGGATTGGACGCGAGAGCCTACGAGACCTAGGAAGACTGGTCGAGGAGGCCGGGCGATGGGGGGTTAGACTACTCGTGATCGGTAGATACGCGGTGAGAGCCTATACGAGGGCCTACAGGTATACCAAGGACATAGAGCTCGCAACCACAAGGGAAGGGCTGGGAAGGCTGAAGGGACTACTGCAACGACTAGGGTACGTGTATGAGGAGACAGATTTCGGGGTGGCTGGGAGCAAGAGTTTCCCCGAGGGCTTCATAGACGTTCACGTCAGCGTTGAAAGGATCTTCGATGTGTCGACAGGCCTCTCCATACCCGTAAGCGATGAGATGTTCCGGGACGCCGAGGAGCTTCTGGTCGAAGGTTTCTACGAGGAGTCGAAACCATTCTCGGTCAAGGTGCCGGTCGTAGACCTTGGAACCCTCCACTTGCTTAAGCTCTTACCGGTTGGGAGAGAGAAGGATGCCGTCGACCTGATGGCTCTACTCATTGACAGGAATAGGGAGGTCAATGCGGCCAAGCTGGCCGAGGCCTGCGAGCGATGGTGCATAAGAAGCCACCTAGTCTCCCGGCTGACGTACTACGCCGATTACATTAGGAGGGGTGAAATGGAGAGGCTTTGGTTCAATCTCACAGGTTAACGGCTGGCTTACGTCGAGAAGAGAGCTACGTTAAGATTCCTGAGAGACCTCATAAACAAACTCCGTGCTTCTTAAGCGAGTGAAGCTCCCAAGTAGACCTCAACCTCTTCAGGTATCCACACCCAATTGAGATGGAAACAGCGTCGTACCTGCCGAGCGGCCAGTAGATCCCGAGGATTCAGCCGCCTCCCTCCTTGACGGACTGCTCGAAGAGCTTCCAGGACTGTGCAACGCTCTCCTTTGTTGGCTTCCTCTCAGGTGGACAGCTTTCTCATAGGTCTTACCGGAATAGTGTATGCTCAGCTATTCTGGAGTGCTAACAGCTTCGAGAATACTTTGATTGAGAAGGAGGTGGAGCATGAACCGAAAGATGAGGAATCCGTGAGAATAGTAAAGACCAGAGTCGAGTTTCTGAACAGCCTCAGAAAGGCGAGGGTTGAGCTAGCACTCTCCCTATTCGTCGTAACAGGTCTCTACCTAGTCTCGATCCTGTGGTCTATTGCCAGCATGGCTTGGACACAGAGCGACCCAGCGATGCGGCCAGTCGGTTGGGTAGCTGGACCGATAGGGTTGTTCTTCCTTGGAGTTCTAACCTCCGCATCTGTCATCAGCTCATGGCGAGCAAGCCGGATTGAGCTGCCCCCACTTCAACCTGCCGGGTAACTAGGTTCGGCAATCCCCAGCTTCAGCCTGCCGGCAGCCACCCGGCTCCCCCCGAAGACCTCAACGGCAGAGACCTCTTTGACGAGTTCTCGGTGGTTCGCAGTAGACAGATCGTGGGACAAGTGAGGACAAGTGCCAGCAAGGTTCCTGAAGCATCTCTTTCTGCCTACGCCCAGGAATTCGGTCTCAAGAGCGCTGTAGAAGAGCCACGTCTTGCCGCTCACGAAGAGAGCCAGACCTAACAAGCTTCCCAAGGAGACCGGTCGTCATGTCAACGACTACTACACCACGTTGTTCTCTTGATCAGCCCATAGAGGAGAACGCCCAGAGTCGCGGGGAGGAACGCGTGCCAAGCGGCCGTCATCGAGGCCCAGTAGAGGCAGGTCAAGGTCGAGGCTTCCCCTACCTACACGGTCTGCAACGATGGCGAACTTCCGTTATCTGCGGTAACGCTCACCGATACCTTGGTCCTTCTTCAGAAGGTCTAGCATCAAGATGTCGGGGGAGATGAAGGAAAGGGGTATAGTCAGCTTAACAACGAGAGACAGATGATGAGTTGCATCTCAGCGTAGGCCCTAAGCACGTATGGGCGCTTACCTCGGAGTTCCCACGCTGGATGGCTTCCCCGGAACCCTTTTTCTACTCCTCCTCACCACGCGTATGTAGCTGGACCCCTGGACGAAAGGCGGCGAGCACATGTCGGAGAAAGACAAGGTCTTATCCAAGATAGTGCATGAGCGACTCATCGTGCAGGCGAAGTGCTATAGGCACTGCGACAGAGACGCCTCTTTCCATGAACTCGACTCAGGCGGCAAGGGAGTGGTCGGGCTCTACGTTTGCCCTAGCGGATACGTATCCAGGGTCATCTACTTCGATCAGGAGCCTGACATCGAGTGGTACAAGGGCTTTCTTAGGGCAAAGATAAGTGGGATGAGAGTTGAGGGCAAGGACTTGAGGATCGCGACGAGGCACCCGTGGGACCTAGGGCTCAAGGAGGCGGAGGTAGCGATCGGCGAGGGGAGCCTAGCTCCTTACGTCCTGAGGGAAGTCTACTGGTCCCCGCCAAGGACAGAAAAGAGCGGCCTACCCGTAGGAGCCTTCCTCTGCTCACGCTGCGACAGGATCTTCGCCCAAGACATCAAGAGCACCAACAGGCTCTGCCCGTCATGCTCAGGGAGGTAGCAATCTCCTCTACCAGCTTCTTGTACCATTGACTGGAGAGGAGGTTCGCCAACGCCTTCCTGGTCACAGGGACGCCTTCAGAGTATCCTGTGAAGACGTGCTTTACACCGCCCGTGAACTCAAGGAAGATCTGGGGGATGAGGTAGTCCTCGGCCCAGTCCCCATGCTCAGCGACCATCCTATCGGCCTCCTTCTCCTGCTCCCGTACGTCGATGTCCAAGAGCTTGAGGGGAACGCCCAACTCCCTCCCGATCCTCTCCCCCGCCTCTAGAGCCGGTGGGTCGCAGTGGGGACACCAGTGGGCGAAGACTACACTCACGCCCTTGACCCTCACGGGCATAACTGGTAAGGGGTGACCACGACTTATCAACGTTCTCTGGGAATGGAACAGTGGCCCCCGGCGTGAACCCATGGGCTCAACGAACCCGCTGCACCACGGGCGGGGAGGTCTAGCAGCCCTGAAGTCAAGTCTGAAGGAAGGATTCTACATCGACACACCAAACCCTAAGTAGCGTAAGCTAACCCTTCTGCTAAGATGACTTCGGCCATCGGTAGTAGGGTGGGGAGGGACAGATCAGATGCGTAGAGGTGAGGCGCACATGCTGAATGAACGGCTCGGCAGAGGAGTGAACATCATTGGGTACGACCCTATGTGGAAACCGGCGGAAATGGCGCGAATGAAGGACAAGCACTTCAGATTGGTGAAAGAGGCAGGTTTCAGCAACGTGCGCATTCCACTACACCCATTCCGAGACGCCGGCATTGACGGCGACAACAGGATTACCGACTATTGGTTCGAGATGCTAGACTGGGCAGTTAAGCAGTCGCTCTCCAATAGGCTTATGGTCATACTGGATTTCCACGAGTACGGGGTGATGGGACAAGACCCTATGGGTAATAAGGAACGGTTTCTGACAACGTGGAAACAGATGGCGGAGCGCTACAGAGACTACCCGGATGATGTTGTCTTTGAGATCCTAAACGAGCCTAACAAGGAATTGACGCCCGAGTTGTGGAACCAATTCCACAGTGAGGCGCTGGCTATCATCCGTGAGTCGAACCCCAAGAGAACCGTGATCATCGGACCTGGGCATTGGAACAACATCGACTACTTGGAGCAGCTTGAGCTTCCGCAGAACGACCGGAGAATCATCGCCACTGTGCATTACTACAGGCCCATGGGCTTCACACATCAGGGCGCCAGTTGGGCCGGACGGCAAGACAAGATCGGCGTCGAATGGAGAGCTAAACCTGAGGAAAGGCAGGCTATCGTCGAAGACTTCGAGAGGGCACAGAGCTGGGCGGAGCGGCACAGTAGGCCGCTATTCTTGGGCGAGTTCGGTGCATACGATAAGGCGGATATGGATTCGCGCGTTCGATACGTGAGCTTCGTGGCACGACAGGGTGAGAGGATGGGCTGGAGCTGGGCATACTGGCAGTTTGACAGCGATTTCATCGTATATGATATACCTAATGATAGGTGGGTCGAACCCATCCTCGACGCTCTGATTCCGCCCCGGAGCGGGGATCGAGGTGGCTCGGAACACCTGATGGCGCCGTGATTCGCTAGATGTACCATCTTAGGGTAGAACCTGACGATCAGGGCTTTGATCCCACGTTCAATCGAGAAGCAGCCCCTCGATCTCCGCTAGGCTCTTGTCCTTCAACCCTTGCGAACGAGACCGCAGGGATCTACTCCAGTCCTGCATCTCTGGAGCGAAGGAATGCAAGTTCGCCACCCACCTTGGCTCCGAACCTAGAGCGACCTGAGGACTAGCCCCTGGCTTGTCCTCCCGTCGCCAAGGTCCTAAGCTGGCTTGAAGCTCTAAGCCACTGCACCTGCTTCTCGGGATGTCATGGGGAGTGAGGGGTATGCCTATATGACCGGAGGGCGCGTCTAGTTCGTGAGGGCTCATGCTCAAGATGGACGCAGCCCATTCTGGCCGTGTGGCAGGATCGCTGAGGTTAGGAGCGTTCGCCGCTGTAGCGCTGGGCTGCCTTCTCTGGTTCCTCTCAATGAGCCCTTTCCTCGGCACGATCCAGCTCACGGTTCCCGTCATAGGTCCACTTCTCGGCTCCACCTTCTATCGGTACGCGATCAGCGCGGCCGGGATGCTGCCGGTCGCCCTAGGCGCCCTTCTACTAGCAGCCTCCTTGAGTTCCCTGGCGCTCATCTCCTACCATGGGATAGGTGATAGCTTGAAGCACCTAGCATTAACCGGCGGCCTTATCTCAGAAGACATTAGCCCGATATCAAAGTACCCAATGCCGTCCATAGCGTCAGACACATCAACGGCTCGAAGGTACCTATACAGTCTGCACATCTCGAAAGGATCCGCCCCGCTTCTTCGTCTGGTGGAGTTCACAGCCGGCGACCTCCGAGAGCGCCGATCACAACATTCCGTGGCCACCTATAAGAGCAGATTGAGTCTCCTTGGGGGCTTCAGGCGAAGCCCCGAATGGCGCCGCAGACTGAGGGCTGGTGCTGATCCGCAGGCGTTCATGTGAGGTGGTTTCACAGCGCCTTTCGCCATATGGAAGGGGGGGGTTTACCCCATCAAAGCGGCGCCGGGGAGGCCCTGGTCCAACCGAAGCTAGCGCGGAAACGCTCTGATCGATCCGCCCTCTCCTCAGACACCCAGCTATGCTCCTCAGCTGAGTGACCCTGCAACCAATTGGGAGCCCAGTCTCATGGGCAAGAGCCACGCTATGTGACCCCTCCTTGCCTAGGCGGGTGGGACTTGGGCGCACCGCCTATCGCATGTCGAGGCAGCGCTGGAGTCATAGTCTGCATCGACTCGCGTTTGCCCATGCCTCATAGCGGCCTGTCTGTCAACCTGATGCCAAGGGTATCCACTCAGGCTCTGGCACGCGCATCGTCTAGTATGCGCCAAACTTCTCGACCGCTTTGAAGAAAGCATTGGGGACATCAGGCTCTGTGTCGCACGCTGGAGCGAAGATGATGCCTCCTTCCTCCCGCAGCGCCTCTATCCTATGCCTTGTGAGGGCTGTTCTCGCGGCTGCCTGCTTCAATGCGTTTGCCCTTGAGCTCATCATTTGTTTGTCTTGCTATGGTCAGCGCGCCAGGTAGCTCGATCATGTCATTCTTCTGCTCCTTTTTCTGCTCGATAACCCGTTTTCTCTATGCTCTCGGCTAGGCCCTTCATGTAGCCGAGCGCCAGGACTTTGCCGAGCACGTGGTATCCTTCTCGGCCTCCGAAGGCCTCTTCGCCTATCAGCTTCGGCGCATGGTCAGGTCTCATGGGTCCTTCGAAGCCAACCTCGTAGTAAGCCTTCATAGCTTCGAACATGTCGATGTTGCCCGAAGGGTCGTCGTGGAATACCTCCTGGAAGCCGCCCGGCGTATGCACGGTGCCGACGACGTTTCTGAAGTGGGCGAAGAGAATCTTCTTCCGCCTGCCGAAGTGGCGTATTGCGGCGGGAATGTCTACGCCCATCTCTGCGAAGCACCCCTGGCAGAAGTTGATCCCAACATTGTCGGTGGGCACCAGCTCAAGGAGGTGGTCGAAGGCCTCTACGCTTCGGAGAATCCTTGGAAAGCCCTGTATCGGCGAGATCGGCGGGTCATCAGGATGGAAGGTGATGACCACGCCCGCCTGTTCAGCTGTGGGAACAGCGTTCTTGAGGAGATACTCAAGGCTCTCCCAGAGCTGCTCCTCCTCGTACGTCCCGAACCTCACTGTCGGAGGAGCATCCCTCACCAGCTCGTAGTTAAAAGCTGTTGAGGTGGCACCACCCCTCGTCGGCTTGTCCGTCTCCGTCCTCCAGATCGCGTTCAGCACAGGCGGCATATGCTGTGGCTTGATCACTCTTATGCCCGCGGCGCCCAGGTTCTCAAGGGACTTGCAGAAGCTCTCCAACTGCTCCTTGCGGCCAGACAGGTTGTAGAGTATCTTGTGTATCCGTGGGCCGTCCTCGAACACCTCCAATCTCAGCCCGAAGTTCTCGACGTGCCTCTTCAGCTGAGCCAAGTCACCCTGCTCCCAGACCTCGGAATCCGGAGGGGTTAGGGGACCGTGACCGATGACATCGGTGCAGCCCAGCTGCCTCATCAAGACCAGATTCTCAGGCTTGTAGACTCCACCTGGAAGGACAACGGCAAACCTCATTCTGACCATGGCCTACCACGAGAGTCGCCTCGAGTATAAGTAGCTTCACATGCTACGGGACCATGTTCGGCGACGCCGTGCCTTGTTCGTTGACAGTTTTGTCACCTCCGATCATGCAGCCTTCCACTCCCTCATCAGTGACGATTCTCGTAATCGTCTCCGTCGTCTCCACCTCGTCACCCCAGACGATGCCAACCCATCGCGAATGGTGCCACCTCGTGGTAGTCTTGAAGGTGATTGCTTCGACGTCCGTTATCTTCATCCCTTCACTTCCCCCCCACGACTTGGCTGGGATATGCACTTGAGCGGAGTCCTCGGCTATGCCCTAAGCATAACCCAAGGGCACGTTGGGCACCTGCTCATGGTCTTCGGCGTCTAGACTGCTCCTGAGAGAGAACGTTGGCTCAGGCAGAGCGCTGAAAGCATAAGCTCTCTGATTAATATGATGCTGGCGAGGCTGGATTGGTGGGACTGAAGGTGTCTGTTTCTAGGGAGAGGAGGGTCGTATTCAGGCAACGTGGCTTAGTGGAAGTTGAGGAATTCGAGCTCGGCGCACCGACGGAGGGCGAGATGCTGATCAGGACGAGAAGCACACTGATCAGCCCAGGGACAGAGACGGCCTTCCTGATGGCTCTCGCTAACACCAGCGGAGAGTTTCCGCAGTATCCGGGATACTCAAACGCTGGGCTCGTGGAGAGGGTTGGCAATGCAGTCAAGGAGATTCACGTCGGGGACAGGGTCGTATCCCATAGGCCCCATGCAAGCCGCGTACTGGCGAGAGAAGAGGAGACGTTAAGGATACCGGACGCCGTCTCCTATGATGAAGCATCCTTCTTCGCCCTGGGCTCAGTGGCGCTGCAAGGGGTACGCAAGGGGAAGGTCGAGCTAGGTGACTCGGTGCTCGTGGTTGGCCAAGGCCTAGTCGGCAATCTGGCGCTCCAACTTGCCAAGTTGAGCGGAGGAACCCCTGTCATCGGAGCTGATCTCTGCGACTATCGACTTGGCATCTCGTTGAAGGTCGGTGCAGACTACGCGATCAACCCATCGAGAGACAACCTAGACGAGAGGGTAGGAGCCATAACTGAAGGGAGGGGCGCAAGCGTGGTGATAGAGGCCACAGGAAGCCCGAGTGCCATCCCAACCGCGCTCACGTTAGCCAGCAGGTATGGGAGAGTTATCCTCTTGGGGAGCCCGAGAGGTGACAGCACAGTCGACTTCTATACATACGTGCACAGGAAGGGACTCCAAATAGTCGGAGCACACAACAGCACAAGGCCCCGATACGAGTCTACACACGGAGCGTGGACCATCAGAGACGACGCTAAATTAGTGCTGAGGCTTATCGAGGAGGGCCTCCTGAACGTGCGTGCACTCATAACGTCGAAGATGAGCTACCGAGAAGCGACGGAGGCGTACAGAAGACTCAGGGAGTCTAAGGATGAAACGATCGGCGTAATCATTGACTGGGAATAGCAACGCTCAATCCACGAGGGAAAGTGAACGCCTTAAGCATAGAGACCTCAGCGACTCAACGCATCCGATATGCACGCTCAACGCACGCCCCCTTGATAGGCTATTCTCCGACACTCGTTATGTTAACCAACTGGACCTTCGTATCGTCTTGGACCCCTATCACGTCCTGCAGCGGTCCTGCCAACCTGATACTGAGGGTATGCACTCAGGCTCTGACATCCGGGTTCTGTTAAGTCTTCGGGACTTCGGCCCCGTAGCCGGTTGGGTGTTAACTTAACAGAACCGACATTCGCAACCTCTATTGCGCGCCGAACTCCTCGACCGCTTTGAAGAAGGCATGGATGTTCTCGGTGGGGACATCAGGTTCTATGTCGTAGGCCGGAGCGATGATGAAGCCTCCTTGCTCCCGCAGCGTCTCTATTCTATGCCCGACTTCTCTCCTCATATCTTCAGGGCTTCCATGAGCCCAGGTCTGAGCTGACCCAACGGTTCCCCAGAGCGTAAGCTTCTCACCGAACCTCTCCTTCAACCCTTCCGGCTCCATGCAGTCGGGTTGGACAGGCTCGAGGATGTCGACGCCTACCTCAAGAAGACCGGGTATGATCGCCTCTAAGTTCCCGTCGCTGTGGTAGAACACATGGATCCTCGGGTTCACCTCCTTCGCAGCACGGATTATCTCAGCGAGCCGAGGTTTGAAGAACTCTCCCCAGGTCTTTGGGCTTAGAAGCATCCTGGAGGGCTCTGCGACATCGTCTCCGAGGCCGAGGATATCGACACCACTTCGAGCTAGTATGGCGGCGTTAGAGGCGCCCATCGCCGCGACTTGGTCCAGCAGGTAGGTAGGAAGTTCCTTGTTTACCGTCAGGTCGCGGAGGAATCTGTTGAATCCCCTCACTCGCCACGCGGTCTCGAAGAGGCAGCCGCCTAGACCGGGCAGATGTCCTATAACGGCGAAGCCACGCTCCTTCCAAGCATCTACCTGAAGCTTCAAGCGTTGAGACCGGTCGCCTGCGGTCACATCGGGGAACCTGTAGTCTCCGATGTCTTGGTGTCTCCGTGCATCGGCGAGCGGCGTGACCTCAGGCTTGAGCGGGCCGCCTAAGCCTGGCGGCGCGTAACCCCACTCCGAGTACCTGCGGAGCGTCGGGAGGTCTCCAACCCTGACGTTGGGAGGGAGTGCTTTCAGGTACCGTTCAAAGTCGGCCTCTCGCTGGGTAGCCTCAAACCTCGCAACTCTTGTCTCGATGCCGAAGGTTTCCTCAAGGCCGGTGGGCGCAGCCCTCTGCCTCACTATATCGGAGACTCCCACGTAGTAGCCCATCATCCTCGGCACTCTGTCTGGCGTCTTATGCGCCAGGGCGGTCAAGATTCTCTCCCGGGGTGTCATACAGTCCATACCTCTGTCAAGTCTTCCAAGGAGACTGATCGTTTGTCAGGATTGTATGGTGAGGTGGAGTTCCTGTCCAGCCGCCTGGTTCTCTTCATCAGCCCGTAGAGGAGAACTCCGAGTGCCGCAGCGGAGAACCCGTAGGAGGCCGCCGTTATCGAGGCCCAGTAGAGGCAAGTCAGGGCCGACGCTTCCCCTGCGGCGATCATCTCAGCCGACCATGTTAGGTGCGCGTTGAATGCAGCCGTGAGGACGGGCCGCCCGACCGAGAAGCCGCCGGCCAGGAAGGCGGCGAGGTAGCCCCAGCCCCGCCAGGCCGCGAGCAGGGCTGCTCCCGAGAACGCTAGGAGGATCCCGAAGGCCCCTGTTCCACACCTAGTGAGGCTGTCCATGTGGACGATGAAGGCAGCGGGGCTTAATGCAGAAAACCATAGGAGCCCCCCGAAGAACAGGGCTGCAGCCCCGGTCGTCGCCACGCCCACGCTCCTTCCAACCATAATACTCCCCCCAGAACCTCCCACGGAATCCTAAGGACGACGACGAATCCTCGATCATCGCATTGATCGAGGAACCCCCATATATATTGGGATCAGGCCTGTCCTCGACAGGAAACCGTGCCTTCGGTTGTCCCCGTCTCCTTGCCGGCGGCCCATACTCGACAAGCCGCCTCGACAGGCCATGCGAAACTCCATCCCAAGCCAGTTCGCGATTGCGCTCTTTCTCGAACTTCCCACGGCCGCGGCTCGCCGGACGACCGGCCGGGCCAATGTCTGCACCGGCCCGGGACTGCCTTATCCCGAGGCCTCTCGCTGCAGGGGTTCTTTCAGCCCCGGGCCAATCCCTTGGCCTTTGCGAGCGAGAGATGGTCGGCGGCCTGAACGTCGAAGCCGCTGGGTCCCGGCGCTGGGTCTCCAATGTGAAACTTAGAAACGCGAGGAGCAGCAGGAGGTCGTCAGCCTCTACATGCCTACTTCTCATCAGGCATTGTGAGCGGGATCTTTCCTCTAGAGTTACCACTCAAATTGGCAACTACGCCGTTGCATCTATCGCGGTGCGTATGCTCTCGGAGTGTGAGCACATCTCTAGTCTTGTATCGAGCCCTCTTGAGCAGTTTTTCTACGCTTTCCAATGTAGACGGCCAAGGCCACGGCGATCACCGCGACTGCGATGACCGCATAGGCCCAATCTAGCCCGGCTCCTCCTATAGGCGTCAGCTTCAGGTCCTTCTTGGCGGTGCCGAGAGTCTCTACAGCCGGTAGAGCCTCGGCAAAGGCGAGTAGCCCACGATACTCTGTTAGGTTGATGATCTCCACTATGATAGGCCCAGTGGCCTGTAGAACGTGAACGCCCACGGGCAACTCGAAGGACTGGTCTGCCTTCAGGCTTGTTTGAACATCGTCCACAGTCAGCGTGCAGTCTTGGTAAGCGAAGACGAACGACTCACCCTCCGGCACGTAGATAGCTACCCGGTCGCCAGCCCCGAAGCCCGCCATGGAGAGCCCACCTTCAACAGTGCTATTGCTGAGGTAGAGAAGCGTAAGGGGTCTACTGGAGAACATGGCATAGGCCCCAGTCTCGAAGCCCACGTAATTGACCGCCTTCATGGGCACTGGAAAAGCCTCTCTGCTGGGCACCGTGAGATCCCCTATCTTGCTAGTACTCTTGAGGTCGTAGAGCTCAGCATTAGCCTCGTCGGTACCTAAAGCGAACGTGTAGCTCGCGAAACTGTTCTCCCCTCTCCCTCCCTGCCTCTTCTCGCCACCAGGGTAGAAGACCTTACCTAGGAAGCCTCCGTCAACAGACGGAACGAAGTAGGATTCTGTGAAGAAGAAGGAGGAAAGCATGAGGTACCCTGTGGATTCAAGCCGATAGACAGTGCCATTCTCCACGCGTATGAGAGTCACCTCGTTAGGCTTCACCTTGAGCTCTGTAGCAACCTCCCCAGAGGTCTCATACAATCTTACTGTTCCCTCCTCAAGGCTGTAGATCCTATAGGGAGGTTCGAGCAGGCCCGTTAGGCTCGTGGGGAATATGAACTCCTTACCCACGTATCCCCCATCCGTGCTCGGGTAGTAGGTGCTGACCTCCGTGTTGTAGGTGTCGGCTATGACCCTGCCTACGAAGGCCCCTCCCTTGAGAACGGCAGTCACAAACTTGTCGGAGACGAGCTTAAAGAACGTGCCATTAGGCAGGCTGAGAGCCTTAAGCTCCAGGCGGCCTACCCTGAAATCCTCCAACAGCCTCAGTTCAGGTAGCTCATACAGCCTACACCTCGTGTCATCCTGATTGCCAACTACGAGAAGGACGCCGTAATCCCTCACGTACTGAATCTCTGAAGCGTTTGCCGGCGGCCTAGTAGCTAGAACAGCCCTTAGCTGTTCTGCAGCAGTAGATCCCTCAGCCGGGTTGAAGCAGTAGATCCGTGACGGAACGTAGCCATAATAGGTGATAACCTCCTGAGCGCCCACCCTGACCGCAGAGGTCAAGGACGAAGACAGAAGAATCAGGAGGAAGCCCAGCTTCAAGGGTGTCGAACAGTTGGATAAGTTCATATTCGATTTGGTTCAGGGCAAACACTATATAAGGATAGCGTCAGTCTGTGCGTCCTCTCCATAAGAACCCGTCTCTCAGCGATCGCTCAACTGAGAGGGTCCAGGGGACCTGAGTGGGTTATCGCGACAGAGGTATGGCCTAACCCATAAGAGCGAGGAGGTTCATCTCAACCGTCAGCTGGAAACCTGGAGGTCAGATTCCTCTGCGTACGCGAACCATCGTGGTTCTAGCCGCTCTGGCGGCGGTTGTGGCTATTGCTGTTGGTCTTGCATGGCGATCCCTTTCGCCAGCTCCTTTCGCTATCCGGGTTCTTACTCGACCTTCCCAGCCGATGGGTGAACAGCCTAGGAGACCCCAGGCCATCCCTGCGCAGAAATGCATCTTCCTAGTCGTCGTCGAGGACGAGAAGGACTGGTTGCTGGGAGTTGTCGGACGGGGTGAAGCTGTCAAGATCTCGGCTAAGGCCCCGAGTGGCTTAGCGGAGGCAACAGTTCAACCCGGGAGCGTGATGCCTGGAGGCTTTGCTGAGCTGACCGTGATCCCAACCACGGCGAGCGTCCCTTCAGTTCTCACGGTCACAATCGCTGCCGAGAGAAGGGGGCTTACAGAATCGGCAACTGTGTCTGTGAACGTGCTTCAGGGAGAGGATGGATTAGGCGAGCCCGCAGTTGGGATGCGTGAAAGGTTTGTTCCATGGCTCGTTGCCAATCACCCTGAGCTAGGAATCACGAACGAGACTGAATGGACGGGCACAATCGTCAACCCAAACATCCTCGTCGTGATGCATTACATGTTTCTCTCGTACGAGTGGGAGATGTATGTCACATGGCATGTGACGATACCGCCGTATGATTGGGCACGGATCTATCTCAGGCATAGGTTCACCGAGACCCGCCCATCCTACGCTTTCGAGATCTCGTCAGTCGGAGAAGAACCTCATCCCACCGAAGTCCCGGATTGGGTCTGACACTTCGGACGCCTCGTCCTTGCCACTGTGCTAGGGCTCATGCGATAGTCAAGCAAGACTTGCAGCAGCACTATCCTGATGTAGCGGACTAGCAGTTCTCTTCGGTTCAAAGTACAGGGAGGCTCCTCAAGACTAACATCAAAGCAGTATGGAGGAACTAGAGCCTTCAGCTAC
>CAYRUY010000046.1:0-15557 GCA_964427455.1 uncultured Candidatus Bathyarchaeia archaeon | reverse complement strand
ACCAGAGAGCAGAAATACTGAGCCGCGGGGAGGTAACCTTCACAGGTGTCGTGGACCTTGACATCCCCGTTCCCGGCGGCGACATCACGCTCTCGTCACCGCCTTACGAGGAGGATGTCGCGCTGCGCCTGGTGCGTGTTAGCAGCATGGATGAGCGGAGCCGGGGGGCTCCTTACAGCGCATGTTAAGGGAGGAGCGAGGCGAACTCGTCCAGCCTTGAGAGGAGCTTCTGAGGCGTGTAGGCTCTAAGCTCATCGGTCAAGCCCTTCTCCTTCAAATGCTCAGCCTTGACAGGGAGCGACACCCCGTCTACCGTCTTGTAATCGGACATGTGGAGCGAGCCTAGCGGAGAACGTGCCAGCTTGCCGGTCGGGGTTTGCGACGGGTCGATCACGATGGCTCCAGGCTGCTTCTCATGGCCGCCTAGGATCTTGGCTTCAGCCCGGCTCTTCACGTAGTCGATCCAGCGGCTTGTGAAACGGCCCCTCTTCGTCTCCGCATAGGCGAAGTTCTCGTTGTAGAACGCGGCAGGCCTCTCCTCGTCGAGCGTTAGATATACGTGAAACGACGAGCCCGTCCAAGCTACGAGGGGCTCACTCTTCGTTATCGCGCTAACCTCATCGTCGGCACTGATGGCTTCGACGAACAGCCTGGCGACCTCTCGAGCGACCTCATGCCCCACGTCTGCCGCTCGGTCTATGTCGTAGAAGACTCTACGGATCGGCCTGCCCGGCCGTTCACGGTTCGTCGCGTAGAAGAAATCCGCGTACTTCCGGGGGAGAAAGTACTGCCAGATCCGTTGCTGTAGCGGTGTAAGCCTTTCCCGAGCGACGCTCAGGTTCTCCTCCTCAGCCCTGAGCGCGAGTAGGTCCTCCGTGACCCCGTTTGAGAGGTCTTCAGCTGTGAGGGGAGGCATAAAGGAGCCGCGTTTCAGGACTCTCCTATCCGCGAACCAGACGCGGGAGGCGACCTCACGGTCCTCGAGGAAGCCCTTCAGCTTCGATGCGACAAGCCCGTAAAGGAGCAGAACCTCAGGCTGGCCGAAGGGTCTGAGCACCTCTCGCTCAGAGGCAAGCTGCCTCAAGCCCATGTATCGGAGATAAGCACCGCTACGCCTAAAAGCATTCACACCGTCGCTGGGAAGAACAGAGGTCAAGGCCAGAGGTCCTCTTACGCGTCTCACCTCAACCACGCGTAGGATGGAACGATGCTAGACTGTCCTACCTTGCAAGGGCTCCGTCGATCAGGATACGAACACGGTTTCCTTAGGATTGGCCGAAGGCATCGGAGAGGATGCCCTTTGAGGAGCGGGGTTACTCAGCCTGTTTCATAGCCCATAGGATTCCTGCGAGGAGATGCTTCTGAAACCAGTCCTCCCTCCATAGCTGGGGGAAGTGGCCGAAGCCCGTGTAGAAGACGCGGCCTTCACCGTAGCCGTGGCACCATGCGAGCGCGTAATCTTGGTCTTCCCTCGTGCCCTTGCTCAGGTCAACCGAGGTGTTGTCGAGGCTTATGAGGACATGGGTCCTGTCCCTACGCCATTCCTTAAACGTGTAGACCTCCTCCTTCACCTGAAACCTTTCCTGAAGATGCCTTGTTGAAGGGTGGTTCCGGTCCTCTACGACAGCCCGTATCTCCTGCGTCCACGGGTGGCCTTGGAAGTAGCCTCCCAGCATCTCGCCGTACTCGGGGAACTTATAGAACGTGTCGGTTGCGTTGTGGACGCCTATGAAGGCCCCGCCCGCCTTGACGAACCCTATGAGCGACTGCTTCTGCCTGTCGTCCATAGGAAGCTCGCCTGTCGTCATGAAGAGGAGCGCATCGTATACCCCGAGGCTTTCCGGCGCGATAGAAGAACACTCCTCGGTAGCGAAGGCCTCGAACCGTCCGTTTCGCTCCCCAAGCTTCGTCAGAGCCTCCACGGCCGTCGGGATATAGCTATGCCTGAACCCAGCCGAATGCGTTAAGATGAGAAGCCTCTTTCCACGTGTCATGACCGAAGTAGTCTCGCCTCAACGACTTAACAGTTCCGCTACGTCTTGTCCTTCGTTGAAGAACCAGCGGAGCAAGTCGATAGGCCATGAGCCTTGGGACTAGAAATGAAAGGAAACCATTGAGAAGACAAGCTGAAGACGAAGTTCGCGCTGGCCGGGAAAAGTATAAACCGGCGGCGGGGAGATTCGACCTGGGATCATGACGGAGGGGATCGTTTTTGACATCCAAAGGTTCTCAGTTCACGATGGGCCAGGCATACGGACGACTGTTTTTCTAAAGGGCTGTTCTCTCCGATGTTTTTGGTGTCAGAACCCTGAAGGCATCAGGCTAAAGCCAGAAGTCGTGTTTTACCCCGACCGATGCATCAGCTGCGGCCGATGCGCCGCCGTCTGCCCTCAGGGGAGCCATGCGATAGAAGGAGGCGTGCACGTATATCTACGTGAGAAATGCACGGCGTGTGGAAAGTGCACTGAGACCTGTCATGCCGGGGCACTGATGCTCACTGGGAAGCTGATGACGGTTGACGAGGTCGTTGAAGAGGTCTTGCGGGATAAGATATTCTACGAGTTGTCAAACGGTGGAGTAACGCTTTCGGGCGGCGATCCAGTCGTGCAACATGACTTCTCTCGAGCAATCCTTGAACGATGCAAAGGTGAGGGCTTACATACAGCCATAGAGATGGCGGCCAATTGCCAGTGGGACGATCTGACATCACTATTACAGGTAACTGACCTCGTCATGATGGATATCAAACACCTTGACCCAGACAAGCACCGTGAGGTAACTGGCGTATCGAACGAACGTATCCTAGATAACGCTCGGCGACTGGAGCAGACCGAGAAACCGTTCATCATTCGAGTACCAGTCGTCCCGACGGTGAACGACACACCGGAGGAGATCGGAGCGATTGCCCAATATGTCCGAGCTTTCAAGAATCTTCAATACCTTGAACTCTTGCCGTTTCACCGTCTCGGCGAGAGTAAGTACCACAGTCTTGGGCTGAACTATCGGGGCAGCCACTTGGAAACTCCGACGAAGGAGAAGATGAGTGAACTAGCTGCAGAAGCTAGGAGATACGGAATCGAAGTGCATGTTGGCTAGGTAATATGCGTTTACGAAAAGGCTCAGCAGATCACCCTGACCAAGGCTCTGTTAACTCAAGCCTTCAGGGTGCATGGCCAAGCACGGGAGGGTGATACCCAGATTAGCAGAGCCTTGACCAACGGCGTCATTCTTATAGGGGACATCGCACAGCGGTGAGTGCTGCGAGACGAAAACGATGGCTAAAGTCGTTGGTGAATCCACCTATCAGAAGCGTCTAGAGGCACTACGTGAAACGAAGAGGAGACATACGCGGGAGAAGCAGGAGCTGCTCGGGTCGATGGACAATGACGACCACGGCCGAATCTTACCGCCGCCTGACGCGATTGAGGTGGTCGAGACGCTGGGTTCTTCCGGGAACATCATACGAGATGCGAGGCTTAAGACCTTTAAGGTTAAGAGCAACCATCCGAGCGGCGGATTCTTCGGCCCTAAAGCATGCGGTGAAAACTTCAGATCGTTCCTAGACAGTCACCCAGTATACATTGACCCGATGAGTTCTCTAGCAGGCGGATATATGGCCTATTTCATGTCTTGCCGCAATCCTCACTGGAAACCGGAGTTCGACTACTCGCATCTGTATGAGGAGCAGAAGAAATACGGAATAGCCTCTGGTATCGGAGCCGTCCAACACTTCTGCCAAGACCTAACCATCGGCTTTAGCCTCGGCTGGGGAGGGCTCCTAGAGAAGGTGCGGCATTGCCGGAAAGTAAACGCTCCAGAGAGCTCAGGATTCTACGATGGCTTAGAGGATGTGATACTGGGTATCCAGGACTGGATCCGCCGTCACGCAGAGGCTGCGCGACAGATGGCAGAGGCGGAGGGGAACCCGCAGTTACGCGAGAACCTAGAGACTATGGCCGATATTAACGAGCGATTGGTCACAGACCCGCCTAGGACGTTCCGGGAAGCATGTCAATGGATCGTATGGTTCCAGATGATTGCCCGCATGTATAACGGCAGCGGGTCGATGGGCCAACTTGACGAGGTACTACGCCCATGCTATGAGCGAGACGTAGCGGCTAACATCCTCACAGATGAAGAGGCGATCTTTCACCTAGCTTGCCTCCTGCTGAACGACACACAATACGTGCAGCTCGGAGGACCTGATGCTACCGGCAAGGACGTAACGAGCCGTGTATCATTTCTCATACTGGAGGCTGTCCATCGCCTGAAGACGCCCGCCAACATGGGGATCTTTGTCCATCAAGGCCTAGACCCGAATCTTCTGCGTAGGGGAATCGAGATCCTCTTCGAGGACAGAACGGCCTTTCCCAAGTTTCTAGGCGAACCAGTTACCGAAGGTTTTATCAAGAACGGCTATCCGGTTGAACTTGCTCGCCAGCGCGTCTACTCCGGCTGCCACTGGTTCGCCATCCCCGCCCGCGAGTATACGTTGAACGATTGCGTCAAGATCAACTTTGCATCCGTGTTCGACGTTGCTTTGCGAGAGATGATGGCCGATCCAGGCGTTATCCCGAGCGTGGAGGAACTCTGGCGCCGCTTCGAGAACCACCTCCGAAGAGCCGTAGAAGTTACCGCCCAAGGCCTAGACTTTCATCTAGAACACATGCACGAGGTGTTCCCCGAACTCGTCCTCGACTTGTTCAGCTACGGGCCGATCGAGAAGGGCCTAGACGCATCCCACGGCGGCGGCGTCGAGTACTACAACATGTGCATCGACGGCGCCGCCCTCGCCACTGCGGCCGACTCGTTTGCAGCCTTGGAACAACGGGTCGAGAAGGAGCGCTTATTGATGTGGCGAGAGCTGCTTCAACATCTGGATAACGATTTTGCAGGCGCCGAGGATGTGCGGCTGATGCTTAGGAACATCCCTCGCTTTGGCCGTGGAGGAAGCCGCGCCGATGAATGGGCCGTTCGCATAGCGGAGACCTTCACCCGACTGGTGAAGGAGAAGCCAACCCCGGCTGGATTCAACCTGATCCCAGGGCTTTTCTCGTGGTCGGCTTCCATCTCGATGGGCCTTGAGGTCGGTGCTACACCCAATGGTCGACACGCCCACGCCCCGATCTCGCATGGCGCCAACCCCGACCCGGGCTTCATTAAAGGCGGTAGCGCGCCTACAGCGATGGCCGTGGCCGTAGCGTCTGTCCAGCCCGGCTATGGGAACACTGCACCACTGCAACTTGATATGGATCCGAACCTCGCGCGTGGAGAAGACGGGTTAGCCAAGATCGAGGCACTTATCCGTGGACACTTCGCTCTAGGCGGGACCATGATCAACATGAACGTCGTCAACAAACAGCAGATTCTTGAGGCTCATAAAGACCCATCTAAGTACCCAGACCTGATCGTGCGCGTCACAGGCTACAGCGCCTACTTTGCCAGTCTATCTAAAGAGCTCCGCCAGTTTTTCGTAGACCGCATAGTCGCCGAAGAGGAATAGCACGTGGAGTTGCGTCTCGCTCAATCACGGGGATTGCTGAGAGCTACATGTGCGACGCTTCAAATGCATCGCTGGAAACGAGGTGTCTAGTGTGCTCGTCTAAAGAGGCGTCAGGTCCCCGGACTGATGTGGTCGCCTATATGAGAGGGGTCGCTCGCAGACTCACCCGATGGACAGATGCCCTAGGGAGCGAGCCCATACGATCATCGGTCCAGGGTCACGGTTAGCCCAAGCGTAGTAAGGAACGGCGGTGACGTTTACGCCACGTGTCTTGAACGGCACCTCCGCTATCGGGTGGTACAATTCTTCCTTAAAGTCGGCTTCCAGAGCGAAAGTCTCGCCGTGAAGGACTACGACGCCGTTCAAAAGGTCAGGCCTCCATTCCGCCTTCAGTGGGAGACTGGCAGAGAGCACGATATCCCAGACATCTGCCTCGGGGTTGTCTACTTGCTCGAGGCAGTAGACGATGGGGCCGCGCTTGAGGGCGACGCGGTCTGCGTTCTCTAAGACCAAGGGGTGGCAGAGGACCCTCTCAACGGGCATCTCGAGCGAGAGTTGCACCGTGTCGCCGGCCTTCCATGCTCGTCGCAGCTCAGCGTAGGTCCCAGGCTTGATCGCCGTGTCAACGGCTTCCTTGCTAACCCGCAGAGCTGCCTTGCGACACCAGCCTGGGATGCGAAGATAGAGCGCGAAGGTTCGCTCCACCTGCGGTTCCACCACTAGCTCGACTTCACCATCCCACGGGTAATCGGTCTGTTGCACGACGGTCACAGGTGTATTGTCCACATCCAGGTGCGCGGTGCTACGTGCGTAGAGGTGGACCCAGATGCCGTCAGATGAGAGGCTGTAGAAGTAGCCGCGCAGAGAGGCAAGGAGCCGAGCGATGTTAGGCGGGCAGCAAGCGCATGGGAACCATGGTTGCCGTCGATGGTTTCCACGGTCGGCCAGCGGGTTGACGTAGAAGTAGTGCTTGCCGTCAAGTGAGATGCCTGACAGAGCCCCGTTGTACAGCGCAAGCTCCATCACGTCGGCGTACTTTCCCTCCCCGCTGGCAAGCAGCATCCGCCAGTTCCACATCGCGTCTGCTATAGCCGCGCACGTTTCAGCGTAAGCCTGAGCGTTGGGCAGCTCGTAATCGGCGCCGAACGCTTCGCCTTCACGGCGGGACCCAACCCCGCCCGTTACATACATGCGTCTTTCCGTCATGTTCCGCCAAAGCCGCTCAAGTGTCTCCCATAGAGCTCTTTCGCCTGTCTCCATGTAGACATCGGTTGCGCCGCAGTTCAGGTAGAGCGACCGGACGGCGTGGCCTACGATCTCCGTCAGCTCACGGAACGGCTTATGGTCAATATGGATAACGCCACCACCGATAACCCCTCGTCCCCGCTGGTCGAGGAAGAACCGGGCCAAGCCAAGGTAGGGCTCACGCCCCGTCGTACGATAGAGCTCAACCAACGCCATCTCAACCTCCGGATGGCCCGGAGTGCCCGGGCGCCTGCCCGCGCCGAAGACGCCTGCGATGTGGTCGGCGACGCGAGAGGCAACCTCGAGAAGCTCAGGGTCACCGGTGGCGCGGTGATAGGCTACCGCGCCTTGCATCAGATGCCCGGCACAGTAGAGTTCATGCATATCTCTCAGGTTCGTCCATCGCTGGGCTTTCCGGTCGAACGTGAAGTAGGTGTTGAGGTAACCATCCGCATCTTGGGCGGCGACGATCTCAGCGATCACCCCTCGCACAAGCATATGCAGGCTTTCGTCAGGAGCATACGCTAACGCGAAGCTGACCGCTTCCAACCATTTGTAGACATCGGAGTCGTTGAAGAACAATCCTTGGAACTCTCCTTCCGCTTTGCCAGCGGCGCGGCGGAAGTTGAAGATTCGACCTGTATCCTCGCACTGCTGATGTTGCGACGGCAAGGTAGCCTTCCGAAGCGTCTCTAGACGAGGCGCCCAGAAGCTGTCCTCGAGACGCACCGCTTCAACGGGTACTGGCCGCAGGCGGCCATAGGGGCTGCGCGACGTATCCACGACAAAGCCCTTCAGGCGATTCCCCACTGTTACCGCCTTCGATTCCCTGCTTCCTCGTTAGCCTCTCTTAAGCGCGAGTCCCCACGCCGGACAAGGCCCATGCGGAATAGGCGTTAGCTCAAGAGCCCTACTGAAGAGAGCCCGTTGGCGGAAAGATTGAGGGGGAGCAGCCAAACAATCCGTCCTAACGCATTAATCTGAAAGAGTTCGTAACTCAACCCTCGAGATTCGTGACTGCCCCGTCGCGGGCGGTCCCGTGTGTCTTCGCTCGGAGAAGAGAAGAGCGGGGGCTTCGAGGTGCGTCTTTACACGCTAGGTCACTCGACCAGGAGCCTAGCGGAGCTTGTGGCTTTGCTGAAAGCGTTTCAGGTCGAGGCCCTAGCGGACATCAGGCGTTGGCCAAGGTCTAAGCGGTTCCCATACTTTAACCTGGAGAGCTTGAGCGAGCATCTTCCGCGGGCTGGGATAGAGTACCTCTGGTTGGGCGAAGAGCTGGGCGGTTACCGAAGGCAGGGTCTCAGCGAGGATTCGCCCAACAAGGCTTGGAGAAGCCCTGGGTTCAGAAACTACGCGGACTATACGCTTACGTCAGCCTTTGCAACCGGGGTCGAGAGATTCCTACGCTTAGCCGAAGTGAAGCCGCTCGCGTACATGTGCGCTGAGAAGCTACCTTGGAGATGCCATCGGACAATCGTGTCGGACTACCTGACTACAAAGGGATACGAGGTCGTTCATATAATCGACACGGAGCAAGCCGTGGAGCATAAGCTTCCTTCCTTCGCAAAGGTGGAGGCAGGGCGTTTGACGTACCCTCCGCGGGATTAGAGTCTCTCAAAAAGAGCGGCTACGCGGGCTGGTTAGTCGCTCCACCATCGGCCCGGCTCAGGAGCCCCAAGTGCGGCCAACGCCTTCCGAAGCTCTTCAAGGTTCGGCGGACAGCCGGGCACATGGATGCCTCTCAACCCGTTGTAGAACGTGGGAGCGGTACAGTTCCCGCAGAGCACCGTTCTGTCTGTGCCCCTAGGCATCTTCGCCTCTGGCCCCATGAGGACGTAGATAGGCTCTAGCTCGGCCTCTCCTTGCTTATGGTACCGGAACATGCCCGTCGCGACGCGGCCGTAACAGCCGGCGCAGGCACCGGCGTTGACGAGGCGTATCCATTTGATTCTTTGATGAACCAAGTCGATCGAGGTGGCGGTATTCTTCCTGTACGCCTCTTGGATACTAAGCCCCCTGACCTCTATCCCGCTTAGGTCGGCGACGCCCAGATGCTTCTCCTCAGCCCATTTGAGGAATCGTAGCGAGGAGGGCTCCACGCCGATAACCTTGGCTGAGACCGCGTCGACCGCGACGGCGTCCCTGCCTGCGATGCAGAGGTCGAGCTGATGCTTCTCGAAGGGCGGGAGGTGATGCGTCGAGAGTGTACCGTCGACGACCACGAGGTCTGTCGGCCTTGCCTGGTTCAGGTCGACGAGGACCTCTTCAAGCCTGTCTAGCTTGTGGTAATTCCACTTGTCTTCCCTTGGGATAACCCCGTAGTAGTTCTTCATGGCAACCGTTAGGCCTACCAGATGGTGAGTCTTCAACGTTGGAACGTTGATGAAAGTGTCGCACTCTCGTAGGGCCCTAGCGATCCTCACGGTCTTGAAATAGACGGGGTCCTTGACCGGCACCTCATCGAACGGTTGCTCGTTGAAGTTTATCATCTCGGCGCCAAGCTCTTTCGCCGTCCTCTCGTACAGGTGATAAAGCGAAGGGTCTTTCCACGTCGGGGACTCACCGATCGTCACGCGTGAGGCCCCAGCGGCTTGGGCCAGCTTCACCACAGTGAAGATGACCTCAGGGTGAACTGTCTCACCGGTCTCAGGTGACGCGCCATCCACCATGTTCGGCTTGACGAGAACCTTGTCGCCCTTGCTCACTGTCTTCTCAATGCCGCCGATGAGATCGAGCGCTCTCACGACTTTCGCCTCTAGGTCCGTGTCGCGGACGATCGAGACGATCGGCATGGGCATTCTTGACACCTCTCAGGTCAACGAGCCGGCCTCTAACCACGCAGATTTCTTATAAACCTTCGGTGGAAAAGGACGCGCGCCTAGAGGGATAACCGGCTTCGGCCGTGGGGTATCCGTCAAGGCGACCTCCCATGGCGCATACGCTGAAGCCTGCCGCCGGGAGCAAACCGACAACTATTTACCTCTCGAAGGTGCTCAGCCCGGCGTGGGCGACGCAGGAGCGAAGCCAGAGCGAACCCTCGCCTTGGAAGCCGAGGGTGTGTCCAAGAGTTTCGGCGCTATCAGGGCGCTGAACAACGCGACCCTCCGCGTTGAGCCGGGCCAAGTCTATGGGCTTCTGGGCCCGAACGGTTCAGGCAAATCGACGCTGATGAAGACGATACTGGGCCTCGTTAGGCCTGACAGTGGAACCGTCGCGGTCTACGGCCTCAGAGTTGACCGAGACCCCATCGCGGTCAAGCGGATTGCCGGCTATGTGCCTGAGACACCTAGGCTGTACGACTTCCTCACAGGTGTGGAGTATCTCGACTTCGTGGCCGACGTGCATGGGCTTAGCTCCGCGGCGAAGAAGGACCGGATAACCGAGTTCCTTGTGGCGCTAGACCTAGAAGGTCGCGAGAACGACATGATCAACGGCTACTCTCAAGGGATGAAGCAGAAGCTTGCGATAACGGCGGCCCTTCTGCACAGACCGAAGCTCCTGGTTCTCGACGAGCCCCTGAACGGCCTAGACCCAAAGTCAGCGCGGATCGTCAAGGACCTACTCCATAAGCTCTCACAGGAGGGCGTCACGACGATCTTCAGCACCCACATCTTGGAGATCGCCGAGGCGATATGTGACAGGTTGTCGATCATGTACGAGGGCCAGGTGTTGGCAGAGGGCACCGTGGCCGACCTCAGGGATAAAGCTGAGCTGCCAGGTTCAACGCTTGAAGAGGTCTTCTTGAAGCTCACAGGGACTGTGGACCTCCGCGAGATCGTAGAGGCCTTGGCCAAATGAGAGCGGTAACCGTACTGAGGCTGGCCCATGTGCTCGTCACCTCTCAACTTAGGGGAGGCGGCAGAGGCCGACCCGCTACGTCTCTTATAGGGAAACCGAGAGTCCTACTCTACATCGACCTTATCGGCTTCGCAGCCTCCTTCGCCCTTCTTCTCGTCGTGTTAAACTATCTACCCTCCGAAATCGACCTTCTCCTCAGAAGCCTGACGGTTGAGGCCCTCGTGGGGTTACCGGTCTTCGTAGCCTCCACCCTTGTGCTTATCGGCGTCCTATGGGAGATCACGGCTCCCTACAGGTTCACCTCAAGCGACACCGTCAACTGGCTGCCGCTGCGGCCCTCAGAGTACGTCCTAGCCTCAACCTTGTCCTCGGCGTACACGTACTCGATCCTCCTAGCTGTAGGTTGGGGCGTTACCCTCAGCCTCGCTCTGACCTTCGATATGGAGACGCTCTGGGCTCTCTCAGCGTTGATGAGCCTCGTCGCAGCCTTGATAGCAGGATTCGCCGTCGAGATGCTCAGGTCTCTGACGAACAGGGTCTCGTCGTCTTTCTACAAGCGAGGCGGGCGGTCTGTGCTCGCGATCAGGCTTATAGTGACCGTCCTAGCCCTCGTCGTCTTCCAGGTTATCTTCAACGCCAACCTGATGTTGCCGCTGCTCCAGGCTTTGGTCGGCGCAGTCTACGCCTTCTGGTTCATCCCCGTGCTTTGGCCGGCTCTGCTCGTTCAGAGATTCTACGAGGCCGACGTGATAGGCGCCGCGGTCCTCGCTGGCGCAATACCCATCTTCACCGCGATACTCTTGTTCGCAGCCGTAGCGTTGAGAAGCCGATACTGGGTGCCCCTACCAGTCTCTATCAGGGTGACGAACGCCGCCTACGCTCCTAAGGCTGGCGCTCTCGGCAGGCTCGGGCTGGGGCCCGTCGAGGCCGCCATCACACGCAAAGACTTGAGGTCGCTCACGAGACGCAGAGAGATGGCTCGATTCCTCGCGATACCCGTCGCGGTCCTGATCCCTATATTCGTCCAGTTCACCAGCCTGCCTGGGCAGGAGTCTGTCGGTCGAGGAATCCTCGTCGCCGTACCGATCATGGCGCCGCTATTCGCCCTCTTCTCGCTCATCATGGCGATGACCTCGATAGGCCAGGAAGGACAGGCTGTTCTCAACCTCTACGCGTCGCCGACCTCGCCTACTCAGCTTCTCAGAGGGAAGCTGTTCTCATCCCTGGTTGTCTCCCTCCCGTTCAACGTGGCGCTTACGGCCCTCCTGTTAGCTGTCGCCGGCGCTCAGCTGGAACTCTGGGCAGCCTTCATCGCCGTCAGCCTCTCGCTCACCGTGGAGTCAGCCTTCATAGGCATGGCGATCGGCTGCCGGGAACCCGATTTCACCGAGGGGCCGCGCACGCGTTTCGTCTCTGTGAAAGGCTGGATCGTAGGCCAACTCGCCTTCTGGGTCTCAGCCCTAGCCTCGGAAGCCCCTATCGCGTTCTACGCGTACTCTCCCACCCTCGCTGGGAGGATAGGCTTGCACCTACCGATCGCGGCCGCAGCCACACTCACGGTGACCATCATCGTCTCGATCATCGCGTACAGGTACGCGGTCGGCGCGGCCGCGAGGCTGCTTCGAGAGCTACCCGCGTAGCCTAGACTCCCTGCAGAGAGAAGATAGGCACTGGAGCCTTACCTGGGCTTTGCGATGATCTCCTTGATCGCGAGGTCAAGGAACTTCCTAGGGTAGGCTGGCTTCGCGACGATGGCTGTGTCGGCGCCCTCGCCTGTCCCTGCGATGGCTATGACCTCTCGGTCCACGGGAATAAGCCCCGCGTCAGCCGCCATGAGGACGATCTCGACGCAGACCTTCATGCCCTGACAGAGCCTGTAGAGCGTCTGCGTAACGATCTCGTTCGGAGCCTTGCCTCCGTACTTCTCCGTGAAGGCCGAGCTTACATCGTCGCCCAACGCATGGGTACACGTCAGAACCTTTACGCCCTCCTTCTCAAGCCTCGCCCGTTCCTCGCGGGTCATCGCCCAGCCTTCGCTCGAGAAGCCTTCGCAGATCGTGACTGCGACCAGGTTGTACTCCTTCGGCTTGAAGACCTTGGCCGCCTTCAGGCCTGTTCCACCATGGGTGGAAGCTGCCAATATGTCCTTGATCCCCAGCTCGGCTGCTCTCTCCTTTGCCGCGGCCAGAACAGCGTCCGTGTTCTCCGGGCCACCCTTCTCAAAGTACAGGATACGTTTCTCCAATGACCTCACAGCCTTCAGAGACCTTCTCCCTTAATGGTACCCCCACTTAAGCCTGATCACGCGGATTCAGCCGCTCAGACTGGGCAAACGTGTTAGTTGAGAAGCGAAGCTACGAAGAAAGGGCTAGATTCAACTCGACGGAGGAAGCGCGGGCGGTGCGTACTGCGGGCTAGATCAGGGAGAACTACATGGTTCTTATGGATGGGTCTAGAGCCACATTCTAGAGCCGCGGTCCTCTCAAGTAGGGTCTGTCGATCCAAGCTTCCCCATCTGTGGCCGTAGTTCTCTGCCCGCCGTGTCTGGCAGTGCGCGAAGAGAAGAACCGTGGTTTGTCGATCTTCCGGGCTTCGACGACGATCCTCCGGCCCCTGATCGCGTCCCCAACGTCCTCGTAATATCTAAGCGCCAATCTTACCCTCGCCTCAGCTTCTCCTCTTCAACGAGTTTCTCAAAGGCCTGGAGCACAAGTTTGTAGTCCAGCCCGAGCTCCTGAGCCACATCGCTCGGATAGACCTCACTTTCGGCTTCCAGTCGCCTCTTGACAGCTGCTTCCACGAGCGGCATCGCCTCCTCGAGCGGAAGGATCCTCGCATCCACAGCCTCCCCCAGCCTCCTTTCAAGACACCTCTCTACACATTCTTCGATGAACTCTTCCAACTTCTCTTTTGTCAGCTGTTCCAATCCCTCCCTTATCATCCGCTTTAGCTCCTCTTTTGCGATCTGTTTAAGCCTCTCTTCCGTCATCGGCTCAAGGTTCTCTTCGAGGTACTGCCTCACCACCGTTTCGAGTCGCGCCAGCATTGGTGGCGATAGCGTGAAACCGATCACAGTTTCCACATCAGGTCCACTCAGGTAGCTGCACCCCCTGTTCTCTCCACCAGTCTTTGAAGAAGCCTCAAGTGTTCAAGGCCTTCACGGTCGACGACCCAGAAAGTCTGCTGCCATTCCTCTCCAGGGAGCGCTCCACCTTTTTCGCTCTGGAAAAACTCGATCTTCTCTCCATCAGCCGCCTTTATCTTTATGTGCGCTGTGCAGGCACCTGAGAGCCTTGGCTCGAAGGGTTGACTTACAGAGAACTCGGACCCGGAGTCGATCGAGGGCACTTTCACGGGCGTGCCTCCTTTCGTTAATGTCAGCTGTCCCATCCCGGAGGGGAACTCATACTGTATCGAGGAAATCTCTCCGCCTGGAAAGGGGGCTTCACCGATGTTCCTGATGTGATACTCGACCTCGGTGAGTACGCCTCGCACCACCTCCAAGGGCTTGAGCAGAACCCGATACTCCGGAGGTGCAGAAACTGCCGCTTCAATGAGTAGTTTGTGGGGCGTGAAGATCACTCTCCAGTGACTAGCTCTCCTGCCGTAAGTAGCAGAGGTCAGGCTTTAAACGCTACCTTTGGCTGCGGTCTGTGCGGCAGGCTCTGGTGTCCCTAGGTTGCATGCACGCTGCGAGATTTCGGGAGTCTCCCTCTAACGCTGGCGCCTGCGCTCGGGACCATTGGCGCGGGGCGTAGGGCTCTAGAGCCACTCCTTGAACTCCGCGGCCAACTGCTCTAACGCCCTTCTCTGTCTTGAGTTCAAGCCTTCAGGGGTGTGGACATCGATCGTTACCAGTTCGTCTCCCTGGCCGAGCCATGAGTCTCCAAGGCCTTTCCCCCTCAGCCTGAAGGTTGTGCCGCTCTGCGTTCCAGGAGGAATCTTCAACTCAGCCTTACCGTTTAAAGTAGGGACCTGAATCTTGCCCCCTAACGCCGCTCTGAGGAAGCCTATCTCTACTCGATGAATGATATTTTTCCCCTCTCTCGTGAAGAGTCTATGAGGCTTCACGTGTACGACGACGTAAAAGTCGCCGGGTGGGCCTCCGGACGGGGAGGCATCCCCTTGACCGGCCAGTTTCAGGTAGGTCCCGTCCTCCACGCCTCTCGGTATCCTAACCTTGAGCTTCTGAGCCACCTCTTCGACGCCTGTTCCTTTACAGCCGGGACAAGGCGAGTCTATGACGGCCCCGCGCCCATGGCATCGGTCGCAGGGCGCTACTTGGATGACCTGTGCGAAGCCCGAGGACCTGACGTAACGGATCTGGCCCCTGCCTTGACACTTAGGGCAGGTTCTAGGCGAGGTACCCGGCCTCGCGCCGCTTCCACGACACGTGTGGCAGATCGCGGAACGCTCGATCTGAACCTCTTTCTCAACCCCTGAAGCAACCTCTTCCAGCGGTATCTCTACGTCGTAGCGAAGGTCTCGTCCTCCTACAGGTCCATACTGCGGCCCGAAGCCTCCAAAGCCCCCGAAGCCGCGGAAGAAACGCTCGAAGATCGATTCGAAGCTGCCGAAGCCAAACTCGTTGAAGATATCCTCGAAGTCACGCCGCCTGAACAGGTCCTCAGGGGTATACCGTCCCTGTACACCTTCGAGCCCGTAGGCATCGTACACCTTTCTCTTCTCGTCGTCTGAAAGGACGGCGTACGCCTCAGATATCTCCTTGAACCTCTCCTCAGCTTCCTTGCTCTTGTTCCGGTCAGGATGATACTGAAACGCAAGCTTCCTGAAGGCTTCCCTGATCTGGTCCTTAGACGCATCCTTGGAGACACCCAACACATCGTAGTAGTCACGTTTACTCAACAGCAACCCCCACGCGAACGGCTGGGAGGCCTTCAGAGACCCGCAAGCGCCATACTCTTGCCACTGAAGCGCATTCCGAAGCTAAGCCTACTTCTTGTCCTCGTCGACCACCTTGTAATCTGCGTCCACAACCTTGTCCTTGCCG
>CAYRUY010000045.1:10941-15726 GCA_964427455.1 uncultured Candidatus Bathyarchaeia archaeon | reverse complement strand
AAGAGTAACCCGCGGTCTGAATTCGAACCGTGCCAAGCCCGAAGGCCCTCGACAATGGCCCCTGAACTATGTCTACGTTCGTTATCCTGTTGTAGGGAACGAAGCTCTTTCGTCTCCAGTAGACGCCTCTCTCAATCGTGACCTCTTGGCCCCCGAGGAGGTACCTGATCGAGGTGTAATACTTCGGTATCCACCAGGCGACGGAGAGGAAGACCACGAGGGTCGGCAAGAACATGGCGGCTGCTAGGAGGCTTGCTTGCTCTGGGGAAAGCGTTAGGAACCCGGCCACGGCGACGGGAACCATCCATGAGAGACCTGCAAGCGCCACGCCTAGGACGAGATAAGCGTAGTAGAGCTCCCTCATCGCAGGCTCAGGACGGAACGCTTCACCAACTCTCACCGCACTTTTCCTCTCTGGCGGGCAAAGCCGCGGCGGCTTAAGAAGGTTTCACTCTTCGGGAAGCATGGACGAACGGTTGCTCGCTGGCCTCGCGACTTGCGTCTCTCTCAGGCCTCGAGCCTCTTCAGGTACGCCCTAGCATTCTCATAGACGCTCTTCACGCCTTCGCTGTCAAGCCTCTGAGCTTTGCCTGTTTCGCCGAGGGCTGCACCCAATATCTCCGGGTAGAAGTCTGTCTGGACTAGGGACGGTATCGTCTCGTGGAACTCTACGCGAAGCAGAGCCTCCACTCTTCGTCTACCTTGGAGAAAGCCGTGAGCCTCGACGAGCGTCTTTAGGTTCTCCCTTGAAACCGTCAACCCTGCGGGCTCATAGTAGTCGCTTGAAGCATTCACTTGGAAACGGAAACCGTAGTTACCGATCAAGACCGGGTCCACACTGCTCTTAGGAGGGCTGGGGGTCGCCTCATACTTCAACCTAACCACCAGAGCCCCATAGTCCTCACAGAGCCTTTATACGCAGCCCTTCAGCGACGCTTTCACAAAGGGTTCAAAAGGGACCGCGGGCTGGTCCATACGCAGGGATAGCAGCTACCTACGGACGAAGGCGAGAGCCTTTGATAGGACGCGCCAGCAGGAAGGGTTGTGGGCCTGCAACCCGCTGATGCATCGAGGTGTGGTTGATGAGCATAATAGAGACGTTTGACTTGACGAAGGTCTTTGGCAGCTTGACGGCAGTTCAGAAGGTCAGCTTCAAGGTAGACGCCGGAGAGATCTTTGGCTTGTTAGGACCTAATGGCGCAGGTAAGACAACGCTCCTGATGATGCTTTCCACCCTGTTAAAGCCTAGTTCAGGCTCGGCATCGGTGAATGGCTTTGACATCTTGAGGAATCCGGGCAAGGTAAGGGAATCCATCGGGATGGTTTTCCAAGACCCCAGCAGCGATGACATATTAACCGGATACGAGAACCTGAAACTGCATACATTGCTCTACAACCTTCCTAGGAACGTGGCAGAAGATAGAATCAGAAAAGTGCTGGAACTAGTGGACCTGTCCGATAGGAAAGACGACCAGGTGAAGAAGTACTCGGGCGGTATGAGGCGAAGACTGGAGCTTGCGAGAGGGTTGCTTCATAGGCCTAAGGTCCTCTTCTTGGACGAGCCGACGCTGGGCTTGGACCCGCAGACAAGAGAGCACGTGTGGCAGTACATTGAGCGATTGGTGAAGGAAGAGAACGTGACGATAGTTGTCACCACGCATTACATGGAGGAAGCTGATAGACTATGCGACCGCGTCGCCATAATAGACCATGGAAGGATAGTGGTGCTGGATTCGCCGAGGAACCTGAAGAACCATCTAGGGGGCGATGTGGTCAGACTGAAGGTCGACGAGGCACAGGTTGAGAAGCTGAAGGGGTTCAGTTTCGTCAAGAGGATTGAGAGGGCCAATGGGATAGTCAATCTCACCGTGGAGAACGTCGGCAGGAATCTGCAGGAGTTACTGAAGGTGACGGGTGACGCTGAGCTTGTGGAGGTTCACCCGTCAAGTCTCAACGACGTCTTCCTGTACTACACAGGGCGTGGAATCAGGCCGGAGGCGGAGACCCCTGAAGGAGGTTGGTGGGAGAGAACCGTCAGAGCGAGGCTGAACCGATGAGCCCTAGGAAGGTTGCGAGGGGCTTGTACGCGTTGTGGTACCGTGAGTTCAAGGTCTTCACGAGGGAAAGAAGCAGAGTCGTATCCTCGATCGTAACGCCCCTGTTCTTCGTGCTGATCCTAGGCGGAGGCCTAGGCTCCATCGTCAACCTTCCCGGAGTAGGCTACCAGACCTTCATCTACCCCGGCTTTCTCGCCATGGTCGTGCTCTTCACGTCTGTGTTCTTCGGCACCTACGTCGTCTGGGACAAACGGATCGACTTCCTGAAGGAGGTCCTCATATCTCCCGTGGCAAGGGCGACCATCTTCACCGGCAAGGTGCTGGGCGGCGTGACAGACGCCGCGATACAGGTCTCCATACTGATGCTTCTAGGTGTCTTCTTCGGCCTACCATTCAACCTCCTCAGCGTCGTCGCCGCGCTCTTCATGCTCTTTCTCTTCGCGGTCGGAATGGTCAGCCTAGGCTTGGTGATAGGCTCCTTCATGGAAAGCCCCCAGGGATTCGGCCTCATAGGAAGCTTCGTGATCTTCCCCATGTTCCTCCTATCCGGCGCACTCTATCCCCTAGAGAACCTGCCGAGATGGATGGCCGTCTTGACCCATGTGAACCCCGTCACCTACGCGGTTGACGGAGTGAGAGGCGTTCTCCTCGGCGCCTCCTCCCATTCCTTCATCTTCGATCTGTCGATCGTGTTCTTGTTCTCCGCGATCATGATCGCATTGGGGACCTGGTCCTTCAACAGAATGAAGGTATGAGCGAGAAGGATTGGCGGCGCGCATTATGAAGAACCAGCATAAGACTACCGTGGGCTCCCGCGCTTTTCACCGTTCTCGTATCATACGCGTGTTGCCAAATCCATATGAGTCTATCAGGGGCTCAGATAGGTTTGCAGGCCGGTTGGCCCTGTAGGAAGAAGCGATCCATGTCCTCAGGTCTCGAAGAATCATCAGAACGATGGTGGAAAGCCTGAAAAGGCTTAACCCAACTCGGTAGTGTGAAGTGAGGCCGGTTAGGCGATGGCTAAGCTTGCGTTGAAGGGCGGTGAACCCGTCAGGCAAAAGCCCTTCCCGAAGTGGCCTGTCTGGGATGAAAGGGAGCTTGAGGCTTTGAAGGAGGTCCTAGAGAGCGGCGTCTGGGGGATAGGCGGCAAGAAGCAGAAGGAGTTCGAGGAAAGGTTCGCGGCGTATCAGAACGCGGCTTACGGTGTGACCGTTCCCAGCGGAACCGCAGCGCTAGAGGTTGCCTTGAAAGCTGCAGGCGTCGGGGCCGGAGACGAGGTTATCATTCCCGCGTACACGTTTGTGGCGACGGCGAGCGCGGTCATCGCCGTGAACGCTTTGCCCGTCTTCGCCGACGTAGAGCCTGACAGCTACACGATGGACGCCGCTTCTGCGGAACGCTTGATAACGCCTAGAACGAAGGCCTTGATTCCCGTCCACATAGCCGGTAGACCCACGGATATGGACGCGGTTATGCCGGTCGCCGAGAAGCATGGGTTAACGGTGATAGAGGATGCCTGCCAGGCTTGGGGCGCGCAGTGGAGGGGCCGAGGCGTAGGCTCCATAGGGCATCTGGGCTGCTTCAGCTTCCAGTCTTCGAAGAATATAACGTGCGGCGAGGGCGGCATCATCCTGACGAACGACCGGAAGCTGTATGAGACCGCGTGGTCCTACCACAACACCGGCAGGCCTGTAGAAGGCTCGAGGTACGAGTATAACCTGCTCGGCGGCAACTACCGGATGACAGAGTTCCAAGCAGCCATCCTCGTAGTCCAGCTTAGCCGGTACGAGGAACACCTGAAGACCCGCATGGAGAACGCCGGCTATTTGTCCCGGAGGCTTTCCGAGATCGAAGGCATCAGGCCGTTGAAGGACGACGCGCGGATAACAAGGAACGCCTACCACCTCTACGTCTTCCGCTACGACGGCGAAGCCCTCAACGGCGTGCATCGAGACAGGTTTGTGGACGCCCTGAGGGCTGAAGGCATCCCCTGTACCGGAGGCTACGGGCCCTGGTATAGGGCGCCATACATGCTCGCGTTGAAGGAAGACAGGTTGCTGAAGAACCTCTACGGAGAGAGGGCAGACTACTCGAGGCTTAACGTACCGGTCACAGAGAAGGCTTGCACGCAGGAAGGCGTCTGGCTCTTCCAATCGATGCTCCTAGGCTCCCGCGAAGACATGGAAGACATCGTAGCCGCGGTGGACAAGATCAGGGAGAACACAGCAGAACTCGCCACCTAAACTCGAACTCGTCCTACTAGCAGAGCACTGGGAAAGTGGCAGCTCGTAGATGACGAACTGCAATGGCCGGGATAGTACATCGAGTCCTCTTAGAGCTCTAAGGCCATGATCACGAGGTCTTCGTATCGTTCGGCTCGTTTCAAAGCCTTCGGCTCTCGGCCCGTCTCCTTGAAGCCGACCTTCTCGTAGACATGGCGTGCCCTCGAGTTACCCTCGAAGCATCTCAGGAAGAGGGTCTGTAGGCCCATCTTCCTCGCCTCATCGATAAGCGTCCTCATAATCTCAGTGCCGATGCTGCGGTCACGGTACTCGCTCTTCAGGAGGATGCCTAGGTCCCCAACATGGCTCATGCAGCCAGCCCGTTTGGAGACTCCTGAGCTCCCGACGGCATGGCCATCAACCTCAGGCACTATGCACACTGCTTGGCCCCTCTCGATCTTCGCCAGTGTGCCTCCAAGCCAGTCTGTCTCCTGCTCCCTCGTGAT
>CAYRUY010000045.1:0-10841 GCA_964427455.1 uncultured Candidatus Bathyarchaeia archaeon | reverse complement strand
TCTCGATCTTCGCCAGTGTGCCTCCAAGCCAGTCTGTCTCCTGCTCCCTCGTGATAGGCTGGTCCATCGTGATGTCCGCTTGCTCAGCTACCAGCGTGTTGATCAGTTCCACAAGGTCGTCGACGTCCCGCCACATGGGCGTCCTCAACGTCACTTTACGCCCATCCTTCGCGGTAAACTCGCGGAAGACTGTGCCAACCCTCCTGGCTACGCCCCCTCAACGGCTTTGAACACATGAACGGTGCATAAGACGGTTTGGTTTCGTTAAGAGCCCGGCTTTCTCACCGGTTCTTGAAGTCAGGAACCTGAACGGGCGCACCGCCTTTCGCGATCGACTCCTGCGAGGCTAGGCCTGGCGCGGTGATGTTCATGGCGTCGTACACGTCGATAGGCGGCTTGTTATCATGGACGATCGCGTCTAGGAAGTCCTTTACGATGAAGTAGTCTGCTCCCCAGTGGCCTGTCTTGAGCGCTTCCTGGGGCGGATGCTTCCACTCCTCCGGCAGGTATTCGTCGTCGTACTCCTTCAGCGGCTTCCAGGCCTGGGGGTCGGGACAGTCATCCATCAGCCATATCTTATGGTCGTCCCCGAGGCCTCTCGGCGCCACGTAGCAGCCCCTCGTGCCTTGAAGCGCGTAGTACCGCATGTTATGCGGCCTATACGAGACTATATCATATCGAAGCTTGAGGAGCTTGCCTGAAACCGTTTTGCAGAGCGTTATGACGGAGTCCTCGCCCCTCGCGCCCGGTATCGTGTGGACGCCTGAGCCTAGGCAGGACACCGTGGCTACGCGTTCACCGAACATCTGGTAGAGCGGCCCGAGGCTGTGCGTTGGGTAAAGGTTTCCGTTCAGGTACGTAACCATCCAGCCGCGCCACGTCAACGAGCCATCCGGGTTGTACATGAGGCTCTTACAGTCGTGGACGTACTCGCCTTCGCCGAAGTAGAGTTCCCCGAGCTTCCCCGCGGCGATAAGCTGCTTCAACAGGACGTTCTCCTTGATGTAACAGTAGTTCTCAGCCATCATGTACTTGCAGCCGCTCCGCTCCACCGCGTCCACAAGCCGGTAACATTCCTCCATCGAAGCCGCAGCCGTCACCTCGCTCAGAACATGCATCCCGGCCTCTAACGCTTCAACCGCCTGCTGGGCGTGAAGAAAGAGCGGCGTCGCCACGACCACAACATCTAGGTCAGCCTGCAGCATCTCCTCGTATCTGGTGAAGGCTTTCTCAACCCCGTGTTCTTTTGCAGCCCTCCTAAGCGTTTCTTGGTCGATGTCGCAGACAGCCGTGATCCGGGTGTCCGGAAAGAGGTTGAAGGTAAAGAAGCTCGAGCCGCGCCGAAGCCCAACAACCCCAACTCTGATCACCTGGGCTCACCTACATGAGTTGCTTCATCCCCAGCGTTGATTGAAGAGCCTTTCGCTCAGGGCCACGAAGGGCAAGTCCAAGTATGTAGAGGCTCACCGTGGAGCAGGGGCTATCCGCGCATCGACGCAAAGGCTTAAGAGGCCAATGTCCCGGTCTCGTGGACATGCATCTAGGCTCCAACTCTGTGCCCGGACGGGGACGCAGGCTGTTAGAGGCCTTAGCGATCATAGCACTGTTTCAGGCCTCATCCTTCTCCGGCCTAGTCTCCGCCTCACCGGAGGAGTATACCTACTATGGTTATGTTCCACGAGAGATCTGGGCTCTCGAGGCGGCGGTCACAGCGGGTCAGGACATCATCGAGTACCGGATCGACCAGGGGTCGGTTATGAACCGCGCCCTTGTTGTTATCTTGGGGAACCATGAGGGGACCAGCGTGAGGGTCTACGAGCTTCCTCTGAAGGCTCTGAGGGAGGAGTTCACAGTGAACAAGCTTGAGAGGGTAGATATGGAGCTGCCCAATGGAACGTTCTTCAAGGTTGTCTCTAGTAAGCCCGTAACGGTCATTCTCATGGAGCATGGGGGCTTTACGACCACTTTCTTCACGAGCACCAGTGGTGGTTACGTGGGTGACGAGTTTGTCTTCATGGCCCTCCAAGGCTCGACACTCCCTGAGACAGGGCCCCCCTTCCGCGTCTACGCTCTGCAGGATGTGGAAGTGACCATCTCGGACGTGAACGGGTCAAAGGTCTCCGATTTCAAGCTCCGCGCCAACGAGGTGAGGGAGCTGTCCTTCAAACCACTGGGCGTCTACGGACTTAAGGCCTCGGGGAAGGTCATGCTCCAGAGCTTTAACCTACCGGGAGGATGGTGGGCTAGCGGTCTCTGTTACTACCCGTCGGCCGAAGGGGGTTTCGTTGGCACGAGGTTTCATGGCAGCTCCTTCACTGAGCAGTGGGTGGGGTCCATACCGACTTACTTCATCTTGACCAGCGTCGAAGGGTCGCCGGTAACCTTTGCAGACCTCGAGTCCAAAGTGAAGGTATCCGAGGAAACTATCCCCGCGGGCTCCAATCTCTCCCTGCGATGGATCAAGGCCCCTCATATCGCTGTCGAGAGCCAAAAGCCCGTCATGCTACTAATGAGGGAGAGCGGTCTGGCCTTCACAGGCTTGAAAGCCGGGCAGACTGCCTACCTCTACGTGCCTACTGAGACGTACACAAGTGAAGCCAACCTCTTTGCCGCTGACGATGCGACAGTCCTCATTGACGATGTGGAGATGAAGGTTTCACCCGACACAGCTATCAGCCTCCGTGAAGGGTTACATAAGGTCCGTGCCACAGCGAACGTTCTTGTCCAAGTCGTAAGCTGGCCCGTGAAGTCCACACTCCATTACACGTATAGCGGAAAGGTGCCAAGCTTCATAAGGATAAACGACTTTGGAGCCTGCATCCCTTCAGTTCAATCTCTGAGCATGACCTATGAGGACTTGAGGCTCAAGCCTGTCCTAGGCGAAGAGCTACCTTGGATGTACGTGGGCGCGGCAGCGGTCTTGGCGGTCGTCGCAGTTCTGGTGGCGCTGAAACTGAGGCAACGGGCAGCCTCAGCCTCTGAGCGAAGGATTTAGAGCCAAGCTGCCTCTTGCGTTACTCATGCCCAGGCCAGCTGGGAAGCTTTCCAACGCGCCTTTCAGGAGATAGCCAGAGGCTACTCAGCCCCCTACTCCCGCGTACTTCACGTAGCGCCCCGCGACCTCATGCTCCTTCGCGACTCGTTTCAATGTCTCCGAGTCTATATCGCAGACGGCGACTACCCGCGTCTCCGGGAAGAGATTGAAGGTGAAGAAGCTGGAGCACGGCGAAGCCCCACAATGCCAACCTTCAGCAACGATGCAAACAGCCCCCGAGAACACAGAGCTACATGTGGACTCAAGAGTCTTTCGATCTAGCTTTGACGTGAAGGCAGCCAGGGTCATCATTGAAACTTACGCGAACGCGTTCGCACACCGAAAAAGTAGCGCTAACCCAATGTTCGCATCTAGCGGCTCACGTAGCTTGCTTGTACGAAGTTGGATGTCGAAAAAGTAGAGAATGGGTGGGGCTGTTCAGCCCCTCAGGTACGGCGTTGTTTCGAAGCGTCTAGTATTCCATTGGAGGCTTCGCGCCGGGCGGTGGTGGCGGTGGCCTCGAAGCTACGACGACATCGTCGACTCTCAGGATCATCGATGCGGCTTCCACCGCTGAGGAGATGATGTGCCTCTTGACCGATAAGGGCTCTAGAACCCTTAACGCGCTCATGTCCTCAACCTTGCCGCTGAAGACGTTTACGCCCATCGCTGTGCCGTCGGGCTTCTCATGGGTTGACCGTAACTCGACGAGGATATCGATCGGGTCTAAGCCTGCGTTCTCAGCTAGGGCTTGGGGAAGACCTTCCAACGCCTCAGCGAAGCCCTCGATGGCTATCTGTTCCCTGCCTCCGACCTGGGCCGCGTACCGCTTCAGCTCCTTCGCGAGCTCGGCGTCAGCTGCTCCGCCGCCGTAGACGATCCTGCCGTCCTTGACGACGTCAATGACCACGTAGAGGGCGTCGTGCAGTGAGCGTTCAGCCTCGTCTACGGCCCGCTCTAGGCCTCCTCTGATGAGAATAGCGACGGCCCCCGGGTCCTTGCATTCCTCAACGAAGACCATCTTGTCTTCGCCGAGCTTCCTTTCCTCGACGAGCTTCGCCTCGCCTAAGTCGCTGGGGTTCAGGTCGTCGATGCTCGTGATAATCTTGCCGCCCGTAGCCTTCGCTAGCTTCTCCATATCTGACTTCTTAGCCCTCCGAACCGCTACGATGCCCTCCTTCGCGAGGAAGAACTGAGCCATATCGTCGATGCCTTTCTGGCAGAAAACCACGTTTGCGCCCGCGGCCTTCACCTTGTCAACCATCTCCTTCAGTATCCTCGTCTCTTCGTCCATGAAGGCACGCATCTGGGTAGGGTCCCTAATCCTTATCTCCGCGCTGAACTCGGTCTTCTCCACTTCCATAGCCGCGTCCAACAGCGCTATTTTCGCGTCTACGATGCGTCTAGGCATCCCTGGATGAACGACTTCCTTGTCTATGATTAGCCCTTTGATCAGCTGGGTCTCGCTGAGGCTCTTCCCAGCCTTCTTCGTCACTTGGACGTCATCGATGTCAGCGGTCTTCTTACCGTGTCTTGTCTCCGCGACCCTCAACACGGCTTCGACGGCAAGCTCTGCTAAGGGCTCGCGGAAGTACTCCACGCTCTTGCTCCTCATGCTCGTCGTCGCGACGTCCAAGAGCGCCTTCCTATCGTCGAGGCTTACAGGGACAGCGATCTTATCCAACACCTCAAGGGCTCTATCCTGAGCCTTCTGGTAGCCGCTCACGATCACCGTTGGGTGAATGCCCAGGTCCAGCATGTCCTCCGCTTTCTTAAGGAGCTCGCCAGCCAGGACGACGACGCTCGTCGTGCCATCCCCGACCTCCTTATCCTGGATCTTCGCTACGTTCACCATAACCTTCGCTGCCGGGTGTTGAGCCTCAATCTCGTCGAGAATCGTGGCGCCATCGTTCGTAATCGTTATGTCCCCTATCGTGTCGACAAGCATCTTATCCATGCCCTTAGGCCCCAGCGTAGACCTGACAACCTCAGCGATCACCTTAGCGGCGGTGATGTTCTGCCTCTGAGCTTCACGGCCTCGGCTTCTAGAACTCCCCTCTTTGAGCACAAGTATCGGTCTTCCAGCAGTTGCAGCCATATGATCACCTCTATCGTGAAAGGCTAGTCTTCTAGCCCGCCTCCTCCCTCCTCTTCTCCAGGCGGCTTAGGCGGCTTCCCAGGCCCCTCCCTCGGTTTGCCAGCTGCGATGACATCGTCTATCCTCAAGATGGTCGTCGCAGCCTCCGTCGCAGACTTCACGATCTGCTCCTTGACGGCCAGGGGCTCGTACACCTCGGCCTTAACCATGTCCCCTGCGGCTCTCTGAATCACATCGACGCCCGACCAGGTCTCGCCCTTCTCATGGGCTGCCCCTAGCGCGGCGAGTATGTCAATCGGGTCTAAGCCTGCGTTCTCCGCCAGAGCGGACGGGATTGACTCTAGGCCTTCCGCGAATTTGAGCACCGCGAGCTTCTCCCGGCCTGAGAGCTGCTCAGCCCACCTTCTGATCCTCGCGGACGCCTCGATCTCAGGCGCGCCTCCGCCCGCCACGATGGCGGGCTTCTGAACCACGTCGCGTACGACGCATAGGGCGTCGTGAAGCGACCTTTCCGCTTCTTCGACTACCTTGTCGGCTCCTCCGCGTATGAGCACGGTGACGGCCCTCGGGTTCTTACAGCCCTCCAGGAACGTCCACTTGTCTTCGCCGAGCTTCCTTTCCTCGACGAGCTCAGCGAAGCCCAGGTCTTCAGGCTTTAACTCGTCTGTGTTCGTGACGATCCTGCCGCCTGTTGCCTTCGCCAGCTTCTGCATATCGGACTCCTTAGCTCTTCGAACAGCGACGATGGCTTTCTTCGCCATGAAGTGCTGCGCCGCGTCATCGATCCCTTTCTGGCAGATCACGACGTTCGCGCCTGAGGCGGCCACCTTCCCCACCATCTCCTGGAGCATCCTCGTCTCCTCGTCTAGGAATGCCTTGATCTGCTCTGGACGCTCGATGTTGAGCTTGGCGTCGAACTCGGTCTTCTCGATCTCCATGGGACTGTTTAACAACGCGATCTTGGCGTCATGCACGACCTTCGGCATACCTGGGTGTACGATCTCCTTGTCGAGAGCGATCCCCCGGACCAGCCTCGTCGCGGCAAGCGATTCTCCGGCCTTCTTCTCCACCTTAACGTCGTCCAAGTCCACCTTGTACTCGCCGTCAGTCTTCTGGGCTACGGAGAGGATGGCGTCTACGGCTATGTCCGCTAGGATGTCCCTGCTCTCTGAGATCGATTTCGTCGCCATAGAGGTCATCGCTACCTTTCGAAGCATCTCTCTGTCTGTAGGCCCAACCTTGATCGCGAACTCGTTCATGTACTCGAGCGCCTTCTCAGCGGCCTTCTTGTAGCCGTCCACGATCACGGTCGGGTGGACCTTCTCGTCGGTCAGCTCTTGGGCCTTAGAGAGGAGCTCGCCGGCTAGGACGACGACGGAGGTCGTTCCATCCCCCACCTCGCTGTCTTGAGCCTTGGCGATCTCGCTCATCATCTTCCCAGCCGGGTGTTGGATATCCATCTCCTTCAGGATCGTGGCGCCGTCGTTCGTGATCGTCACGTCGCCCAGGCTGTCGACGAGCATCTTATCCATGCCCTTAGGCCCTAGAGACGACTTGACGATCTCAGCCACTATCATCGCCGCGGATATGTTGTTCCGCTGGGCCTCCCTCCCCCTGCTTCGGGAAGTGCCCTCCTTAAGGATGAGTATTGGCTGGCCTGACTCGGTTATAGATAGCATTCCCTCAGTGGCCATCTAACTACACCTCGAAAGGTTCTAACGCTCTGCAACCCTCGGGGTTAGATCAAGGAACCATATTTAAGGTTTTTCGGGTTCCACAAATCGCCGCCAACCCTGGCCTAGGCCACCAGGGGAAGGGCGACAGACCTAGCCTTGTTGGAGAGAGTTCTGGCCCCGTGCGCCGGGACATGGGGCGCTAAGGCTTATACCCTGACGTAGGCCGAGATAGGCTCAGTGTGAGCATGCGGATCACGGATGTAAGCGGCTTCACTCTCCGAGGTCCTTGGCCGTACGGCGAAGACTTCTGGCAGGAACGCCTCGTGATGCCTGTAGACCTCTACCCGAAGTTCAGGGCGAGAGGGGGAACGCGTCTTCCTAGGCCGGCTCAGTTCGAGCAATGCTTCCTCCAAGTTTCGACGGATGAGGGGGTCTCAGGCATCTATGGGCCCCTTTCCCGAGGCCAGATAGACTTCATCGAGAGAGCGTTCAAAGAGATACTGGTCGGCGAAGACCCCTTCCGCGTCGAGATGCTCTGGGACCAGATGTATCGTTCGCAGGTTCACGGCCGGAAGGGCGAGGCTATGATGGCTATATCCGCGGTAGACTGCGCCCTCTGGGACCTCATAGGTAAGGCGAAGAAGGAGCCTGTCGTACGGCTTCTAGGCGGCCCCGTGAAGGAGGAGATGCCTGCCTACGCGAGTTGCCTAGGCCACAGCCTCGAGCCGAAGCATGTCACGGAGGTCAGCCAAGGTTATGTGGCGGAGGGCTACAAGGCCTTGAAGTGGTTCTTCAGGCATGGGCCGGGAGACGGCCTCAAGGGCATGGAGAAGAACGTGGAGCTTGCGAAGACGGTGCGGGACGCCGTAGGCTACGATGTGGAGCTAATGCTCGACTGCTGGATGAGCTGGACAAGGGCCTACACGTTGAAGATGGCGAAGAAGCTGGAAAGATACGAGCCTGCATGGCTGGAGGAGCCTCTGCTGCCCGACGACATCGACGGCTACACCAGGCTCACCGCTGAGCTGGAGGTACCCATCGCTGGCGGTGAACACGAGTACACGCGGTGGGGGATAAAGGAGCTCGCCACTAGGCGAGCCGTGGACGTGCTTCAACCCGACGTAACCTGGGCTGGCGGAATAACGGAGATGAAGAAGATCTGCGCCATCGCATCAGCGTTCGACATACCGATCATCCCACACGCGAGTTGGACTGAGGCTGCGCAGAGCGTGGTCTTCTCAGAGAACCTCACAACGTGCCCCATGATCGAGTACCTAGTTAAGTACGGCGTAGACCAACAGGCCTTCAACAAGGAGAAGCGGAAACCCATCGGAGGCATGTATAAGGCGCCGACGAAGATAGGGCTAGGCTTCGAGCCTGATATGACGAGACTGGTCCAACAAACCTAGAGGCCTCGAGGACGCAGATGCCTGGCGCAGAGCGAAACACGTCCCTCAGCGCCGAGAGCCTAGGGTTGGGCAGCCCTCCTGCCTCTTCTAATGGCAAGCCAGATAATGATGAGGGCTATAGGGACGACCGCGGCAGCGATGTAAGTCCAAGGAAGCTCCTGTTGAATCAACGGTTTGAGGCCTAGGTTCTCGTTCGTAGCGCTGAGGGATTCGATCGAGGGGATGACGCCTCCGAAGGTTCCTAGGCCTTCAAGCTCTGGGAAGACCTGTCCAGGCGGCGGCACGTAAGGTATCAGGACGACCATCTCGACGAGAACGTTCTCCGTAGCCGACACTTTATGTGTGCCAGGCCAAAGCTGGAGCGGCTCATCCGCGGCTATTCGCTGTGTCACGTCGTCCACGGTGACCACTGCGTCCTTGGCTGAGAACAGGTAGGCCTTGCCCTGAGCAAGGTAGATGACGGCTTCCTGGCCTGCTTTCAAGCCCGTGAAGATGACGCCTCCGCCGTCGTAGTTTGTGTTCTTGAAGACCATCATCACTGGTTGGTCGCTGTCTAAGCCCATGTGGAACGCCTTCACGTGCATCGAGAGGTTTGTTCCCGCCGTGATCGTAACATCCTTGTCACCGTACTTCTTAGAGGTCTCCAAGTCTACGATGAGCACCTTTGCGTCCTTCATGCTTGAGAGGACGAAGCCTCGGCTCAGCTGCTCCGTGCCCATATACTCCATGCTATGCCCGGCGCCGTAGAAGCGTTTCCCAACGAAGCCCCCTTCTACGGCTGGGAAGGCTAGGGGTTTGCCACGGTACTCGCCTATCGTGAAGGTCTCAACCATGATGTTGCCTGAGGAGACGATCCGGTAGACTGTATCGTTCTTAAGCGAGAACCACTGAGCTTCATTCACCTTAACCCTATACTGCTTCGCCGCGCTCCCATCGCGGTTATAGATCGTCACATCGCTGTCTTCGAGGGCGAAGATCGAGTGTGGCAGCTCGCGGCCGTAAGTCACCGAGGGCTCAAGGGCTAGGAAGACGAACTCCTTCCCTACGAAGCCCCCATCCACGGTTGGAAAGAAGGTGCTGATGCCCGCCTGAGCCCCCGCAGCCTGCCAACCGCCGCCGAGGAGCATCACCGTCGCAGGCTTACTGGACGTAACCTTGAAGAACGTCCCGTTAGGAAGCTCAACAGATGTTCTCTCAAGCTTATTGATCGTCGCCTGCTTGACCAGACGCTCCCCGGGCAACCGGTAAACGGCGACCTCCGTTTCGTCGTGGCATCCGAGGACCAGCACCGTACCCGATGTCATGACCGTATCAGGGTTGATGTAGTAGGTCTGAGGCGGCGCCGGCGGGGGCTGTGTCATATTCCGCCAGATGTCGGAAGGCACGTAGCCGTAATAGGTGTAGGAGGCCCCAGGCCTGCCGGAGACCGCTGTAGGCGCGGCGACGAGAAAGAACCCGAAGGCCAACAGAAACACGGGAAGAAATATGCAGGCGAGATGCATTGACACCCCTCGGACGAACCTAAGCTTCTCGCTCGGAAAATCCAGAGCCAGACTCTTCACCTCAAAGACCTAAGGACGAGCCACCGAGCTTCGACTTGACGATATTTAAGCCTTCTAGCGCTTAGAAGTGCACTGAGCCCCACAGGGCGCAGCTTCTGGGGCCGAGCCCTCAGCGGTGCAAAGGGAGGATTTTAGGCGGGCACTGATACTGGTATTAGTAACTGATAGGGGTATTAGTGAACGTGCTTCGAGGAAGCGCTCAAGAGGGGCCTTCGAGACCTCTGCGACTACCGAGAAGCGCCGCATGGATGGGGTTGAGGTTTGAAGGTGGGGTTTGTCCAGTTTCAGCCTCGGTTCGGCTTAAAGGAGACGAACATCGAGAGGTCCGTTCAGCTCATCAGAGCTACCCGGGAGGTTGACCTCTTGGTCCTCCCTGAGCTCTGCAACACCGGCTACCTCTTCTCTTCGAGGGAGGAGGCTAGGGTCCTCGCGGAGCATGTGCCCGAAGGGCCGACGACTGAGGCTTGGCTGAGAGCGGCGGCGGAGACAGGGGCCACGGTAGTCGCGGGGCTCTGCGAGGAGGAGCGTGGAAACCTCTACATCTCCGCCGTCGTGGTCGCTCCGACGGGCTACATAGGCACCTACAGGAAGAGCCACCTTTTCAGCAGGGAGAAGCTGATCTTTACGCCCGGCGACACAGGCTTCAAAGTGTTCGAGTTACGCGTAGCGAGGATAGGCGTCATGATCTGCTACGACTGGCTCTTCCCTGAAGCCGCTAGGGCGCTCGCCTTGAAGGGCGCCCAGATCATCTGCCACCCCGCAAACTTGGTTTTACCGTACGCTCAGAAAGCGATGCTGACAAGGTCCGTAGAGAACCGCGTCTTCACCATAACGGCTAACAGGGTTGGGTCCGAGACAGGCGGGCTTGACGGCCGAACCACGCTCACTTTCACCGGGATGAGCCAGGTTACAAGCCCAGAGATGACCGTGCTAGTCAGGGCGAGCGCTGAAAAGGAGGAGGTCCGCGTGGTCGAGATCGACCCCTCGCAGGCAGACAACAAGTACGTGGCCGAGCTCAGCCATGTCCTAGACGACCGCCGGCCCAGTCTCTACGCTCAACTG
>CAYRUY010000044.1:4735-16721 GCA_964427455.1 uncultured Candidatus Bathyarchaeia archaeon | reverse complement strand
GAAGCCATGCTAACGGAGGGTTACAACCGAGATTGACGCTATGGAGCCTAGGGTCCCCTGTTGGGCCTCCCTACGTGGGTTCCCGCCCCGCCTGGCCCTCTTCTGAGCCCGATTCGGATCACGTGCCAAAGTTAAATCTGCTGCAGTTTGGCCTGATTCAGAATCCCTAAGCTCACGAAAAGGGGTCGAGCTTGTTAGATTACTCCCCTACAACTCTTTTTATGACATCGTCGACGAGTCGAGCCTGTCGGATTTCAACGCTGTTCCAGAACGCGAAACCTATCTCTACAAAGTAATTCTCCACAGCCTGTTGGGAGGGTGCTTCAACGACGTAGAAGATCAGATGGTCCAAGATCGAAGTGTAAGCGCTCAAAACTTTGACTTCATGTTTCCTGGCGACTTCCTCTCTTTTGCCAACGACTTCCTTGAACCTTTTCCTGACATCATTGTTGAACATGGGGCACGATTCAGGGGTATGTTTCATATTCACGGCGAAGATCGGCAAGGCATCGACCTCCAGTAAAGCTATGATGTTTCTTTTGCTACTTAACAGTTTCCGTCGTAACCCGATCGGGTCAGAGAGGGTCCGAGTAAGGCCCGCCTAGGTTAGACCAACGACACCGTCTTCAAGGACCGAGGCCCGTGGGTTGGAGCTTAGGGAGACGGCTTATATTGCGGTTGGCTCTAGGAGCCTCCGAGGGTTTTGCGAATGGCTAAGGTCGTCTTCATCGGCGCCGGCAGCGTCGTCTTCGCCCGGAACCTGATGGGCGACATATTCTCCTACCCCGAGCTGGGCAGCTCGGTCCTATCGCTTATGGACATAGACGCGGAGCGGTTGGAGACCGTCACCGCGCTCGCGAAGAAGATGGTAGGCCAGTTTGCGCCTGAGGCTAGGGTTGAGTCTACCCTAGACCGCCGGGAGGCCCTCAAGGACGCAGACTACGTGATCATCATGATCCAGGTCGGCGGCCTAGACGCGTTCCAGCAGGACATCGATGTCCCGTTGAAGTACGGGGTTAACCAGGAGGTCGGCGATACACTCGGTCCGGGAGGCGTCTTCAGAGCGTTAAGAACGATCCCTGTGCTCCTAGACATCTGTCACGACATGGAGGAGCTCTGCCCTGAAGCGTTGCTGATCAACTACGCGAACCCTATGGCGATGAACTGCTGGGCGATGAACGAGGCGACGAGGATAAGGAACGTGGGCCTCTGCCACAGCGTTCAGGGAACGGCGATGCAGCTCGCCGCGTACATAGGAGTGCCCGCCGACGAGGCCTCCTACTGGGTCGCCGGGATAAACCATCAAGCCTTCTTCTTGGAGTTCAAACAGAGAGGCGTGAACGCGTACCCGCTTCTCAGGGCGGCTATGGAGAAGCCTGAGGTCTACGCCAAGGACAGGGTCCGCTTCGAAATGATGCGCCACCTCGGCTACTTCATCACAGAGTCCAGCCACCATCTCGGCGAGTACGTCCCCTACTTCCGAACCACCGAAGAACGGAGAAAGACCTACTGCCAGCCAAGATGGTTCTACCTCGAGATATGCCGAGAAGCCTGGAAACCCCACTACGAGCACATCCGGCGCCAGATCACAGGCGAGGAACCGATCGATGTCAAACGGTCCCACGAGTACGGCGTAGGCATCATCCACTCCATGGAGACAGGCACGTTGAGAACGATCAACGGAAACGTCGAGAACACAGGGCTGATCACGAACCTGCTCGAAGGCTGCTGCGTCGAGGTCCCCGCCCTAGTCGACGAGAAAGGCATCCATCCATGCTACGTAGGCCAGCTGCCGCCCCAATGCGCAGCCCTGAACCGGACAAACGTGAACGTGCAAGAGCTCGCAGTCAAGGCAGCTCTTGAAGCTGACCGAGAACTCGCCTTCCAGGCAATCCTCTTCGACCCCCTGACCTCCGCCGTGCTGACGCCTGCCAGCATCCGAGCAATGGTGGACGAGATGTTCCAAGCCGAGGCCAGATGGCTGCCGCAGTTTCGGTAGGCAGCCAGACGCCTCTAAGGCTCGAAGGGAAGCTACCAGATTGTTGAGACGTGTCTCGCCATCGCTTGGTCGGTCGTGACGACCTCCGCGTCCAGCTCCTGAGCTTGCGCGGCGACCAGAGCATCAAAGTAAGCTAGACCATCTTGCTCGAGGAGCGCTGCCGAGGCCGCTGAGACCGTGGTGGGTGAGAGAATCTTCTCCGTAGGAATCTTGGGCGTCAACTCAAACCAAGTCTCGTGGCGCTCGCTCGGGCTGTAGCCTCTGGCTTTCATGAGAAGGTCGAACTCGATCAGGACAACTGCTGGGATGAACAGCTGTGGCTCCCTTGAGAGACCTTCAAGATGCGCCTCTGCTCTTGTATGATACCTGTCGGCGGGGTTGAGAGCCCCGGCGAGGACCACGGTGTCCAGAAGCCTCAAACGGGTGGTCCCCCCGCCAAGCGAGAGGCCAGCCTCTCAGCCTCGTGGTCTTCTTCACGCCAACCCTTGAACTTCATTTTCGCAATCTCTTTCGCACTCTTCATCTCAGGGTCCACGCGAACCAACTCTATTCGGCCGCGTCTCAACGTGACCAAAAGAAGCTGACCGGGCGCCTCTAGGCCTGCAGCCTCCCTGATCTTCTTAGGAATCACCAGACGCCCCTTCTCATCTACCGACAAGACTTGATCCATTAGCTCCCAGAAAGTTCACGGCTGCCCACCAGATAAGGATTGCGGATCAAGAGTAGCAAGAGAGCCGCCCTGGCGCATTTGGCCCACGAGGCAAATCCATACAAAAGCCGCATCTCTTCTCCCCACGCGTAAGAGAACCGGCTGGGGAGATTTACGCAGTGAATCTCTCGGAGCGAGGCGGCGAAAGTTTAAGAGGTCTCCGTCCTGAGAAACCGTCCCGTGGTTAGAAGAAGAGCGCTTCTGGCGGTAGTAGTTCTCTCAGTGACGCTTTTATCCGTGGTTCTAGGCCTCACGATCTGGCTTCGCCTCCCCCGCTATAGGGCTCCGGAGTACGAGAAGATGACCCCTAGGGTCTCGGGCGTTACGCTCAGCAATCGAAGCGTTCCGCTCTACGGAAGACTGGAGATCACCGCCAGCGTTGAGGCGGCGGTCGCGAACCCATTCGACCCCGCCGACATCGAGGTAAACGCGGTCTTCACATCACCTTCGGGAAGAACCTTGCAGGTGCCAGCGTTCTACTTTCAGGGCTTCACGCGGAAGCTCGTCGACGATAAGGAGGCCCTTGAGCCCTCTGGAGCGCCGACCTGGATAGTCAGGTTCACGCCGATGGAGCTAGGCGAGTATGCGGTGAGGCTGACGGTGAACGACGGTGGACTAGAGGCCTCATCTGACATCTATGGGTTTGAGGTGGCGCAGTCGACGAACCGGGGCTTTCTGCAGCTTGATAAGGATGATTTCAGGTACCTTAAGTTCGACAACGGCGAGCCCGCCTTCCTAGTAGGCCATAACGTCTGCTGGTATGGCTCTCACGGGACCTATGACTACGACGCCTGGTTCACGAAGATGGCTGAGAACGGCGAGAGCCTCACACGGATATGGATGGCCCCTTGGGCCTTCGCCATCGAGTGGAAGAAGCTGGGCTTCTACGACCAGGAGGAGGCTTGGAAGCTTGACTACGTCATCGGCCTCGCCGAGAAGCTGCGGATCTACGCCATCCTATGTCTCATCAACCACGGCCAGTTCAGCACGAGCGTGAACCCGAACTGGGACGAGAACCCTTACAACGCGAGGAACAGCGGCCCCCTCAGCCGACCAGACGAGTTCTGGACGAACCCGGATGCAGCGAGGCTCTTCAAGAACAGGCTAAGGTACGTTGTCGCCCGTTGGGGCTACAGCCCAAGCATCCTCGCTTGGGAGTTCTGGAACGAAGCCGAGCTAACGGACAACTACAACAGCGTCGTTGCGGCTGACTGGCATAGGGAGATGGGCCGTTACTTGAGGCAGATCGACCCCTACGGGCACCTGGTCTCTACGAGCTTCGCAAACCCCTCCTACGACGATGCGGTCTGGAAGCTCGACGCGATAGACTTCACGCAGATACACTCGTACGGCGAGAGAGACATGGTCAAAGAGTTCCCGAACATGGTCAAGTCTAGGCTGGGGAGCTTCAAGAAACCCGTCCTCTTGGCGGAGTTCGCCTCTGATTGGCGCTGGGCGGACTCCCCAGACTACCTGAAGGACCCTGACGGCGTGGAGGTCCACGACGGCATCTGGGCTACGGCTCTATCCGGGAGCGCCTCCACGGCGATGCTCTGGTGGTGGGACAACTACGTCGACCCGTATGGGCTCTACTACCACTTCAAGGCGCTCTCAAGCTTCCTGCAAGGCATCAGCCTCCCGGGGCTGAGGCCGCTGAACGCCTCCTGGCAGGCTGCCCACGGCGACCTCAGGGTCCTTGGACTACAAAACTCCACCATGGCGCTTGTGTGGGTCAAGAACGGCGAGCACAACTGGCCTAACGTGGTCAACAACGCGACGATAGGTGAGGTCGCCGACGCCCGGCTTCGAATCGAGGGACTCGCGCCGGGCATGTACAGGGTGGAGTGGTGGAACACGTACAGTGGCAGTGTGGAGAAGGTGGAAGAGAGGCTTAACGAGGGCGCGTTAGAGCTAAGCGTCGAGAGGCTGAGCAGAGACTTAGCCCTTAGGGTCTTCCTCTCCTCGTCCATGCGCGGAACCTAAAGGAACTTCGAGGCGTAGTGGCATGCTGCGTAATGCTCGCCCTCAACCTCGTCGAGTTGAGGCTCCTTCTCCTTGCATAGGTTAGTCGCGTAATGGCATCTCGGATGGAACCTGCAGCCTGGGGGAGGATTAACAGCGCTAGGCACCTCGCCTGGGAGGATTATCCTGCTCCTGTTCGACTCAGGGTCTGGGATGGGGATCGCTGAGAGCAGAGCCTGAGCATATGGATGGAGTGGCTTATCGAACAAGTCGTCTGTGTTAGCGAGCTCAACTATCTTCCCAAGGTACATGACTGAAACCCTGTTAGTTATCTGGCGGACTGAGCTTAAGTCATGTGAGATGTAGAGGTATGATAGACCTCTCTTCTCCTGAAGCTCCATCAGTAGGTTCAGTATCTGCGCCCTGATCGACACGTCTAGGGATGATACAGGCTCATCGGCGACTATGAGCTTAGGGTCAACGGCTAAAGCCCTAGCTATACAGATCCTCTGCCTCTGTCCGCCGCTGAACTCGTGAGGATACCTTTCAGCGTGGTAGTCCTCCAAGTTAACCATCCTTAGAAGCTCGTAGGCCTTCTCCTTCCACTCGTCCCTAGGGGCGTTCTTGAGGATCGCGAACGGTTCGCTTAGGATGTCGTATACTGTCATCCGGGGATCCAGCGATGTGAAAGGGTTCTGGAAGACCATCTGGATCCCTCTCCGAACCAGGCGAGTCCTCTCCTTATCGCCTTTCTTGAACGCGTCGAAGACATCTATCCCTTCGAAGTAGACGCGGCCAGAGGTAGTCTCCTCAAGGTACATGATGGTCTTGCCGAGGGTTGTCTTCCCACATCCACTCTCGCCTACAAGACCCATGTTCTCTCCATGCTTGATGTAGAGGCTGACACCATCAACGGCGTGGACGACTCCTACCTGCCGTTTCAGAAGTACGTTGCGCTCATAGATCGGGTAGTGCTTGCGAAGGTTCTCAACTCGGAGTATAGATTCATCCATGCGTGATCAGCCTAAACCCCTGTGAGAGTAAGCTCTCTCCATCTGTGACATGCTGCGAAGTGGCCTTGATCAACCTCCTCCAGCTGCGGAACCACCTGGGAGCAGACATCCCGGGCGTATGGGCATCTGGGGTGGAACCTGCAGCCTGAAGGCGGATCTATCAGATTCGGGATATTGCCCAGAATGACCCTTAGCTCCTTCCTCTGGTCTATCCTTGGGACTGCTTGGAGCAACGCCTCTGTGTATGGGTGCTTAGGCATCTTGAAGATCCTCTTGGTATCAGTAGACTCAGCTACCATCCCTGCGTATAGGACAGTAACCCTCTCAGTCATCTCGGCTATGATGCCCATGTCATGGGTTATCATGACCAGCGACATTCCAAGCCTCCTCCTCAGCTCCTTCATCAGCTCGAGGACCTGAGCTTGGATCGTCACGTCTAGGTTTGTCGTAGGCTCATCGGCGAAGAGAAGGACCGGCTCGCAAGCGAGAGCTCGGGCTACGGCAATGCGTTGCTTCATCCCTCCGCTTAGCTGATGAGGATACTGGTGGACCCTTGTCTCGGGCTCGCTGATTCCCACCATTTCCAGGAGGTCCACTGTCTTGCCGAAAGCCTCCCTCCTGTCTATGCCCTGATGATGCATGATGATCTCAGCGATCTGGCTTCCGACCGTGTAGACAGGGTTGAGGGACGAGGTTGGGTCTTGGAACACGATCGCCATCTTCGACCCGCGAACTCTCCGCATCTCCTCCTCCGGCAGATCAAGGATCGAGGTCCCGTCGAAGGTGACCTTGCCTCCTACGATCCGGCCGGGCCTCGGCACGATGCGCAGCACGGAGAAGGCTGTAACCGTCTTTCCTGAACCGGATTCGCCCACTAGCCCGAGTGTCTCGCCTTTTCTAAGGCCGAAGGATACACCGTCAACCGCCTTGACGATCCCGGCCTCCGTGAAGAAGTAAGTTCTAAGGTTCTCGACATCGAGAAGCGGAGTCGCCATTTCCCGAACGCTCCTATTCCCTCAACCTCGGGTTCAAGGCGTCTGCTAGGCCGTCACCTAGGAGGTTAAAGCCGAAGACACTCCAGAGGACCGCCAGCCCGGGGAAGATCTCCGTCCACCAAGCGATCCTGATGTCGATAAAGCTCTCTTGCATCATCTGGCCCCAAGTGATCGCGTTCGGGTCGCCGAAGCCAAGGAAACTGATCCCTGCCTCAGACAGGATTGCGTAGGCTACGGTAAGCGTCGAGACGACTATCACAGGCGACAGAATGTTCGGCAGCACATGCCTGAATATGATCCTTTTGCTGTCCGCGCCCAATGCCTTCTCAGCCTTGACGAAATCAAGCTCTCGAACTCTGAGGAACTCGCCTCGGATCAGCCTAGCGTTGCCAGCCCAACCAAAGGCACCGAGGATTGCTATGACGATCGTTAACCCGACGGGTACGTTGATCCCGAGAATGTTCCAGTACGTGGTTCCAGCCGCTACGAGGTAGACTCTCGTGAAGGCAAGGATGAGCGGAAGCGTTGGAAAGACCAAGAAGACCTCGGCGACGCGCATCAGGACATCGTCGGTCGCCCTTCCGAAGTAACCCGCGACCGAGCCGACCAAGATCGCAAGGCCCATCGTGATGAGGGTCGCCACGAACCCAACGTAGAGCGTATACTTGGCGGCGTGCACGACCTCGCTGAATACGTCGTAGCCCACTGAGGCTGTTCCAAATGGGTGCTTCCATGATGGGGGTTCCGACGCCTCACCATCATACAGAGGCTTGAGTGCTCCGGGGTTCGGCCTGCCTGGGTACGACGCTAGAAAGCCTCCGAACAGAGCGACGAAGATGAGGGTTCCCACCATGAACATGCCCGAGAGGCCCGCCTTGTTCTTCTTGAACCTTCTCCAAGCAACCGCCCACTGGCTTGCGCCCCGCCTAGTCTTCGATGCTCGACTCATGGCGGTCACCTTACTCGATCCTGACACGTGGGTCGAGAACAGCGTACGAGATGTCCGTGATCAGATTTGCCACGAGCGTCATAATGGTTATGATCATCGTGATGCCCATGACGACTGGGAAGTCAATCTGGAGAGCCGCGTCCACAAAGCGTCTTCCGAGCCCGGGCCAGCCGAAGACTGTCTCCGTGATCGGAGCTCCGCCGATTATGCCGCCTAGTGACAGCCCTAGATACGTCACAACCGGTGAGATCGCGTTTCGGAGCGCATGCCTGTAGGTGATGGACCTCTCGGGAAGACCGCTGGCCTTCGCTGCAAGTATGTAGTCCTGCCTCAACACTTCGAGCATGTTTGCCCTGATCAACCTGATGTTCTGAGCTAGGCTCACATAGGTCAGGACGACGGCAGGGAGGATGATGTGAGCGATCGAGTCTAGAACCGGGTTCCCCCACCATTTCACGGGGTCTCCGTATGCCCCAGCCGAGGGGAGCCAGCCTAGGTTGAATGAGAAGACGATTATCAGGATGATGCCGAACCAGAAGGTAGGCATGGAGACGCCGAAGAGCGCTACCGAGGTAACCGTCAGGTCAAGTTTGGAGTACTGCCTCTTAGCCGAGAGAACCCCTACGAATATGGAGATCGCCAGGGCGAGAGCAATCGATAAGAGCTGCAGCTTCACGGTCTCGAGGAACCAGCTCCCGATCAGCTGGTTTACAGGTCTAGCCGCGTAGAGGGACCTGCCGAAGTTGCCTCGCAGAAGGTTCCAAAGCCAGTTAAGGTACTGAAGAGGGATGGGCTTGTCCAGACCGTAGTAAGCTTTGAGCGCCTCAATGGTCTCTCGAGTTACGTTCGGCTTGCCGATCAGCATGATCCTTATGGGGTCGCCCGCTGCGTACATGACGAGAAAGCTTAGGATCGATATCCCCACGAAGAGGGGTATCATGTACAGCAGCCTGCGCACCAGGTATCTTGCCAGACCTGCCATTTTATACCAAAGACCTTGCCGGAACTAGCACTCTTCCTTGCCTGCCACACATAAATATTTCTGCCTAGGATGCCCCTCAACCCTGTGACGTTTGGAGGAGCGTAGCAGACGGAAGAGCCTCGGGAACGTGATCGCGGGACCTAGCGGTCAGGCTTTCGCCTGAAACCTACCGTGTTCGGTCAGTCCGCAAAGCATAAATATGATACGACGCTCGCATTGGGTGGTGCTAAACCAAATGAGAAAAGCGCCAAACAGAAAGCTGATCTCGCTGATACTCCTCGCAGTGATGGCAACATCCTCTCTTCCAGTCTTCTCTCTCGCTCAACAGCAGCAAGCGCCACTCTTCTCGATAACGCTGATCGCGCCGGGAAACGCCAACCTCGTTCGAAGACAGTGGGGACAGATCATAGCCAACGCACTCCAGCAGGTGGGCATAGATGCGAAGATCGTCTTCCTAGGCTGGGGCCCTGTCTTTGACCGTGCCATCCTCCCCGCTAGGGAGAACGTGGGCAAGAGCTATGCTGATGGCGGTTACGACGCGCTCTTCATCGGGCAGACCCCGGCCTATGTGCCTAACCAGCTCGCCCCCTACTATGGCGGAGACCCTAGGTTCTTCGCCCCCGACGGCCTGAACTTTCAGCTTTATGACAATGCAACTAGCAACAGTATCCTAGAGCAGTACGTCACAACCGCCTCTGAGTCGGAGCGGGAGAGGCTTTACAAAGAATGGCAGGCGGTCGTTTTCGACGACCTACCCGAGTCTGAGATACTCTACGAGCAGTTCGTCATCGCCGTTAACCCAGCGATCTCAGGCTACGGCTGGACGTACTTCAACGTGGGTCCTACGCCTCAATGGCTGACGGGCAAGGAATCTGTCACCTTCGCATCGACGGGTGAACTCTTGACCTATCTCCCAGATCTCTCGCAGTCCTGGTACGACGCCATCGCTTTCCAACCGATGTATGACCAGATGGCGATGTGGGCGCCTGACTACCCGAAGAGGATCGCGCTTCCCTCGGCGCTGCAAAGCTGGTCTAGCTCCGAGGATGGACGCGTATCGACGCTAAACGTGAGGCCGGGCATGAAATGGCATGACGATGTGCCCGTGACAGCCGACGACATACTCTGGACATTCTACATGAACATCAACCCTGAGGGTGGCTCGGCTCAGGTAGGTATCACGAGCGGTGTCCTGGGTACGAAGGTGAACTTCAAGTGGTTCAACGGCACCACCACCGTCTTCGAGATGCCGGGAGCCACGGAAGTCAGAGAGGGCACGCTGGAAGCAGTTGACGCAAACACGGTGAAGGTGACGGTTCCCAACTTCGGGAAAACGGGCAAACCTTACGCCCTGTTCAACCCCGAGTTCCTCGTCTCCAACGCGAACCCAGCCACCGGGGTTGTCCAGCCAAAGCATGTCTATGAGCAGTTTCCGCCAGCCAAGTGGGCGAGCCTCCCAACCGCCGCTCCTGGAGTGGAGCCCGTCGAGTACAAGGTGAACGGCGAAGTCAGGACGCTTAAGGGGCCGATAGGCAGTGGGCCCTACAGGTTTGCGAGCTGGGACCCCGTCACGACGGTGCTGCACCTGACGAAGAACGAAGCGTACTGGAACGGGACCGCCCTAGAGGCTGAGGGGCTCTTCGGGGTCAAGGACTACTACGTGAAGTACATCCCTGGCAAGGAATCGGCGTTGGCAGCCCTCAAGAACGGAGAGGTGGACCTCCTAGATGGCAACTACTTTGTTCACAGAGAGAAGGCGACGATTGACCCCTCTTGGGGCAAGGTGTACCTTGTGGGCAACGGAAGGCAGTATCTGGCCTACAATATGAGGCATCCTATCCTCGGAACAGGTGTTGACACGCCGCTCGGCAAACAGGACCCATCGAGGGCCGCTGAGGCTGCCCGGTACGTGAGAAAGGCGATCGACTACCTGGTCCCGAGGGACTTGATCATCAGAAGCCTACTCGACGGAGACGCGGTGCCAGGAACAACAGCGGCACTGCCCGACCAAGTCAACTATGATTTCAACATAAAGCCGCGTCCGTACGATGTGCAACAGGCCCTAGGATACCTAGCCCTGGCAGGGTACAAGGTCCAAGCTAACCCCATACCGGTCCAAGCAGGCATATCATCGTTCATACTAGGCATGTCAACGCATATCGGTGGCATCTTCGCGAACCCAGTGACAGGTCAAGGCTACGCAGGCATGGTCGTGGTAGTTCAGGAGACGAAGGATAACGTCACGTGGAGGAACGTGGCGGTAGGCCAGACGGACAGTCAAGGCAAGTTCGACGTGGTTGCAACACCTGCGATTACTGGAACTTTCTGGTACAGAGCCTCATTCCCAGGCGTCACGGCTGCGGAAGCTGCCTTCGCGGGCGCAGCGGGGCCCGACTACGACTATTCGAAGCTGCCAACGGTTCTGCCGCCATCGTACTCGCTCGAATCGACCAAGGCAACCGTCTCAAGCCTCCAAGACGCCCTACAACCCCTCGCGACGAGGGAACAGGTCACAAGCCTAGAGGATTCGATTGCGTCGCTTCAAGCCCAGCTCGGCCAACTCACAGGCGTAGCCTACGGAGCAATAGCAATAGCTGTAGTACTGGGGATTGCCGCCATCCTACTTGCGAGAAGAAAGCCGACGTAGCAGACCTCAGCGAGCATCACCCTCTTTTTCCTTTTCATCTAGAGCAGAGCGAACAGCACAGACTCTAGTAGAAGCGCTGCTCCCAGGGCGACAAGCCTTCTCCCCCGCCGTTGAGCCTCCCTATGCCTTAGAGCCGAGTACTCCTCCTTCGAGCCGAAAACTCGCTGCCGCGCCTCGGTGAAGAAGACGGAGGAAGACATATCCATGCCGCCGCCTACGAGCAGGAGGACGCCTGCCTCTAGGAACAAGGACAGAGCAAGGGCTTCCATAAACGTCCACGACTTGAGAGTCAGCAGCCCTGAGAGCGCAAACGCGGCCAGGTTGAGCGCGAAGAGCCATTCGAGAGCTGACCGCCAAGCTGAGCGAGCCAAGTTAAGGGCCCGTCGGAGTCAGGCAGATTTATCCCTTGCGTTCCAGCCTCCCCGCAGCTGTCTTTGGCAGATTCGTCGTGCTTGATACCGTGTTCCCTGGGCTAGGAGGGAGCGCTAATGGGCTCACCGTCGTTCACGTCAATCACGTGTTAGAGCGGATGGTCTCCGCAAGGGTTTGGAGCCCCCCGGCGAGGTGCGTTGTGCTCTTGGCATGACAAGGCGTAAAAGCGTTCAGTGTTCAGAAGTCTCCTACGTTTGCCTTAGGCAGTGGTTACCGTGATGCCCCAGGTTGACTTGCTCGTCGAGAAGGGCTTGATTGTCGATGGGTCTGGCAGAGGCCTTCGGTTCAGGGCAGACCT
>CAYRUY010000044.1:0-4635 GCA_964427455.1 uncultured Candidatus Bathyarchaeia archaeon | reverse complement strand
AGAAGGGCTTGATTGTCGATGGGTCTGGCAGAGGCCTTCGGTTCAGGGCAGACCTGGCCATTACGGAGCAGAGGATCTCGCAGGTCGGCGACTGTTCGGCGTTCACAGCTGAGAGAGTCATCGATGCCTCAGGGCTGGTCGTGGCACCAGGCTTCATAGACATGCATTCGCACTCGGACCTCGTGTTGCTGGTCAATCCCTTGGCTGAGAGCAAGGTGAGGCAGGGTGTCACGACGGAGGTCATAGGCAACTGCGGTTCCTCGCCGGCGCCGGTGAACAAGGCGACCTTGGAGTTGCTCAAGCGAGAGCATGGGCCGCTTGCTGACGAGGTCTCATGGGACTGGACTAGCTTCGGCGAATACATGAGCTATATGCAGGGCAGGGGCCTCGCGGTGAACGTGGCGCCCCTCGTCGGCAACGGGGCGCTTCGGATAGCCGTTATGGGCTTCGAGAACAGGGCCGCGACGAGCAATGAGCTTGAGGCTATGAAGCAGCTCTTGGCGGAGAGCATGCGGAGCGGCGCCTTCGGCCTCTCCTCTGGGCTCATCTACGCGCCAAGCTGCTACGCTGACACGCGGGAGCTGATAGAGCTAGCAAAGGTTGCGGCTCAGTTCGGCGGCTTATACGCAAGCCACATCAGGGGCGAAGGCCCCGAGCTGCTTAAGGCCGTCGCAGAAGCGATCACGATAGGCCGGGAGGCCCATCTACCGGTTGAGATGTCGCATCACAAGGCCCACGGGAAGCCGAACTGGGGAAGAGTAAGAGAGAGCCTGAGGCTTATCGACGAAGCCAGGCGAGAGGGCCTAGACGTGACCTGTGACGTCTATCCGTACACGGCGGGAAGCACAGGCCTGAGCGCGTGCCTCCCGCCTTGGGCTCATGAAGGAGGCGTCGACAAGCTCCTTGAGAGGCTCAAAGATGAACAGGTTCGCGAACGGATAACGAAGGACATCAAGGAGGGCATCCCCGGCTGGGGGAACCCCGCTAGAGACGCAGGCTGGGAGAACATCGTCGTCTCAAGGCTGGACCAGAGCCCGGGCCTAGAGGGGAAGAGCGTCGCGGCGATAGCTGAGGAGCGAGCACAAGACCCGTTCAACACAGCGTATGACCTTCTCCTTGAAGGGGAAGGCTCGGTGGGGATAATCGTCTTCGCTATGCGGCCGGAGGATGTGGAAACGGTGATACGGCATCCGGCTTCTATGATCGGAACGGATGGCCGGAGCCTCGCCCCATACGGAACGCTGGGAAGAGGGAAGCCCCATCCTAGGAATTACGGCACCTACCCGCGGGTGCTCCAAACCTACGTGAGGGAGAAGCAGGCTTTATCCCTGGAGGAGGCGGTGTGGAAGATGGCTGGGCTGCCAGCGTCAAAGCTAGGTCTCAGCGATAGAGGCGTAGTAAGAGTCGGGGCCTACGCGGACCTCGTTCTGTTCAACCCTGAGACCGTGGCTGAACGAGGTACCTACGAGAACCCTCACCAGTACCCTGTCGGGATTGAATACGTGATCGTGAACGGCCAGGTTGTCGTCGAGAAAGGAGAGCATACCAAGGCTCTGCCGGGGAGAGTCCTGAGGCGCACAAGAGGACAGCCCTAGGTACAGCTCGACGGCTTGCTTGCTTCCCGATGTACGATTCTGACCAATGCTGCGAAAAGTTCGTTGAAACGCCACCGGAGCGTGAAAAACTCATGAGGAAGGTACGTCACAATAATCTCTTCCGGGGCATCCCGCATTACCGTTCGGTCATAGTGGTTTAGTAATAAGGACGCGCGGTTGCTCTGCCTTGAAGGACGCCCAAGACGCTCTGAGCCTCTGAACCTCTTCCTCCAAGCCTTCGATTAGTCTTTCAAGCCTTTCAGGCTCGGTCCCAACGCCGAACACAATGCTCCCGTTCTCGTAATCAACAAACATGCATCGCAGACGCTGCTTATGTGAAAGCAGAGGTCTATCATTTCTATGACGTCTTTGCGTGGAAATTTCACCCTATCCACCTACGATTCTTTCTCCTTCCAGGTTTATATGTTTTTTCCGATCATGAGTATAGCCTTACGTCCCTCGATGACAGGCTTATCGGGCCGATACACATAGGGGTGCAACCGTCCATCGGGACAGGCCACTTTGGAACCGGCCCAGGTTACATACCGATGTCACGCAGTCAGAGTGATCGAAAATAGTTCGGGTTGTCTCTGCTGGAGTGAGGAAGGGCTCCTGCTTTCTCCTGCCATGGTAGCTTGACAGCAACAGGGATTAATCCGCTAGCCACCGTGCATCGCAGGGCGAATAATCGCCCAAGGGACCCGGGTACCCTTAGAAAGCCCAGTAGGAGATGCGTTGATGCGTGGATTAGGCCTGTCGCTCGTCTCACGATCTCTTCTATCGAGAATGATCAACCCTAGAGCAGGCGCATCGCCGAGGCCCCTTCCTCGACGTCATAGGCAGCCTCGCCTCTTCGGTCTTTGGGAGAACTGGTGCAGACAATGCTTGAGGTTCGTGCCTCATACCTACGTAGGTCAAGGCGAGAACGGCAAAGCTGAATGCGTCTGCGACCTCTGTGGCTCGTTAAACCCGCTGGCAAAACGGTAGCTCTAAGAGCTGACGCTACTCGGGGTTTCCAAGGGTTTCCCGGCCCTCCTTAGGTTTTGAGACGCACCGAGACGCCATTACCGAGATCATTACTGATGGAGTTCTTAAGGGGATTAGCGTGGCCTTGCAGCACCCTCAGTTCTCAAGGTCCGTACTTAGCCCAAGGCGGTGTCAACTGCCAACTGACGAGACAGCTTAACGTGCTTCTCTCGCCTCCTAGACTTTCGGCATAGTTCGCATCATCTTCCCCACAGCGTCGGATGACAATGCAACAGTTTGCCTAAGGCTTAAAAGGTTAGACCATGCTTTAACCTAAATGAGGAATGATCGTATTGGTGAAAATAACCGAGGTCAAGCCTATACTTTGTCAAGGCGGTATCAAGAACTGGACGTTCTGCAAGATCACCACGGACGAAGGCATTATCGGATGGGGAGATGGAACCGAGTGGGCAACTCCGAAGGGTGTGGCTTCGCACATAAGCGATTTTGGAGCCATGATCATCGGTGAGAATCCATGTAACACTGAAAAAATATGGCAGCTCTGCTGGAGATCTGCTTATGTAGGGGGCAAAGATGTTAGCGCCGCGCTCTGCGCTATCGAAACGGCGCTCCTAGACATAAAGGGAAAGATATACGACATACCTGCAGTTGAGCTGTTGGGAGGACAGATCTGGAACAGAGTCAGACTCTACTTCGACTATGTCGATTCATATCAAGGAGACGAATCACTGGAAGGTGTTGTAAAGGAGTGTGAAAGGGCTAAGGGGCTGGGTTTCACAGCGGTGAAGGCTCACCCAGTGGACCTGCCTCCGCGAGGAAAGGTTGCTGGCTGGATGAAGGGTTCCCTTGATTGGCCTGAGATCAGCCGTACCGCCAGCCTAGTATCCGTAAAGAATACCGCGAAGAAGATAGAGACGATTAGAGAGACGCTTGGAGACGAGGTGGACATATGCGTGGACGTGAACAACCGGTTGGATCTACCTTCTGCAATGAGGTTAGCCAAGGCTTTAGAACCCTACCATCTGCTCTTCTTGGAGGACGCGATCTGTCAGCATGAGGACGCTGCGCCTAGCTATAAGAGGCTCGCGGATTCCACAAGCACTCCGATAGGGACTGGTGAGAACTTGTACACGATATGGGAGTTTAGAAGTTACCTCGCGATTGGAGCCTTGGACGTACTACTGCCGGACGTATGTCACACAGGCATAAGTCAAGCTAGGAAGATAGCTGCTTTGGCAGAAGCGTATCACTTACCTGTCTGTCCACACAACCCCAATAGCCCATTGTCAACGATCATAAGCGCGAATATGGTATCCAGCATACCTAACTTCGTCGCGCTCGAATACTACGAACCTAGCAGGGAGCCTCCTTGGAGAGATAAGGTAATGGAACCTTCAATCGGTTCATTGGTGAAGGACGGTTATCTAGAGTTGCCTAAAGGACCCGGTTGGGGGGTCGAAATGGACGAGGGGGAGATAGCGAAGCACCCGTACGAAGAGACATGGCTATCGCGCAAGTTCGTCAGTGGAAAAACCACGTAGAGCAATCGGAAGACGAGAGACACTACCTCCTTGATGCTACTGGACGCGATACAATCCTTAAATCACAAGACAACCGTATGGTCTTTCCAAGGTGTACTGCATGAGCGAAGCAAAGAAGGTGTATTGGCATGAGCACACGATGAGCGAGCTGGCGGAGATGATCCCTAAACTGGAGGTCGTCATCATACCGACAGGGTCAACGGAGGTCCACGGCCCCCATCTAGGCGTAGGCAACGATATCCTCAGCGCCAGCCGGGTCTGCGAGGAGGCGGCCAGGATCATGTACCCCAGGGTTCTCGTCGCTAGGGCCGTCTGGGTCGGCTTCGCCCCCCACAACATGTGTAAGCCCTTCAAGGGCACCCTAACCCTTAGGGCTGAGACCTACGTCCAGGTTCTCTACGAGGTAGCTGAGAGCCTACAGAAACATGGCGTGAAGCGTATTCTGTTCCTCAACGGACATGGAGGAAACGTGGAGCCTAACCTCGTCGCATGCAGGAAGATAAGGGAGGAAC
>CAYRUY010000043.1:0-16875 GCA_964427455.1 uncultured Candidatus Bathyarchaeia archaeon | reverse complement strand
TCGGGACGAAGAGGCCGCTCCACATCAAAGCGGTGGCTGAGAACCTAGGGATGGATTACGCGGCCGTGTACAGGCATGTGGAGACGCTGAAGCGAGCTCGCCTTTTGGAGGTCTATGAGGTAGGCCGTTCAAGAGTTCTGACACCGGCTCGCCCCGACTCGATCAAGGCCTTCCTCGAGCTGCTCAGCTCGCTAGGCCAGGAGCCCTCGTAAGGAAAGGCGACCGACCCGCGGGTCCGCCGTTCTACGGTCAGGGGGATGTGTGAACAAGCCTACTTTGCTGGCTGCAGGGGCGAGAGGGCATCTACCGCGGCAACTTGCTGCTTGCCAGGGCGCCTTGCTAGAGATGGGATTCGCCTGATGAGCGCCTCGTAGATGAAGTATCCGCCGAAGACGCTCAGGGCGCCAGCTGCGACGTTGAAGGCCGCGATGAAAGGCAGGATCGCTGCAACGGCTTGGGCCGTCATGATGCTGAAAGCTGGCAGAAGATAGTAGTTCCCCGCCGTCATAACGACAACCCGGCTGAGCACTCCTGCTCCCATCGAGGTAGCCTTCACGTACCTGTTCGAGGACATGTAGAACGGCATCATGCCCAGGATCGTGGCGAACTCCGCGAGGCTCCGCATAAACGCGCTCACAGGGTCCCTGTAGGATATGCTCAGAAAGACTACTGCAGAGGTGATAATGCCGGAGTAGGGCCCGTAGAGCAGTAATGCGACGACGACCGGAATGCCGTCTAGGTCGAATCGAAGCCTCGGGAAGATGGGGAACGGGATCTTGACCCCGCCCCATTTGAACGCATGGTCGAGTACGATCACCAAGGCTCCTAGGACGGCGGACCCTGCGATCGCCTTAGTTGAGGCCTTCACCTGCAACCCTCGGTCTACTAGAGGCAACGAGGTCATTATTTAACGCTTTCCGACATCTTTCGTGCCCTTCCCGTCATACTTTAAGTGGGCTAGCGTGAATCTATAGGCGCAGATTCGCCAACTCATTCCTTCGACGGTGAAGCTAAAAGTCCCTGCCCGCCCCTTGAGAGGCTGGGAATCTCGTTGGTTTCTAGGCCTTGGTGTAGAAGAGGCAAGACAGCGGAGTGTCCTCTCTTATTAGCGGCCTCGGGCGATACGCTGGAAGCGAGGGGAAGCGATGCCTAACACGTCGCTGAACGACGAGTTACGAAAGCATACTCTCAAGCAGGGCGTTGACCTCTTCGGCGTCGCGGAGCTCACGTCAGCTCGTGAGTTCATCCGAGCCCAAGGAGGAGACCTGATCGCCCAGTTTCCTCGCGGGGTCTCGATAGGGGTTCGCCTCCTAGATGATGTCGTCGACTTGCTTCGCTTCCACGATGAGCCTTCGGCCGTCCATACTTACCAGTATGAAGTCCATCAGGTCGTCAATCCACTTCTGGACAGGGCTGCTTTCGAGGTTTCGCGCCTCCTGTGTAAGGAGGGATTCAGCGCTTACCCGGTGCCGGCTCGGCAGACCGTGAACCGAGAGAGGCTAGCCGGGGCCATATCGCACAAGCTGGTCGCGCATCTAGCCGGTCTAGGTTGGATAGGCAAGAGCTGCCTCCTCGTGACTCCAGAGTACGGTCCCAGAGTCAGGTTTGCGAGTGTGCTGACGGACGCGCCGCTGAAAGCTAGCTCGCCGGTGGGTTCAAGATGTGGCGATTGTCGCAGCTGCGTGGAGGCCTGCCCCGTGAGGGCCTTCACAGGCAGACCCTTCAACCCCTCTGAGCCGCGTGAAGCCCGCTTCAACGCTGAGCTGTGCCGAGAATACTCCGAGCAACGCGGCAAAGGTAGGCTGGGAACAGATGGAGGCCCCGTCGCATGCGGCCTCTGCGTCTACGTATGCCCCTTCGGCAGAAAGTCTGGTCGACCCTAGTGGATGGGAGGACCTAAGACATATCAGCACCCCTTGACGACCTGGACAGAGAGATCGGTAAGGCTGGGACGACCCATGTGGAAGGTTGTTGATTCGCGGACGTTCGAGTTCCAACCCTATCCTAGAGGCGTGGCCGCGATCAAGCGCATCCTGGAGCAGAAGACTGTGGGCAGCCGGCGCCTCGCGGGCTTCGGCTTCCTTGAGCTGCCGCCGGGAGGCGTATTCCCCGAGCATACGCACCCTGAACGCGAAGAGGTGTACTATGTCGTTTCAGGCTCAGGGAAAATCCTGGTAGATGGACACGAGGTTGAGGCCGAGGAGGGCATCGCGCTCTATGTGTCCGGCGAGACCCTGCATGGGCTTAGGAATGAAACGAACAAGTCCCTGAGAGTCGTCTACATAACAGCCTACGTCTAGGCCCTGAGAAGTGCTTTCAGCGATCGCTCCCTCGGAGGTGGCATCGGGAGCAACGGATTTAAGGTGCGCCTGTCGGTGCGAGAGATGGACTATGCGAAGGACCATCGTCAAGATTGATGAGGCTCTCTGCGACGGTTTCGGCCGATGCGTCATTCCCTGCGTCGAAGGAGCCATAGCGATCGTCAACGGTAAGGCGAAGGTGCTGAAGGAAGAGCTCTGCGATGGGTTAGGGTACTGCGTCGGTCTCTGCCCCGCCGGCGCACTCTCGGTGGAGGCACGTGGGCGTTTCCTTAACGCCTTAGGGGTGGAAGGCCTCTCATCATGGGCAGTCTTCTTCCCCTGTAGCTCTTCAGCACCCGCTTCGTAGCCTCGTACTGCTTAACCATCTCTTTCACGTCGCCTTCTCTGACGCCTGCGCCGCGGGCTATCCGGCGGACCCGGGACTGGTTGAGAACCTTGGGCTCTTCACGTTCCTGCTCAGTCATCGATTGGATGATGACCTTCCATTTGCCCAGCTTCGTCTCAGCTGTTTCCATAAGGTCGTCCGGCACCTTGTAGGAAAGCCCCGGTAGCATCGAGAGGACCTGTTGAAGCGGTCCCATCTTCCTGACGGCTTCCATCTGGTCATACATGTCCTTCAAGGTGAATCTGCCGGCGAGGAGTGAGCGCGCCTTCTTCTCGGAGACTTCTATCTCGGCTTCCTTAGCTTTCTCCAAGAGCCCCTGGAGGTCCCCCATGCCTAGGAGGCGACCGACGAACCTTGTGGGGACGAAGAGCTCTAGGTTGTCAACCTTCTCGCCTACGCCTATGAAGCGGATCGGGGCCCCGGTGGCGGCTACGGCTGAGAGGGCGCCGCCGCCTCTGGCCGTCCCATCTAGCTTCGTGACGAGGATTGAGCCTATGTTCGTGGCTTCATGGAACGCCTTGGCTTGGGCCTGAGCGACCTGGCCCATCGTGCCGTCCACGGTGAGCACAATCTCGTCAGGACGTATCAGCTCCGCTAGTCGTTTCATCTCGTCCATCAGATCTGTCTCGCTCTTGTGTCGCCCCGCCGTGTCGATAATGGCCAGCTCAAACCTGTCGTCCCTGAGCTTTCGGACGCCGTCCGTGACGATCCTGAGAACGTCTCGGCTCTCAGGGTCGCCGTAGACTCGCAGATTCACAGAGTCCGCAAGCTGCTTCAGCTGTGCGTAGGCCCCAGGCCTGTAGGTGTCAGCGCAGATCAGGCCCACCTTGAAGCCCCGTTTCTGGAAGAACCTTCCCACCTTGACCGCTGAGGTTGTCTTCCCAGAGCCCTGGATACCGACGAACATCATAGTGTTCAATCTGCCGGGGCTGATCCTTGGCTGAGCCGCAGCCTCGCTTCCAAGGAGATTCGTCATCTCCTCGTAGACAACCTTCACGACGTGTTCCTTACGCGTTATACCAGGCGGCACCTTCTCGCGGAGGGCCCGCTCTTCCACCCTCTTTGAGAGCCCAATCACGAGCTGAACGTTCACGTCGGCTTGCAGCAACGCCCTGACGATGTCATTGCAGAGTTCCTTAACCGCCTTCTCGTCCACTGAGGAAGCTCTGAGGATCTTCCTCATCGCGTCGTGGATCGACGCCCCAAGCCTGCCTAGAGCCATGAAGCCACACCTGGGTAGGTCTTCAACCGAGTGCGCACAAGCCTACAGTTCTCCGTCTAGTTAAAGACTCTTCGAGCCACAGTTTCTTCTCTCCTCGAGAGGGACGAATTTCGAACACGGCCTGCTCCCCGCCGTGATAAAGAACGCCTTGTCGACGCCTCTGCCGTAGGTTTAAATTCCGAGACACGTTCTTAGGCTCGCCCTTATTGTTGCAGCTCGGTGTATCTGGCTCAACCTGTTAGGCCGTCCGAGTCTGGCCAAGAGTAGTGAGTTGGAACAGTCACTGGGTCCGGGGAGCTCCGCAAGAGGAACCTGGTCTGTCAGGCGCTGGGTGAAGACGCTTCGCTACTACGTCGAACTCGCCGAGGCCGATGAGCTTGCCCGACGGTACTTTGTCATGAACGCCTTTGATGGAGCTCTGACTGTTCTGGGAGTCATAGTTGGGGCCTTCGTCGGCGGCGAGGCCGAGCCTAAGGTCATCATAAGCGCCGGGGTAGGTGCTAGCCTCGCGATGGGGCTGTCGGGAGGCATCGGGGCGTACGTGGCAGAACGAGCAGAGAGGAGCCGGGCTTTGAAGGAGCTCGAAACCCACATGTTCAAAGACCTCCAGGATACCCTGATCGGGAAGGCCTCTCGGGCTGCCGCTTACTGGGTAGCGTTCGTGGACGGGGTGTCCCCCGCCATTGCCGCCTTGATTCCGCTCTCCCCCCTCATATTCGCACGGCTGACTCCCATGCCGGTCGATTTGGCGCTGTCAGCCTCCATCGTCCTGAACCTGGTAACGCTCTTCGCGTTGGGCATCTTCCTTGGCAAGATATCGAAGGAGAGCATCTGGCTTCATGGCTTGCTGACGGCCGGTGCGGGAGCCTTGACGGCTGTCCTTCTGTTCCTGTTCCTCAGAGCGTAGCCTGTCGAGAGCGCAGCTCCGGGCGGGACGATCGCCTTAAGGCTTATGAGCTTAATGGAGTCTAGTAGCGTTATCGACATGGCATCAGCTCAGATCAGGCGTCTACTGATAGATGCCCTGAAGCCCCGTGAGGCCTCGATCATCGACCTGTCGCAGACGATCTGCTCTGTTGAAGGCGTGGAACAGTGCGATATCGTTGTAACCGAGGTGGACGTCAGGACAGAGACGGTCAGACTCACTATTCAGGGACCGAACATCAGCTTCGACCAAGTCACCAAAGTCTTGGAGGGCAACGGCGTGGCGATCCGCGGCGTGGACGAAATCAGCGTGACAAAGGCCAAGGCTCCGCCGAAGATCGCCCCGAAGTAGAGCCTGTTTGACAGCATAGACGGATGAGGCAAGTCTGAGCAGGCCGTGGCCTCGAAGGCTTGCTGGGAAGGCGGCAAGCTTAAATCGACAAGTCTGCCTACACCGTTCTTGGAACCTGCTACGGTTTCCGGCGGCGCACCTTGAGGGACTCCCTGCACGTGAATGGTCTAGCATTGTTGCTACTTGCACTCCCGCTCCTCTCGGCGACCTCTCTTGGCACCAGCGGGACGAGGGCTCAAGGAGTTGAGAATGAATATGTGTACTATGGCTTTGTGCCCGCGAACATCTCGGGCCGGTTGAACAGGCACATCTACACGGAAGCTGCGACCTACAACACGACGAAGGCGTTTCTCGCAGTCGTAGGCAACCTGGATGGGACAAGGGTTCGAGTCTACAAGCTGCCCGATGAGGCTTTGGTCCAAGAGTTCACGGTGGACAAGCTTCAGAACGTCACCTTGACGTTGTCGAACAACACGTTCTTCAAGGTTGTAGCGAGTAAACCCGTCTCAGCCGTCTTGATGGGAGGCGTCAGCCTGGAGATGATTGAGGCGATGATCAGCACCTTCTTCACAAGCGTCGAAGGAGGCTACATTGGGAGAGAGTTCGTCTTCATGGCTGTGCAGGCGAAGATCGGGCTCTTCCAGTCAGGCACCTGGGCTATCCCGCCTGGGCTGCCCTTCAACGCCTACGCCTTGGAAGACAGCCAAGTCTCGATCTACGACGCAGATGGGAACAAGGTTGCAGGGTTCGAGCTTAAGGCGAACAAGCGTAGAGCCCTAGAGTTCACACCCTACCGGGTCTATAGGCTTGTCTCCACGGGTAACGTTATGCTCCAGACCTTTACAACGGACAGCCCGTGCTTCTACCCCGCGGTTCCGGGCGGCTTCCTGGGCACGCTCTTCTACGGGAGCAGCACTGAGGCCGAGAACTGGGGCGCTTCCTGGGCGAGAGGGAACCTGACCTTCGTCGCCTCGTCCCGAGAGGACGCCACGTTGTCGGTCGCAGACTTGGACTATAGGAAGAAGATTGGGGAAGAAAAGGTTGCAGCTGGCCAAGACTCGCAGTTCCCGATAAAGGTCGTGCAGATATCTGTCAAGAGCGACAAGCCGATCCTCCTCATGTTCAAGAGCGACGACCGCGACGGAGGCATCGCCGTGGCAGGTCTCAAGGCGGGCCAAGAGGCGTACGTCTATGTCCCGCCCGGAAAGGCCTACGTCTTCGCGTACAAGGAGACCGTCGTCACAGTAGACGACGTTAGGCTGCAGCTCAAGCCCGATGAAGCCCTGCCCATCACGGAGGGCGTCCACAAGCTCTCGGCCACAGAGAACATCGTCCTCGAGGCGGTGAACCACGCCGCGGGGCAGGGAATTGCCAACTTCGGCCAATGCCTCCCTGCAGTACAATCCTTGGATGTCACCTCGGAGCAGCTGAAGCTCACGCCAGTCGTATCAGAGGAACTGCCTTGGGCGTACATAGCAGGCGCCGTCGCGGTAGTTGCCGTAGTCCTCCTCGTAGTGTGGAGCAAGAGACGGAAGCCTCAAGCGTAGGCTGACAGCGCCAGGCATCGCTCCGCCAACGCTGAGACCGGTCTAGCTGCAAGCGTTAGTCCCGGAGCCGCAGCTTTAGGGCTTTCGTGGAGCCCCTATGCCAGGCTGACCAGGGCGTTTGGATCATCCTTACGTTGAGGGAGCTGCGTGGAGGCAAGACAGTTTGGCGAAACCGTTTTATGGTGGTTCCATCTTGCGTGGTCGCTCTGGTGCAGCGTCTCGTTGAGGCCTCGTAGCTGGCTTCTCTTCGTAACGATGGTCCTGCTTTGGGCGTCGAATTGGTCTGTGATGAAGCGGGGGCTAAGCCTGGCGCCGCCCTTCACGTTCGTCTTTCACAGGTTCCTGCTCTCTCTTGTAGCCCTCCTCGTCTTGCTGCTCTTCGTCAGGCCCCCGATGCCCAGAGACTGGGGCACGCTTGGGAAGATCGTAGTCGTCAGCCTCTTCAATGTGGGAAGCTTCGCGGCGACGAACATAGGGCTTTCGTCCTACAGCTCGGGCATGGGCGCTGTGCTGACGTATACGCAGCCGCTGATCGTCTTCGGCTTGGCCGCGGTCTTCCTGAACGAGGAGACCTCGAAGCTCCGGCTGGCAGGGACCGTGCTGGGCTTCCTAGGTGTGTCAGTTCTCTTCCTAGAGACCAGTTCCTCCTTCATGCTTTCTCTCCCGGCGATGATCATGATCCTTGGAGCCTTCTTCTGGGCAGCTAACACCGTCTACTACAAGCGATTCCTCAACCATGTCGACGCCGTCTTCTTGAACGTCCTTCAGATGGCGATCGGGCTCCCGTTCCTCGGCGGCTTCAGCCTCGCTCTTGAAAACCCCTCTGTCTCGTTCTCGGCCACCTACTTGGAGATAGTCCTCTACGCAGGCGTCGGAGCCTCCGCGATCGGCACCACGCTCTGGCTCTTCCTGCTCAGGGATGAAGATGCGACCGCCCTCGCCGGCTCCAGCTTCATCGTGCCCATCATGGCTCTCGGCTTCGGCTGGTGGCTCCTAGGCGAGACCGTCGATGTCAAGTCCCTCATCGGCTCCATACTTGTCCTCACCGGAATCTACCTGGTCAACCAGAGGACAACACAGCATAGCCCGTCGAGAGAGTCTGAAGGGGTCGCGGAGTAAGCCTATGACATACACCTGCAAACAGGTTTCTGTGACGATGATACGCTCCGCTGATGCCCAGTCGTTTTGAGATCGACCAGTACCTTAACGAGGCTCACGGCGACCCGGAGAAGCTTATATCGCTAAGCGAGGAAAATCACGAGGCAGGGAGGGGGAAGTATCAGTAAGGAAGAGGAGGGAGGGGCAAGTATCGGTACTCCAAGTAAGATAGGAAGGCGAACGTTCCTGAAGTACGCCATAGCCGGAGCCGTGTACCTCTTCCCGCCGCAGCAGGAGCCGATGATCACGTGTTGAGGGGTCAGCTGCCGTCCATGCCCAGCCAATAGGTGTCATGATGGATGCTAGGCGGCGGAAGGGCCGTGGTCCGAGCATTGCCAGTAAGGGTGCAGGATACGGGCTTGCTGTCACGGCAGAGGCTACGAGAACTGCGCGTACTGCCCCGACTACGGCTGCGACTTGGTCAAGGCAGAATGGGAAATGACGTTGGTGACAGGCATCCCGGCCAAGGAGAACCTCGACAAGATCAGGGCGAAGCTAGGAACAGGTTAAACTCCGACTGGGAGGAAAGAGAACTCCGGTCTCTGAACGCGTGGGAAGGGACCTAGAACGGGCAAACCACAGCCGACCCGTGAAGAGTTTTCGCTCGATCCAAGTGGAGGGAGGCCTATGACCTTCAGAAGAATCGCGTTTGTGCTCATCTCGCTAGGTTGTCTCCTGTGGTTCCTAACTATCGGCCTACCCGTTGTGGGAACGATTCAGAGAAGAATCTTAGAGAGCTGGATCCTCCTGAACAAATCCCTCAGGTACGCGACAAGCGCGCTGGGGCTTCTGCTAGTGGCTTCCGGGGTGGCTTTGCTCACGGCTTCCTTCGGCAGAGGCTATCTCTACGTCTTCCTGACCCTCGGGTTCTTGGTCGGAGCGCCCGCATCCTTCATCACCTTCAGAGAGTTCTCCATACGGTCTGCTGAGATGCTAGAGATAGGTGAGGCTTCGGCTCTCACGTTCCTGTATTGGGCCGGTGTTGAAGGCTTCTTCTGGGGGCTACCTGCTGGCATACTGGGCGTTATCGCCTACCGGCTTTGGAAGAGAAAGGCTCTGAGAGGTGTAGAGGCGTGAGGTACTGTAGTCGTTGCGGCACGGAAGTCGGCCAGAGAGATGCGTTCTGTCCAAACTCCGGAGCGGTTTTGAGAGTCACAAGGCCTGAGAGGAGAGTGTCACTGGATACCGTTGCGATCGCTGCAGTCCTGGCGGTTATAGTGGCAATCCCAACTGGCCTCGCCGCCTACGTACCATACCAAGTTCATGTCGTACGCGTCGGGGTGTCGTCGTTCACCCTTCTACCGCCGACGGTAACGGTAAGGATCACCCTCAGCAACCCCGGCTTCTTCGAAGTCCTCGCCGACGCCGTTTTCAGCGTGACGCTACGGAGCGGCGAGAAGGCGGAGTTCCATTTCGACACAGCAACCATCCCGAGCCAAGGAAACGGGACGTTGAGTACCACCATCTATGTTTCAGGTGATCCAGAAAGCTGGACGAGTGAGAGAGGTTGCGAGGTATGGGTTGATCGCCGTTTCTCGATATGAAACGCTAGGGTTATATCCGGTTCTTGTTTCCTGAGTAGCGAGGTGGCCATAATGAGGACTAGTGTCATCGTTCTGATAGGCATCTTAGCTGTTTCGGTGGTGGGAGCGACCATCTACGTGGACAGCCTTCTACGAGGCGTCTCCACGGTTCAAGCAGCGGACATACTGTCTCACCCCTCCGTTTTCAACGGCACGAGGGTTGAGCTTCGCGGCAGGCTGGAGCCGTGGGGCTCGGAGCCCAGCCAGCCGTGGAGGTCGTCCCCCAGCCCCTACGGGGTGCTAAGAGACTCCACGGGCGCCCTTATCCTATCGTTTCCAGCGGGGGCCCCGGCCCGGTACCTTTACGGGGAGCTAACCGTCAAGGGCAGAGTCCAATACCAGCCCGAGCATGCGCCAGAGCTCTGGCTCTACCTAGAGGTCTCGTCCTATCAGGGCAGCGAGATCACGTTGAAAGCAGAACTGCATAGAACCGGCGGGATAGCTGGTGCCAACGACCTGCTCCTCATCGACCGTGACGGTGCGGGCAGGTATTCGCGTGGGTTCGGGGGCGACAAAGCCTTCAGGTTGTCCACAGACGAACTCTACCGGCTCAAGGCATTGATCGTCGGCAACGATTTCCAGGCGGTCACGCCTGAAACCTACGGCGCAAAGCCCGGCGCGGCGGACTACTTCGTGTACTCGTTGACGGTCACCTACTACACCGAAGGCCAAGAGACCGGTAACAAGACCGTGTCGTGGGTCGATGACTGGGCTCTCAAAGAGCCGCTACCCGAGAACCTTGACCGCATCCGGAGAGGGCTTGAAGCCCTGGTCGCTGAGCTTGTCAAGGATGGAACAGTCAGCGGTGAGGAGGCAGCAAGACTCGCGGTCTCCGTAGTGAAGAGCTCGGCCACGTTCAAGTTCGACGGCCTCGAGGAGGGCTTCGAAGTCACCGACGTGACGAGAGTGGTGAATGAGCCGCCGGCTCCAGGCTACTTCTGGGTTGTCGTGGTCACCTATTCCACGGGGCATCCGGGCCACGGCGATAGGTCTGGGCGCATACTGCCCCAGGTTGTCACGAGGCACAGGGCTGTGGTGACGCTAGACGAGTTTGGCGGCGTGACGGGGGCCACCTGCGACGATGTATGGGACCTTTTAGCGCAGATACCCAGCCCACCTGTCAGGCCGACGAGGTTCATAGCCGTCGTCAACGAGGCTAGGAAGCTCGATGTCTACGTTGATGTTGACATAACGGACGGAGTCACCCAAGCCGAGGCGAAGCTTATCGCTGAGACAACCTTCACCGCCGCTATGGGCGAGAAGGCCCTCCACAGACTGGACAACCTGACGCAGGACGGCGACCTGATAAAAGCTCACTTCTCGTGGGGTTACAGCCTTCAAGACCTGGGTCATGTCTTCGACATGACCGTTGACCTTAGGTCTCGAAGCATCATCGTGACCCACTGCCGATAGGCCTGTCGAGATAGCTGTAGGACTGTTAGGCCATGCCGGTGGAGCCTCGGGCTTTTCATGACTCCTCCATGCAGCCGGAGGCATAGGTCCGATAGAAGGCTTAATATTTCGCTCCTTGTGAGAAAAGCTGGCTGGGAGCCGTGGTTCTGGAGATTACCGCTGTTTAGCTTGGATGGCCTGCGTAGAGGGTGACTCGCTCGGCGTCTCAGCCGACCTAGACTCCGTGGGAAGCACGACGACTTGTTTACCGAGGCCACTCTCAGAGTGCATCTCGGTTATCTAGACGCTGCGTTGGCTGAATGCTAGGAGGCCCATCAGAGGAGTTATATTATTCATATGTCAATATAGTCCGTCTTCCCCAGCACTGGGGGGTTTCTATGGCTGAGGTCCCAACGCTGTTCGAGCAAACGGGTCTCTGGAGCATAATAGGCGTATCGCTTGGAGCTCTGATCTACGCGGTTCTACTGGCGAGGCAGGTCTTGAAGGAGCCGAAAGGCTCGGGAAGAATGCTGGACGTCTGGGGCGCAATAAGGCAGGGGGCCAACGCCTATCTGAAGCAGCAGTTCAGGTCGATAGTCCTCCTCCTAGGCCTATTGGGGATAGTCCTGTACCTCACAGCGTATGCGGCTGAGGCCCCTCTCGCAGTATCAGTAGGCAGAGCGGCCGCATTTCTGATGGGAGCCTTCTTCTCGGCGATGGTCGGTTACCTAGGCATGAACATGGCGGTCCAAGGGAACATAAGGACGGCTTACGTCGCCGGGCGGAGCTTCAGAGACGCCCTGAGGATCTCCTATCGGTCAGGGACAGTAACCGGGATGCTCACCGACGGCCTAGGTCTCCTAGGTGGAACCATCATATTCATGACCTATCTCAAGGCCGCGCCTCAGGTACTGTTGGGGTTCGGGTTCGGGGGAACACTCCTCGCCCTCTTCATGAGGGTCGGGGGAGGAATCTACACCAAGGCTGCAGATGTGGGCGCAGACCTTGTTGGCAAACTGGAGAAAGGCATACCCGAAGATGACCCGAGGAACGCCGCTGTGGTAGCGGACCTCGTCGGCGACAATGTAGGAGACTGCGCAGGAATGGCCGCCGACATATTCGAGTCGTACGAGGTGACCATGGTCTCGGCGATGCTTCTGGGATTAGCGATACAGCCCTTCGACTTCAAGTGGATAGTCTTTCCCCTGCTCGTCAGGGCGATAGGCGTCCTAAGCACCATAGCTGGGACGTATTCCGTGGCTCTCTGGCCCGATAGGCTTACTAAGGGAGATGCATTCAAGGCGATGGACCTGTCCTACGACCTATCTTCAGCCATATCAACTGTGAGCTTCCTATTCTTGGCGCATTACTACGTGAATGACCTGAGGGTGTTCTTCGCCACCGCTGTCGGCATAGGTCTGGCTATTAGCTTTAACAAGCTGGCTGACTACTTCACAAGCCCATCTAGGAAGCCTGTAGACCAGATCGCGAGGTCCGCTAAGACTGGGGCCGCGCCGCTTCTGCTCAGTGGATTAGCGTTAGGCTTCGAGAGCACCGTGTGGACGCTGCTCGTCATAGCCGCCACCATAGTAGCCTCAGTGATCTTCTTCACGGGCGCAAGCCCGATCTTTGCCATGTACGGCGTCGCCTTAGCCGGGATAGGCATGTTGACGCACACGGGGAACAACGTCGCGATGGATGCCTTCGGTCCCATAGCGGACAACGCAGGCGGGATAAGTGAGATGGCTGGGCTTGACCGTGAGACCAAGGAGGCGTTAGCTAGGCTAGACGCCGCCGGTAACACCACCAAGGCGGTTACGAAGGCCATAGCCATAGCCTCAGCTGTGATCGCGGCCATCTCCCTCTTCGCGTCCTACGCGGAGTCGATAGGGCTTGGAGAAACCATAGGACTGAACATAGCCGACCCGCTGGTATTCGTAGGTCTACTCATAGGAGGCTCTCTGCCGTTCCTGTTCAGCTCGATATCCGTGCGAGCTGTCGGGAGAAGCGCCTCGAGGATCATTGGAGAGGTCAGGGGACAATTCAGGATCCCTGGAGTCATGGAGGGCACCGTCGCCCCGGATTACGCCAGGGTCATAGCCATAGTGACATCCGCAGCTCAGAGGGAGCTTGTCGGGCTCGCCCTTCTAGGAATACTGACACCGATAGTCGTGGGGCTTCTGCTCAACGAGGTGGCCTTGGGCGCCTTTCTGGCGGGCGTGATACTCGTCGGCCAGCTCCTGGCGGTCTTCATGGCAAACACGGGCGCCGCCTGGGACAACGCGAAGAAGAGGATAGAGGACGGACACTACGGTGGCAAGGGCTCGGAGGAGCATAAGGCAGCCGTGATCGGCGACACCGTAGGCGACCCGCTTAAAGACACAGCTGGACCGTCCCTGAACCCGATGATAAAGGTGATAAACCTAGTAAGCCTGCTCTTCGCACCTATGATCATAAAGTTCAGAGAGAACCTGTTCGCCTCGGGAGCACTCGCATTCGTACTGATAGCGGTCATAGGGGTCGTGCTCCTCCACAGCAGGAGAGAGGCCCCGGAGCTGGTAAGAGAAACGGCGCCCACGGTGGCTGAGGAGTTCAGAGAGCCCTCGTCGGGATCACGGTCCTAATGGCTCTCTCTCACCTATCGTTGCGGGCTTCACCTAGACCCATAAGGCCTAGGCGGATTCCCCGCGGGCGCCATCTTGGTCGGGCAACTCCTAGCGGTCTTCATGGCCGCCTTCGGCGTAGCTTAGAACAACGCCAGGAAGCTCATCGAGGAGGGTGTCTATGCCGGAAAGGGCTCGGGCGCTCAGAAAGCCGCGGCGACGCGCGGATACGGTAGGCGATCCGTCGAAGGATAAAACCACCCCATGGACCGAGATGTGTACCCTTAAGTCTAAGTAGGGACTAGGTCGGGCGCATGGCCAGGGTTGAGACGGTTCTAGGCCCTATCTCTCCTGAAGGCTTCGGCCCTGCCCTTGTCCACGAACACGTGATGGTCGACTTCATAGGTGCCGAGAAGACCTCTAGGTCTCGCTGGGATGTCGACGAGGTTGTGAGAATCATGCGGCCGTTCTTAGACGCTGTGAAGGAGGCAGGCGTCAAGAGCTTCGTCGATTGCACCCCTAACTTTCTAGGCCGTGATGTCAGGGTTCTAAGGGAACTATCGGTTCAGCCAGGGCTTAACATTGTGACGAACACGGGGCTCTACAAGGAGCCCTATCTTCCGAAGTACGCTTGGAGCCTTGCCGTCGATCAGTTGGCAGACCTCTGGGTTTCAGAGATCGAGAATGGCATCGAAGGAACAGGTGTCAAGGCGGGCTTCATCAAGATCGCGGTGAACGAGGGGCCTCTGATACCGGTTCAGGAGAAGATCGTTCGAGCAGCCGCGAGGGCCTCGAAGCGAACCGGAGCAGTAGTGGCCCAGCACACCCCGGCCGGCGCTACAGCTCTGCAGGAGATCGATATCTTCAAGGATGAAGGTGTCTCGGCGAACCGCCTGATCGTAGTCCACGCAGACGCGAACCTTGACCCAGCCATACACGTTAAGATCGCCGAGGAGGGCGCTTGGGTTGAGTTCGACTCGATCGGCTCGAGGCCACCAGGGTATCATGTAGCTCTCATCCAGACGATGCATGACGAAGGCTACGAAGATAGGCTTCTCCTATCTCAGGACGCTGGGTGGTATAACGTGGGCGAGCCCGGAGGGGGCAAGGTCCGGGGCTACACATACTTAGTCACGGAGTTCCGGGAGAAGCTCTTAGCGTCAGGTGTCTCGGCCAAGACCTGGGATCGCCTGACGGTAGCGAACCCGAGCCGAGCTTTCTCGTTCTAGCGCCCCTGCGCCTTACGTGAGTTCTGAGACGTTCTCCTTGATCTTCCTTATGCTCCTCGCGATCATGTCCATGCCTGGCTCTCCGGCTAGGAGCACAGTGTGCGGTATCGTTACCTCCCTAGCGCTGAACTCTTCGGCGCCCGGTAGATTGAGCCTCTCGTATTCAGGCGGTGAATAGACTGGCGCGGGTAGTATGTCCCTTAGGTTCTCCCTCCTGAACGCAGGCTGTTTGTAGAGCGGCATCCCATAGCCTTTCCCAGCAGGCACACCCTCCGCGTTGAGAGCCTCGAGGAACCTGTCCTTCGAGAGACCATTGAATGCCTTCAAATCGTATCTTGCGACGAAGAAGTAGTAGCCTCGCTTCGTTATCCTCGGTTCTCTCCTGAGCGGCTCGACGCCTCCGATCGCCTTCAGCTCTTTCGCGAGGTACTCGCCCGCCTGGTGTTTGGCATCCGTCTGCTCCTGTAGACGCCTCATCTCTGACAGCAGCAGCGCCGCCTGGAACTCGGTCATCCGGTAGTTCGAGCTGAGCACGTAATGCTCGTAGCCCGGCTTGCCTACCACGCGGCCGATGTTATGGATCAGCCTCGCCTTCTCCTCCAACTCAGGGCTGTTCGTGAGCACTATGCCTCCTTCGCCCGCCGTCAAGGACTTCGTCTCCTGGAAGGAGAAGCCGCCGAGGTCTCCGATCGCGCCCACCTTCCTTCCCTTCCATTCCGAGCCGTGAGCGTGGGCGCAGTCCTCGATCAACCGGAGCCCATGCCTCCTCACGACGGGCAGGATCGCGTCGAAGTCCACAGGGTAACCGCCGTAATGGACCACGATGACAGCCTTAGACCTTGGCGTAACCGCCTTTTCGAGGGCTTCAGCGCTCATGCCGCCAGTCTCAGGGTTCACGTCGACGAAGACAGGTACCGCCCCGACCTCGGTGACAGCAGAAGCAGTCGCGATGAACGTAACAGCGGGCACGAGAACCTCGTCTCCTACCTTCACCCCTACGGTCTTCAGGGCAAGCTCCAGCGCCACGGTGCCGTTCGCAACCGCCACCCCGTACTTCGCGTCCTGGAAGGCTGCGAACGCCTTCTCGAACTGCTCCACCTTCGAGCCGGGATAGAGGCGACACCACTTCTTGTTCAGCAAGACCTCTACAAGCGCTCTCTCGTCCTCGCGGTCAGCTATCGGCCATGTCGGGATGCGTTCCACGAGCCCCTTTGCCTCGGCGGGGCCACCGTTCAACGCGAGTTTAGCCAACACCGATCACGGCGCTCGTAGGCGCTGCAGGCTGGCTTAAGGCTTCGCCTGAATTCCGCTACGTCGAAAGAGGAGCGTACTCGGTGGCGTGACTCTACAGGGTTACGGTGTGGCGGTCGGGCCGTGGCCTCTTCGGCTTCGCAGGAAGAACGCTGCGACGACGGCGGCGACTACGGCGACCGCTGCTCCGATGTAGGCCCAAGGCATCTCCTCGCCGATGGCCGGCTTGAGCCTGAGGTCTTCGTGAGCGATGCTCATCGCTTCCACGGAGGGGAGGCACGCCCCGAAGCTCGACAGCCTAAGGATCTTCGGCGGAATCCCGATGTATGTGTACTCGATGGTCGACTCCCTAGCCCAGTTCACGACCTCGAAGACGACGTTCTCTGATGCTGTGATCCTGTGTAACCCGCCCTGCAATGGGGCATAGTCGTCCGCTGCAAGCCTTATGGGGATATCATCTATCGTGACCGTGGTGGGCTTCGAGGCAAAGAGGTAGGCTTCGCCGGTGAAGTTGATCTCCGTGGGGACATACACGTAGGCCGTCTGGCCTGCTTTCAGCCCGCCGTAGGCGAGGCCGCTCGCCCTATGCATCAATAGGACCTCTCTGTCGCTCTCCAACGCCATAGAGTCGGCCCTGATCTCCATGTGTGTCGGCTCACCCCTAGTCAGGGAGACCTGATCGTATCTCCGCTTGTTCCCCAGGTCCACTATCGAGACCTTTGCGTCCTCTGTGCTCGTCACGTAGAATTCGGCCGGTATGAAAGGGCTCCCGACAAGCTCGGGCCTAAACCCGGCCCCATGGAAGACCTTTCCTAGGAAGCCCCCGTGAACGGAAGGGTAGAAGACCGTCGCGTAGGGGTCCCAACCCCATCCTACGATGAACGATTGCAGGAGCACGTAGCCCGTTG
>CAYRUY010000042.1:15235-17257 GCA_964427455.1 uncultured Candidatus Bathyarchaeia archaeon | reverse complement strand
GCATCACCATGAACATGACCGCGCTGCCAGAGACACCGATCACGAACGCAGACTCGCCGGACTCCTTCACGCGCTCCTCGGAGGTCTCCTCGACCACCTTCATCTATACGTCCCGTCAGGGAAACATCTACTACATCGTCCTGAAACTGGCGAGAGGCGGAGAAGGAACCTAGGGTCAGTTCCTTTACCGAGCATCCCTCAACTCGCCCAAGAATCTGACCTGCAGCATACGTCTGCAACGGACGGGCCTTCCGTCTAGTTTGGGCAAGTACGTATAGAGGACCTGTAGAACCCGCCGTATACGCTGGGTTCTGAGGCCCCACATGCTTGGCTCCGGGAGCTCAGCGTATGCTGACAGACCCGTGTGAATGACCCGTGTTTCAACACGTGTAGACAACCAGCAGCACCTGCGTTTGCGATTAGTGGTTATGCTTGGGCCAGTATGTCTCCCGATTGAATTGTGGTGGCCAGCATATGAACAATGGCCACAGAAACTCTTAACTCTAATCGGTCAGTATACTCTGCGAATGGTGTGGTCACGCCCTTATTCGACAAGGTGGTTGCTAGGCAGGCTCTCTTCTAGTAGGTACATCAGGTTCGTCGGCTTTTATTAGGCTCAGTAGTTTAAGTGTTAGACAAGGGGATGGGGGAGACGAAGCGGAGGCCGGGGAGGAAAGCGGCTAGAAGGGGCCAGTTCCTCGTCATCGCAGCCGTCATCATAGGCACACTCGTCCTAGGCACGGCCCTAGGCATATACCAGATGGGCCTAGACCGACAACAGTTCAGGTACAGGTCCGCGAAGGAACTCGTGCTGGGCATAACAAGCGACTTCGACAGAGCCCTAGGATACGCCCTGAGCAACGCCAGCGTCTTCTATGAGCGCTTATGGTGGAACAGGACAGACCCCCTTTGGAACCCTTGGAATGCCCGGCCTATGGCCGACGACACGGGACACCGCTTCATCTCAACCTGGGAGCGATCCGTGCTGACCAGCTACTCGAACCTCGGCGCAAGAATGGGCTGGAGTGGCAACTACAGCTTCAACTTCGGATGGGGCCTGGTCCGTACGGCACCAGCCATGGGATACAGTGAAGTCGACACGGATTTCCACCTAGACCTGACGGGGCTCGGCATCTCAGGCTGGGTCGGCGAGGCCAAGAAACGAGTCCAACTCACTCTGGACCCCGATACCATCAGGGTTAACGATGGGAGATCGACGTTCAGATTCTCTCTGGAGAAGGAGTGGGGACAGAAAATCGGGAACCTAGTGGAGGAGGATATCAAGGACATCGAGGTGGACTTCGGCTATGAGGACAAGCCATGGTATCCCCCGATGCGAAGAGACGCGTCCGTGGTGCCCGGTGGCTTGACCTACCTCGGGAACGGGACGTACGAGGTTACAATAGACAAGTCGATCCACCCGTACACGCACGGCCTCAGCCTACTCGTCCTAACCCCCGACGACAACATCTACGTAGGTGTGTCCTACGGGGCGGAGTACCCTGTTATCGGCCTCAAGGGCCGAGACGCCGGGGGGAACCGAGCGCTCGACAACATGGGCCAGACAACGGTTGGAGCCACACCGCATATATTGAGAGATGAACCGTCTATCCAGAAGCTTCCTGGCTCCTACGGCATCTCTTGGGACTCGCTTGACCCGGATGACCACTTCATCTTCGTCAACTGGACGACTGAAGGCAACGTCTCCACCGTTGGCAATTCCCTGAACGTAGCGGGAAACGGAAACCTCACCGTATTCTACAGGCATAGGCCCGGGGTTGAGTTTCGAAGCGTCGAACTGAACGGCCTAAACGTGGACAAGGGCTGGATGATCCTTAACAGCTCGTTCCTTCCCTTCTTGCCATACGGCCCCGTGGTCCTGAGCAATGACATCTACCCCCTGGAATACGTTCCAGAGAACGCCAGCTACGTCTTCCGCTACTGGGGGACAGAAGGCGCGGTTTCAGTAGACTCGAACGGTAGCTTGACGAACCTCAGCGTCGCAGGCGATGGCATCGTCAC
>CAYRUY010000042.1:0-15135 GCA_964427455.1 uncultured Candidatus Bathyarchaeia archaeon | reverse complement strand
TAGACTCGAACGGTAGCTTGACGAACCTCAGCGTCGCAGGCGATGGCATCGTCACCGCGTACTATGAATGGGTGCCCGTAGGCCCGCCGCAAGAGTATCACATCGGAGTCCTCTTCCAGAGCGCCGAGTTGACAGGTCCAACCGTAAACTTGGGCAGCATTTACGTAGGGAATGCCACGTGGGGCGCAAGCGTTCTCCCCAGCGAGGTCGAACTGGACGACGGATTGTACTACCTCAACTACACGGCCGCACCTGGATATGTCTTCGACCACTGGGGACTTTCCCCGAGTGAGAACCTCTCCATGCCTATAGGCGAGATCAGAAGCGCTAACGCGTCGCTCACCGTTGCGGGAAGCGGCGGCGTCACAGCCTTCTACAGGAGGCCAGCGGTAACTCTTCTGAGCCAAGAGGTTGGCGGCCAGACGATGAACCTCGGAACCATAACCTTGGACGGCGTCCCCCACAGTCTACCCCAAACCCTCTACGCACTGATGGGCGAGCACTCGCTGAACTATACTGAGGAGGCAGGATACGAGTTCAAGTACTGGGGAACATCAGGCGGTGTCACGTTGGTCGGCGCGTTCTTGGATAGGGAGAACGTGGTCACAGTACTAAGCGACGGGAACGTTACGGCGTACTACATGCGACTGCCATACGTTCCGCCGGGTTACGCGATCGTCGACTTCATGAGCTTCGAGGTCAACGGCACTAGCAGCAACTTGGGCAGCATAGGTTTTGATAGTGGCCCGCTGGTCCCATTGAGCCCTGACGGTCTTGCCGTAGCAACATCGAACGGGGGACATAGCCTCGCGTATGAGGTGGAGAATCCCAACCTGTACAAGTTTGTCGGTTGGACAACACGGGAAAGCGTCAGCGTTGCAAGCAACGGCAGCTCGACTACCTTGACGGTTTCGGGGAGCGGTACAGCCATAGCATGGTACATCCGCTTGCCGACGCCCAACACCATCTATTTCCACGGGATAGACCTCAACGGTACAGTGATTGATGTCGGCACGGTCACGCTTTCGGGGCTGGCGAAGCAGTTACCATGCGACTTCCAGCGTTGGAGTGGGTCTTACCCACTTGAGTACAGCGAGACCGGCGTCTTCCGTTTCTGGAACTGGACATCGGCCGGTGATGTGCAAGTCGCGCAGAAGGACAGCCGATCCACGATGCTCCAAGTGGACGGCGACGGCACTGTCTACGTCTACTACTACCGAACGGTGTACGAGGTTGTGTTCGAAAGCAAGGAGGTGGATGGCGACAACACATCAAACCTGGGCACGATCGTCTTCAACGGAGTCTCCTACCCGGTTGAGAATCAACCTGCAAGGGCCTACGTCCCTGCAGGCAACTACAGCCTAAGGTATCTCCCTGCGTACGGCTATAACTGGACAGTTTGGACAACTACGCCATTGCTCCAGGCCGGGAACCAGGCTCAATCGTACCTCGTAGTGGGAGGCGACGGTACGGTCACGGCTTGGTACACCGAGCTACCGAACTTTTGGACAGTTACGCTTCAGAGTCGAGAAGTAGGTGGAACCAGAGCAAACTTGGGCAAGATTGGTCTGAACGGGACGTACTACGAGCCTCTGCCCCGCTGGGTGGAAGTCCCCAGCAAGAAAGGAGGGTCGGGATACACTGTGGCGTTGAACTTCACTGACCCGCCCGGCTTCACCTTCTCCTACTGGGAGGCATCAGGCGCCGTCAGCGTGCCGAGCAAGGACTTGAGCAAGAACGTGACCACTTTGACTATCAAGGGCGACGGGGTTGTTACTGCGTACTACGTCCCCGTGGCGGGCGCATGGACTGCCAACGTGAACTACCAGAGCGTGGAAGTGAACGGTACTGGTGTGAACAGCGGTTGGATCGGGTTTGGCGACGGTAACTTCTACGATCTGCCTATTCTGAACGTTCCTTACTCCGGAGTGCTACTGCCCTATGCCACGCCGCTACTCTACTTGGAGGAGCCGGACTACCGGTTTGTGAACTGGACGGTGCAACCGACCGCAAACCTCTCTGTCAGCTCGCCCTTTGGCAACACCACTCTGAGGATCTCAGGTGACGGCAATGTCACAGCGTACTACGTGTACCGGTACTCGAGGCTCGAGTTGACAAGCCGGTTCGACCCCTTCGGCGGGCCAAGTAGTGCCCCGGACGAGCTTGGCTGGATATACGTTGACTCGTGGTACGATCTCCCAGCGGTCGCGCAGGTCAAACGCGGAGACCACGATCTCGCCTATAGGGTCGAGAACTCGTCCTACATCTTCTTAGTCTGGGAGAGCGACGGCAACGTCGTGATCAGCTCGATCGATGAGGAGGTCACGAAGCTCAATGTCACTGGTGATGGGAAGGTGACGGCGATATACAGCCTCAAAGGTGAGCCGCCACCTCCGACCGCTGGCTGGGAGACGATCTACGTCGACATAGACAACAAGCTTCACCCGTACGACCTGTGGACTCAGGATGACGGCAAACTTCACCCTTTCAGTATGGGCTCGTACAAGCAAGTGACCGTCCTCATGTCAACGCCAACTCCTGACCTCTTGATCGCTGACCTGGTGATCGTGAGCCTGTACCTGAGACCTAATCCACCTGCAGGCATGAAGAACGCGACAATAGAACTCGGCTTCACTTGGAACGACATCGATTGGACGATAGGGAAGACCGACCTGCTCAAGCAAGGACCTCTCGAACCGGACGATTTCAAGGAGGTTCCGGTTGACACAAGGAATGGCACCTACCCATACAACATCACGGGCTTCGTACCCGCAGGTAGCACCATCATCTGTACCCTTACCGTCCAGTTCTTCGATTACTGGGGTTGGGGAACCTTCTTCATCTTCCACGGGGTTGACTGGCCCAGCAGGATAGAGCTCTACAAGAAGGCGCCCTTGACACTGTCCGCTTTCTCTGAGAATGTCGGGCTGAGCGATGTGAAACTCCAGTTGGATGGGAACTTACCATCGCTTTACTTCACCGGCAGCGACGGGAGGGTTCTAGTCGATGTGGACCCTGGGAACCACACCATCGAGCTGTTGACGGAAGTCGTCTCCAACCCCGTCGATCCCGCAGGCTACTACGAGTTCAACGGCTCTTGGACCGCCACGTGGCTCGGCGAGTCTGTACCCAAATGGGAAACGAGCAAGAGAACAGTCATAGTGGTCTTCGTTCGATACGGCGCCGATGTGACTGCATGGTACGGGGAAAGGACTTCTAGCCCCTAGCGCACCCCCACCGCATTGTAGGGGACCGTGAGAACTTGGGGTTTGAGGGTGGTTTGGGGCTCCTTTTCGGCTGGGGCCTAGGGGGATGGGTTCTCACAGGAGCCCACCTACCAACCCTCAATCCATCGGCCTACACTACCTCACAAGGAGGTACGGTCACACGGGCTCGTAGCAGGTGGATAAACGTGGCGTTCGCTTCTGCTTAGCAGTTCCGATCACTTCACCTTGCCGGGCCTAGCACTTCCGGAGCTTACTTCTGGTTCATACGTGCTTATTACCCCGAACTGTTTAACTGTTAGGCTGGCGAAGGAGTGTGGCTAGCGTGCGCATACGGAAAGCCCGCAAAGGCCAGTTCGTCATCTTCGCAGCCGTCATCATAGGCATCGTCGTCATGGGCACAGCCTTGGCGATAGACCAACTGATCACGACGAGGCAGGGCCTCGCATACAAGCCTGTGAAAGAGACCGTCCTAGGGATCACAAGCGACTTTGACAGAGCGCTAGCCCACGCCCTAAGCGCCGCCAGCCTGAAGTACAGCGAGGCCTACCAACAGGAGGCCGCAGGCCAAGAAGGCTACAGGTTCATCAGCACCTGGACCCGCGCCCTACTGACCGCGTACTCAAACCTCGGCTTGGAGATGAAGCTGAGACCAGCCCAGGAAGGCTACACGGATGTGAAGTTCCTCTTCGACTGGGGAAGCACGACGGGCCTCAGCTACGTCACCACCAAGTTCGAGATGAACGCGACGACATTGGGCTTCACAGGCTGGACAGGAGACAGCGTCAAAGCCGTCGTCGTCGACATGAACATAGACTCGATAATCGTCCAAGAGACGCCTCCACCTGGAACAACAACCCTGACTTTCCACCTAAGCGATGAGAAAGGCGCGCCCATCTCGAACCTAGCCTCAGAGAACCTCCGCGTCCTCATCCATGTCACAGGGGACCTCTGGCTGTCCGCCACAAACCTTCGCCTGAACTACAACGGCGCAGGCATCTACACGCTTACCATGTCACCGAGGCTGAACGACCAGAGCAGAGGCATAATCCTCACAGCCCAAACCCCTGAAGACCTAGTCCTCGTCCAAGCCTACTACCTCGAGGCGCAAGGCTCAAGCCAAACCTTCCAAAGCCAAGGCTTGGACGGCTCCAGCAACAACGGCACGATCCAAGTAGGCGACCTCAGCCTTGACTCCCTAGCTGAAACCAGCATGTTGACCGAGGGAACATACGCCGTAGACTTCACCCCGCCCGAGGGATACGTCTTCGTCAACTGGACCACGACAGGCGACGTCACGGTTCAGAACCCGTACAGCGACGAAACAGCCATCACCGTGAACGGAGGCGGAACGATAACAGCCTTCTACCAGCCCGCCCCGCCTGAAGTGCTCGGCGGCTCAAGTGAGCGGGTCGGTGGCGGGAACCCGACGCCAGGCCAGCTTAACCTCAACGACACAGAGGGCGGGAACCTCACGTCAGGCCAGCAGATAACCTACCAGGTTGACGATGACGAGTACGTCGTAACCTTCAACCCGTCGAACGGCACGATCTTCCTCTACTGGGAATCTGAAGGAAACGTGACCGTCGACTCGCCATTCAGCGAATCGACGAACGTGACGGTCGGCGACGGGGGCGGCAACGTGACAGCCGTCTACCAGCCCATCGGCTCGCTCTCACTCAGCAGCCGGGAAGAGAACGGCCAGAGCTCAGACCTCGGAAGCTTGACGCTTAGAAACAAGAACAACCAGAACACTCTGGCAGGCCCGGCGCCTGAAATCCTCTACAACACAACTGGGGGAACCTACACGGCGGTCTTCTCCCCGCAGGACGGCTACATATTCCTCTACTGGGAGACCCTCGGAAACGTGACGGTCCAGAGCCCCACCAGCCCGACCACAAAAGTGGATGTCAGTCTAGGCGGCGGCGCCGTCATAGCAGTCTACAGGCATGTGGCAGACATCCAACTCAACAGTAAAGACTGGGAGGGCCTATCAGTCAACCAGGGCTGGACCACGTTCAACGGCACCGATTACCTGCTTCCAAAGAGCCTCAACGACATCGACCTAGACACCTACACCATCGTCTTCACCCCGCAGCTCTCGAACCAGACCTTCCTCTGGTGGGAGACCCAGGGCGACGTGGTCATCGGCAACAGCACGAGTGCCTCAACCTACGTCAAGGTGAACGGTGACTGCAGCATCACCGCCGTCTACGTGACGGGGCTAGTTTCGCAGACAAGGCCGCCCGGCGGCCCTTGGGACATCCTGTACGTCGACAACGACTACACGATCGTTCCCGCCTACCTCTGGAGCATGGAGCCAGGAAAGTTGGCTCCTAGCTTCAGCATGGGCAACGACAAGCTCGCGACACTGCTCTACTCGCCGCTGACGCCGAAGCTCTCCCTCGCCCAGCTGATCAACGTCTCGACGATCGTGAGGCCTAACCCGCCGAACAGCGTGAAAGATGTCTACGTGGAGCTAGGCTACATCTACGAGGGCGAGTACCACCAGATAGGCAATGAGACGAAGCCCGTCAGCGAAGTCTGGGGGATATACACGCTCAGAATAGACCCGTTGCAAGGCGACTACGTGAACGAACCCTTGACGATACCTGAGGGCAGCGTCATACAGCTGGAGGTCGTCCTAACCTTCTACCACGAGTACACAGGCTGGGGCACCTTCTTCCTCTACCACGGCTACATCCGGCCAAGCTGCGTCGAACTGGGCGGCGTAGAACTGTAGCTACCCTCAGATCCATCCCAGCCAAGATGCGAGGCCGCATATAGCGGCCGATGACCATCCTCCTATTCCTTGTAAGAAGCATAAAGAGATCTCTTCCTGAATCTAGCCTCTCGTTTGCCGCGCAGAGCAGCTCCACTAGAGCGTTGTCCTCGCCAGCCTTTCTCGTCTTTCCAAAGGAAACTCCGAGAGGCCGTCTCCTCTCAACGCCGGAGCCCTAGGATCTCGAGGATCCGCGGGTCCTTGAAACGGCGTGGAACCACCGTCTTGACCGCGTCCCGTATATCCTCCCGCCGAGATAGTCCTGGCGAGATGCAGTTGGGGTGGACGCATCGAAGATGTCGAAGAAGCCGCTGGTCGCGGTCTTACTGGTGTTGGGGAAGAGATCGCTCCTGATACGGCCAGACCTCCGGCAGCTTTATCCACCCGCTAAACCTGCTTCAGGCCGTACCTCCTTGTGAGGTAGTGTAGGCCGATGGATTGAGGGTTGGTAGGTGGGCTCCTGTGAGAACCCATCCCCCTAGGCCCCAGCCGAAAAGGAGCCCCAAACCACCCTCAAACCCAGCCAACCCAAGGAAAGCCTCAGGAGGATCCGTGCTGAATCTCCCTTGCAGAACTCCGGGGCCGGAGGGCGGCCCTCTAGTAGATGAACCTCTCTCTCGCAGGGCTCTTGACGAGCTGTCGCAGCTAGGGTGCACTAGGGCGTTGACTTGTGGCGGTAGCCGCAACGGATCGAATCGAACCACGTTCGTGAGGCGGAGAAAAGCTGTGAAGGTTCTCCACGCCGTGTCTGTCCTCATCTTGCTGCTTCTCTCGCCCATGCAGGTCGCCAGCAATGCGCTAGCTGAGACACCACCCACGGGCGGAGCTGCGAGCCCCGAGGTTAAGGACCTGCGTTTCTACCTGCACTACAAGTCGGCGCCCGTCTTCGTCGCGGGCGTCGGCACGCACTACGTGATGGACACCTCCAGCGTCTACTCGAACCCTCAACCCTTCCACAAGCCCGTCGGACAACCCAAGATACAGGTGGACTTCTACCTTAACCCCCCTCTAGCCGCCCCGGTCACCTTCTCCGGAGACTGGCGCGTCCTCGTCTGGGTTAACGGGTCTGCGTTGCATCCAGCAGGTTGGGGGCTCCAGTTCTGGGAACGCTCCTCCAACGGCGCCATCGTCTGGGACTCTTCGCTTCTCTCGCCAGAGGTCAACGGCGGACCGACCGGCAACCCAGGCTACGTGGATGTCCCTATCTTCGCGTACACGCTTACGGGGCGCGGGTTAACCCATACTTTCTCAGCGGGGAACACGATCGAGGTTGAGGTCACCGTCAACACCGGAAGCACCCTGGCAGCTAGGGTGTGGTATGACTCTGCGAGCTATCCGAGCTTTGCGACCTTCCCTTCTATGGACTATGCGGTTCCTCTAAGCATCGCAACGTACGACGTGAACCAGACCCAGCAGAGCATCTTCTCAATCTACTGGGACGAGGCCCAGCGGAAGGTCATCGTGCGCTCTGAGATAGGTGATCCCTTCGGCGGATACGATATTGTGTCAACGAGGCTATCCATCAACGACGCCTCCGGGAGAGCAGCTCTTTCAGGTCAGTTGATGGCCCGCATCTCAGGAACTGCCTCATCATATATCAGTACGTATGAGGTGACCTGGGCCTACCCTGCAACCACCGCTTTGGGCACCTACACCGTCGTTGTCTCCGTCACCGACAACACCGGGAACACCCAGTCCAAGACCGGCAGCTTCAGCATGGGAGTACAGTTTCCCGTCAGCATCAAAGCCTTGGACGCCCACGGGGAGCCCCTATCCTCAGCCACCATCGAGGCCGAGGTCGCCGGCATGACTGTGGACCGAGGCCTAACGAACTCCTCAGGCTGGCTCGACCTCGTCCTCTACACAGCCACCTACACGGTGAGGGTTCTCTGGCAGGGCGTTCAGGTGGCTACGGTACCCTTCGAGGTGCGCGGTCCCGACCAGCTTATCATCAACTGTTCTGTGTACAACCCCGTCTTCGCGCTCGTCGACCACACGGGTCAGCCGCTTGAGCTAACCTGGGTCTTCCTAAGCTTTCCGAATGGCTCCCAGGGTCCTCTGCCCATCGTGACGGGGGATGAAGGGCTGATATGGCTCTCTCAAGCCCCCGCTGGACGCTACGGGCTGACCGTGTTCTGGAGAGACATCTTGGTCGCGAACACGACCGTGTCTGCTGACTCAGACGGCCCGTTCGAGGTGCGGACGCTCGTCTTCAGAGTGGAGGCTCAAGCTGAAGACAACAATCGTCGCGCCGTGGGAGGCGCCTATATCGTGTCGAAGTCGGAGAAGGGCGTCATCCTCGGCTTCGAGGTCACAGACCCATCGGGAAAGGCGCTCTTCAAGCTACCCGTTGGAACCTACACCTTCAGCACCTATTGGCAGAGCGTCCTCGTGAACAGGACAGACTTGGTGGTTGACTTCGACGGTCCTTTCCTCATAGAGTGTCAAGTCTACCTTCTCGCAGTGACGGTCGAGGACAGCGGAAGCGCGCCTGTGGAAGGAGCTTACGTGGTCACCACCTCTGAGACTGGCCGTGTCTCCGGGTTTGCACTGGCAAACAGCTCAGGTCAAGCCGAGTTCACAGTTCCCGTAGGAACATACCTAGTGGAGGCCTACTACAACGGCACGTATTGGCTCACCCAGGTCTCAACCCACGAGATGAGAACAGTCGTCGTGAACTCCAATACAGGTGTCTCGTTGCGGCTTGAGGCGTGTCCTCCCAGATTGTATCTGACGGTCGGCTTCTGGATACTCGTCGCAGCCTTCGTGGCAGGCATCCTAGTCGGGTTGCTCCTCTGGAAGAGCCGCAGGCCCCGCCCTGTGGTCGGAAGGGGCCAAACCTTGCCCAAGCATGCGGCGTTACTGCGAGCGGCGGAAGGACGATGAGGGAATCATGCGCCGTCGCTGTGCAGAAGCTCTCATATCGCCCGGGCAGGTCAACGCCTTCTCAACCTCCTTGCCTAGAAAGGGTTCCAGCTCAGATCAACATCCGGGAGGACTCGCCTTGGCTGAGAACGGCAGGCTAATGCTGAACGGTCTGGCGCCACTCTTGCAGTCGGGGCTCCCCCTGGGCACGAACGTGGTCCTCCTCGGTCCACCAGGCGCAGGCAAAACCTCCCTCTGCGAGTCCTTGATGTGTGAGTGCTTGGCAAGAGGAGTGGGCGGCCTCTACATAACCCTCGACCACTCCCCGTTGGAGTTGAGGAGGCGGTTGACTAAGGGCAACAGCCCTGAGGCGAGCACGTCCCCGCTTGAGTTCGTCGACGGCTACTCATGGCGTACAGGCGGCTCCACCGAACGGTTCTTCGTCGCGAACCTCTTCAACCTGAGCGACTTAAGCGTGCGCATCTTCCTAGCCTCAAGCGAGATGGCTGGAAGCATCTTCTTCATCCTCGACTCCGTGACGACGCTTCTAACCTACAGTTCCGAGGTTGAGGTGACGAGGTTCCTCGAGGTGAACATGGCTAGAATGAGGCGGAGCGGCAACACGGGCATATATGCCGTCGAGGAGGGCATCCATACGGCTTCGTTCTACAACTCGCTCCGGCACATCGCCGACGCCGTCCTGGAGATGCGGATCGAGGACCACGAGGAGATCCGTCGATACATCAGGGTTCACACCTTCAGGGGAGCCAACCATTCAACTCGGTGGACTCCATACCCCTTCAGCTCCTGAAACGCCTCCGCTGACGTGACGCGTTGCTTCTCACCCGACAGAATAGCTTAAAAGTCAACATGTACAACTGTTGATTCGAAAGGGTCCACGGTCCTAGTTATGAGCGAGGACCTAGACGTCGTCGAGAAGCTGAAGGAGCTCGAGAGGCGAGTGGAGGTCCTAGAGCGGGCCCTAGGCCGGCCCGGTGAGAGGCCCGGTCTTCACATGAGCGTACAGGAGCTCCTCAACCTCCCGGACAGCCTCAGGCGGACGATGCTCGCGGTGAACGAGCTGAAAGAGGCAACTGCCGAGGAGGTTGCCGCAAAGTCTGACAGAACGAGAAGCGTCGAGACGATCTACCTCAACCAGCTCGTGAGAATGGGATACCTGACAAGAACGAAGAAGAAGAGAAAGGTCTACTTCAAACCCCTAAGATACTACTAACCCCTCGGAGATACACACCAGTCGTGAGGAAGGCTTAATTCTTGAAACCTCCACAAGGATGGCATACACGTTGGTGGGTTAGAAACCGGGGGAACGGGTGCTGAAGCTTTCCAGTCACTTTGCTGTTCTATGCCTGTTTCTTATCGTTGCTTCCCCGTTGGTGCTAGCCTCAGCCGTCAAGCCCCCCAAGCCGCCGCTTCTGAAGAGGCTCTGGGTCCAAGCCTACAGCGCCGGGGCAGTCTTGGGCGAGATAGCGATTGAGGGGATACACGTAAAAGAGTCAATAGTCGGGCCATTCAACTTACTTGTTGTGTACGACATGATACGGGATGGAGCGGGTTTTCGCCCCGTTCCTAGGAAGCTGTTTGTGGACCGTCAAGAAGCCCTGTATGTTCTCCAACTAGTCTTTGACGGCTCGACGACGGTGCGTGAGGGCTCTGTCATAGTGGAGAAAGTCGGATTGACGGCGATCGTAAGGATGGACAACACGAACCTGAACATTCAAGCTCTTCGCCCGGTTAAGCCTTCGAATATCACGTTCGGTTTCGTAAACACAACTAGCCACTACGCCTTCAACGTGACCGGAATGCAGTTGCCGGCCATCGCGTCAGGATTCGTCGACCCGAGCTTGTGGTCCGGGACTGGAGGAGTCCTACCAGTTCAAACCCTCGGATTCCTCGTTCCCGAGGCCAGAATCAAGCTCACTTACATGGGTCCTGGCACAGCCTAGCTTGTTTCAATGGCCGGGAGCGCGGCCTTTGAAAGCTTCGTGAGCCGCTGTGGTGCGTAAATCTTAAGTGTTTAAGTGTTGAAATCATAGCCGGGGCTTCGGGGGGCCTAGGGGATCCACAAGCCAATCCTGGGGGTAATACTAGGGGCTGTAGTCGTTCTTTCAGCCCTGACCCTCAGCTCGGCAGAGGTTCCTGTGGCCAGCTACGAGGTAGTCATTCGTGCCGGTGGCGCTATCTTCGTCGCCTCGTACGGGCCTAGCAGAGGCGCGACGTTCGCGGTCGAAGGAATCCATGTGGAGAAGTCCCGGTTCTTTGACTCGTTCAACCAGATCGTCGTCTACGAGTGGAGAGACGCAAACAACGACGGAGTGGCCGCGGAGACCGAGTTCGTCCCGGTTCAGGTCTTCGTCGACAGCCCTCAAGCGGCATTCCTGCTGGGGCTCGTCTTCTCAGGCATCGTCCAGCCTATTCCAGTCGGCAGCATCCAAGTCGGCGGACACGGCCCCGAGAGAACCATACGCTTGAGGTACGGAGGCTCCATCCTAGACCTTCACGTTCGTTCCTTGGCAGTAGAGGAGTCTTCGCCGGTAAGAATGCGGTTCGTCAACACTGCCACAGGCTGGTCGTTCAAAGCCCACGGAGCACAGTACCCGGCGGAGGCAACTGGTTACGCGTACCTGCCGGGCTTGTTACTCGGTGAGAACCCCGCGGAGCCCGGCGACATCAAGGGCTTCACTGTCTCAGGCTTTATAGTGCCCGAGGCAGTGATCAGCCTCAGAAGCGTCGACACCTAAGGCCCGAAGCTGCTGCACAGGTCCTCTGACTGACGACGAAGCTCCGGAACTGGGGCTGAACGGTGGACTCGTGCCGTGTAGGGGCGAAACAGCGGCCTCCGGCCGCTCAGCTAGCGCACCCGCTCTTAGGAAAGGCACCCTGAGTCGCGAAGCCTTCATCAGCAGATACCGGCGGGCGGCGAGTTGGAGGAGAAGCTCAAGGCCCGAGAGTCCCGAACGGATGTAGCCTATCCTGCACGGAGGCGGCTCGTCTGGCCGAAGCCGGGCTCACGGTTGCCGGAGAGGGCGAGATGGGAGTAGCGGATGAGGGGATGAAGGTTAGCCTGGAGGAGATAGGGCTGGTTGGGGGCATCTGCCCGAGGCACCACGTATCCCGTCAAGACTGTTCAGCCTAGGTTGAGGCGAGAGAGGACAGGGGCGTCTTCCCTCCATTAGAGGTTCAAAGGGTACGTGTTGAAGATGGCGGGAAACCGGAGGAGAAGCTGACCCCTCTTGACGGATAGCGCCGAATACCCGCCTACGCGAACTATAACAAGCAGATTGAGCCTGGAATTGACGAAGCTGAGGCTGGATTCCGGAGAGAGGATGTGTTAGCCATGGGAGGGCGCCTAGATGAGCTGAGGCCGTTGTCTGGTCTCTCTGAGGCCTAGGCGTGCCGGCTGGATACGAGGTGTGGTTTAAAAGCAGATTGGGAAACCTAACTGTGGGCCTCCCATGCGTGGTTGAGCAGGTGAGCTCTGAGACGCTTGCTGAGAAGCAGTATGTGACCGGTGAGTGGCTTAGGCCCAAGAGCGTCGAGGAAAGGCTCTACCAAGACAAGATTCTGGAGACGGCTAGGCAGAGGAGCACGCTTGTTGTTCTACCGACGGCCCTTGGAAAGACGGTTATTGCGTTGCTGCTTGCCATCGAAAGAACCAAGTATGGGAGAGTAGTCTTCCTAGCGCCCACAAGGCCGCTCGTTGAGCAGCATCGCCGAACCTTCTCCGAGAAGACCCTCATCGAAGACAAAGAGCTTGTCCTGGTCACTGGAAGGTTTCCGCCAGCCAAGAGGGCGGCCATGTACAAGACTGGGAAGGTTGTCTTTGCAACGCCCCAGTGCGTATGGAACGACTTGAAGACCAGAGCTTTGAACCTAGGGGACGCTTCGCTTGTTATCTTTGATGAGGCCCATAGGGCGAGAGGAAACTACGCCTACGTCGGCATAGCCTTGCACTACGTTAGGCAGCGCCCTAAACCCCTGGTTCTGGGCTTGACGGCTTCTCCAGGCGGATACGAGGAGAAGATAGTCGAGGTCTGCAGAAACCTGGGCGTAGAAGCCATCGAATACCGTGCAGACGAGGACAAGGATGTTAAGCCCTACATTCAACCCATCGAGATGGAGTGGAGACGCGTCAAGCCTCCTGAAGCGTACTTGCAGGTGAGGGACAAGCTCAGGGAAATGGTTGTTGAGAGGGTTAGGGGCTTGCAGTCGCTGGGCGTGCTGTCGGACAGGCAACCAGCCTTCATTACAAGACGCGACCTCGTGGAGCTGAATGAGGAACTGGGACAGAGGCTTGGAAGCGGCGAGGGAGGCTACCTGTACCAGTTGAAGGTTCAAGCAACAGCCGCGCTCAGCATAATGCACATGGTTGAACTTATCGAGACGCAGGGACCGGAGACACTTGGCGCTTTCATAGAAAACTCCTTGAGGCGCATGGTAGTTGAGGGAAGCCGGGGACACAAATCCATAGTAGACGACCCGTTGTTCATTCAAGCAAAGCAGTACCTGACAGCGTGCATGAGGGTGGAGAACCCGAAAGTGCAGGAACTCATCAAGATCTCAAGCCAGCAGGTAGGAGCCAACCCTAACTCCAGAGCCATTATCTTCACGCAGTATCGGGACACGGTTAAGACCGTGCTCAGAGAGCTTGAGAGACAATCAAACCTTAGGGTCGCCCGTTTTGTCGGTCAGGGCTTTCGACAGGGCGATCCTGGGATGACCCAGGACCAGCAACGTGAGGTCTTGGAGAGGCTGCGGAGCGGAGAGCTAAACGTGCTAGTGGCAACAAGCATAGCTGAGGAGGGCCTAGACATACCGGAGGTAGACCACGTAATCTTCTACGAGCCTGTTCCAAGCGAGATAAGGTACATACAGCGCCGGGGTAGGACAGGGCGCAGAGTGGCTGGTGAAGTAACGATCCTGATAGCTGAGAACACATTGGACGAGGCTTTCTACTGGTCAAGCGTGACAAGGGCTAAGAAGATGAGGAAGATCATTAGGGAGCTGAACAGGAAACTTCCACAAATGCTCAAACAAGAGATCAAGCCAACGTTGACGCCGCTCCTTACTCCCAGGCCAGAGGAGGAAGCGCAGGGGCCCACGGCTCCTGCGCTGACAGTGGTTCACGGATCGCAAGGTCCCGCAGTTCCCGGAAGAAGAAGGCTGTGGACGCCTCAAATCATACAGGCCAAAGGCTCAAGTCAAGCCGTGAAATGGCTCTTGGAGAACCTGCCTGAAGAACCAACACCTGTCGAAGACGTTGTTCAAGAGGGGGCGGAAGAAACAGGCGTAGAAGAGACCGCGGTCGAAACAGCCATATGGCGCCTAACTCAGCAAGGACTACTCTACCAGCCCCAACCCGGAAAGATAAGAAAACCCTAGATCGAGTAGACCTCTTGTCTTCGAGGACCCTACGAAACGCACTTCAGCCTCCAGAGCTTCACGCTGCAAAGCAGTTTCACGGAACGCGGGGCCATCGCCGCTTCTCCTCCGCATGGTTCCCCGGCTGGGGAATCTGCAAACTCGAGATAGGCGCGGAGAGGCTCCCCCTCAAAGGCCCAGGCCCACGGGAGGCGCTTCGATAGCCTCTACGCCCGCGACTTCGACGGCGAGTCCCCTAAGAAATGGTTGTGAAGTCTGCCACCTATTCGCTAAGGCAGCAGGCGGGAAGGCGCCGAAAGGGCTCAGAAGCTCGCAAAGCTCAATGAAGGTCAAGGAGCCCCAGCGTGGAAACGATGGCAGGTCCGAGATCATTGAGCTAGGGAAAGGATGGAAACCTTTCAAACGCTTCTTGACATGCATCCCCTCACAGAACGAGAAGACGGGTACATCGTCAACGGAGCCTCAACAACCACCTTAGACAAAGGCTGCTGGAAAGCTACTCAAGCGCGGAAAAAGAAGCAAGGAGGCGGTTGGGAGCCCTTTAAGCTCCCTTCGCGGCTTTGACGCCTTCCTCCGTGAGGCCGACGAGGAACTTCCGTTTACCGATCTTGGCCGTGTACTTCGGTGTCAGCCTCTTGTTGACGATCGTGTAGACGTAGCCCTTGCTCATGTTCAGCTCTTTAGCCAGCTCCTCAGCCCTCATAGGCTCATCCTTCTCTAGGAGCGTCTTCAGAATCGTCAGGTCAGCGTCTTTCAATACCTCGATACGCTTCTGCTTCTTGATCTCGCTCACGGATACGAACTTGCCCTTGTACCAAACCTTAAGATCCTCTTCCCTCTGTGACATATCCGCCACACTTTCGA
>CAYRUY010000041.1:0-17354 GCA_964427455.1 uncultured Candidatus Bathyarchaeia archaeon | reverse complement strand
GGAAGTTATGTCTGTCCCGCTAGGAGGTCCTGCTGCAAGCTGACGAGAGGCCCCTAGAGCCTTCGGAGGCTCGCCCAAAGGGGCTTACGACTCTCCAAAAAGCCCGGGAAACCCGGAGAGACTCCCGCGAATTGATAGAAAGGCGAAACAGAAGGGATCACGTCGAGATTCGTGAAATGAGCATTGATGACTTGCCGCGTGTCTTCCACCTTGGCGAGTCCCTTTTCACAAGCGAGTCCTCACCTCTCCTTTACCGAACCTGGGACGAGTACGAGGTCACGGACCTCTTCAACACAGACCCTGAGCTATGTCTCGTCGCTGAACTCGGCGGCGCAGCCATAGGGTTCGCGATGGGCACGACCGTCGAGAAGCCTGGAACCGCATGGAAATACGGCTACTTGGTCTGGCTGGGCGTGAGAAGGAAGTATCAAGGGCGAGGAATCGCGGCGAGGCTTTACAGGGAGATCGAGGGCAGAATGATCGACCTAGGGGCGAGGATGATAATCGCGGACACGGATGAAAGAAACGAGCCCGCCATCAGCTTCTTTCAGGAAATGGGCTTCTCAAAAGCCCGAAACCACGTTTGGCTTTCGAAGAACCTCGCCAAGAAGCGCCCCAGAGAACAACTGGAGACGACTCCAGACCTAGCGATGGCGGGAACTGAAAGTGAATAGGGATTGGTCCCTTAGCCGCCGAGGGACTTTCCCCGCAGCGGGGTTCACTCGGCCTCTTTTTCCAAGGCATCCGCCAGAAACTTCGGCAGGGCGAATAGCGCCTTATGCAACCTCGGCGTGTAGTAACGTGTGGTAACCCTCCGTTCCGCCACTCTTTTGGCCATGGTCGCCTCAGGAATCCCCATGGGGTCATGGCGCTTCGAGGCGATAGCGAAGCCCCACAGGGATCCAAAGGAGGGGATTCCCACGACGTACGGTCTAACGATGGGGAAAACAGAAGACAGAATGCTGGAAATTGCGGGAAGCGAAAAGTCCTCCGCTTGGAAGAAAGCTATGGATTCCACTTGAAGGGCAACTATGCCGTCCTCATCCAAGGCCCTCTTAACGAGTTCGTAGAAGGGCGCTGAGTAGAGAGCCTTGGCCACGTTGCTCGTCGGCTCCGTGATGTCGAGGATGAGCGCTTCGAACTTCTCAGGAGGGCCCTTAAGGAACTCGGCCCCCTCCATGTAGACGATTTTGACCCTTGAGTCCTCCAAAGACCCCTCGTGAACCTCGGGCAGGTGCCTTCGACAGAGCTCAACTACCTCACGGTCCATGTCCACAAGGTAGGCTTCCTTAACGCATCGATGCTTCAGGACCTCTCTCAGGGCGCCCCCGTCACCTCCCCCGATAACAGCTACTCGGGAAGGCTCTGGGTGTGTGAAAAGCGCCGGGTGAACAAGGGCCTCGTGGTAGACCCACTCGTCAACCTCGGAGAGCTGGATATCGTCGTCGAGCACCAGAACCTTGCCAAACGACTCGTTTCTGAAGATCTTGATTCTCTGATAGGTCGTCTTGCCGGCGTACAGAAGCTCGTCTATCCGAAGACAGCGAATGTATCCTTTCCCTGTTTCATCGAGGTGCCATCTTCCAGGAGGTAGTCTTCCTTCCAACCTCTATGCCCCTTTCGATCCTGATGATCATCGTCTGCTTTGGCTTAAACGCCTTCTCGATGAACTTCAGGGCCTTCGTGGGCTTGCTTCCGCAGACGAAGATGTCAACGGCGGCGAAGCCGTACTCAGGCCACGTATGCACGGAGATATGAGACTCCTTAATGAGGACAACAGAGCTTACGCCTTCGGGCTTGAACCTGTGGGTGGTAGCCCATATTATCTGAAGCTCAGCCACTGCAGCCGCCTCCTTAAGGGTCCTGTCTATGAGGAGTTCATCATTCAAGACCTCCTTAGGGCAGTGAAGGAGGTCTGCCACGATATGGGTGCCAAGCTTCATCCTTTGAACCTCCAGCTACAGAGCGGAATGCCTAACGCGCCATAAGGTTTAAAGGTGGTAAAAGAACGTTTACGTGCTTCACTAGAGCCCGAATGCACGAAGGCTTTGTCCAATCAGGCTAAAACGCTAGACCCCGCAAGAGTTCAGCGCCTTTCTCGTTTTTTCGGTCTCCCGCAGTGAATAGGCAGAAATGGGCGCTTCTTGGAGTTTCAAACGGCCATTGCCCCCGAATCCATCTTTTCTGCCTGACGCCTTTCGGAATCCTCCTATGCACAGGGTCCGGTCTCCATGAGTGGGCCTGCTTGGGGGCTCGTGGCCCTTACCTTGAAGCCGAGCGTCGGAAAAACAAGGCCTAGAACGACTCCTGCAAGGGCATCCCCTAGTACCACCGGTTGCCTAAGCTTCAGGGCCACCTTTCCAAACAGCTTCGGAGCAGGATTAGGAGCGCCAGGTAAAGCAGGGCGGTCGTCACGCCTCCCCTTCTCTAACGCCCTAGACCCTTATGGGTTAATGGCGCTCACGTGTGTCGTATACGAACTCTTGATCGAGGCTCTCGACAATCTTCACGCTGTGATCGCAGCGATCCTGTGAAAAAGGCCAGGTGGACTCTTCTATCCTTCTACTTGTGATAGACCATCCCGCGGCATCGGAGCGGGCTAGCGGAGATAGCGGGGAAAAAAGCGCTCTTCGCTCCGGCATGGGCTACTCGAAGTCAAGCCCTAGGGGTGACAAGTCGGGTCGCTCTACTCCTGCCATTCTCCCCGGTGTCTGCTTCAGGTAGGTTTAAGAGTTGAAGGGCTGGACTGCGCGACTACGTTCATCTCTTAGCCGCGCTATGGGTGATGGCTTGAAGTACCTAGCGTCGATCGGCAAGGTGACTTGCAGGCTGAGGGTAGCCCTGCTCCTTGTCAGTCTGTCAGCCGCAATCCTCTCCTTTGCCACCTCGCTGCAAGCATCGCAGCTATCGGTTCACGCGTCTCCTCAAGGTGATGAGTACGTGTATTACGGCTATGTGCCCTCGCGCATCTACGTAAACTGGTCAATGCGAGGGATAACAGGCGCAGGAATCCCTGTGGAGGGCTTAGAGGAGGCCTCTATCAGGGACTACGGTCTCCTCGTCGTGGTCGGATGTCAAGACGCGACGAACGTTCAAGTCCTGAGGCTTCCAGGCGGCGCGTCGATCCAAGCGTTCACCTTGAACAGGCTTGAGAAGCAAGTCTTGAAGCTGGCTAACGCTTCGTTCTTCAAGGTGGTCGCGGACAAGCCTGTGACGGTGATGCTCGCCGGCGGCCGAGACGTGGAGGTAGGAGCGCACGTGAACACGTTCTACACCGGTGTTCGAGGCGGCTACTTGGACAAGGAGTTCATCTTCGGCGCCGTGGCTGAGAACGTTGGAACCCCCTACAAGATCATCGCACTGGAGGACAGTGACGTAGCGATAACGGACGCGAACGGGTCGAATCTCGAGTCGTTCAAGCTGCAGGCAAACCAGGTGAGGGAGTATGCTTTCGCGAACCTGGCGGTTTACAGGATTCAGTCATCGGGCTACTTGATGCTCCAGTCGATAGACTCAGGTATTGACCACGCTTCAGAAGTCTACAGGCCGGGCTCGACCTTCTACCCCTCGGTTCAAGGCGGCTTCGTAGGCACTCTCTTCTACGGTAGCACGGACCAAACCGCCTACGGGACTGATGCAATGATCTATCGAGGCTCGAACAGAAGCTTCATAGCGACGAGCGTCGAAGAGGCGAAGGTCGGCTTGGTTCAACTCCAATCGAAGAGAAAGGTCGCAGAGCACCAGGCATCTAGCGCCACTGCTTTCGCCTTCAGGTGGGCTGACACCACGGTGGGCATGGCCGTCACGGCGACGAAGCCGATACTGCTCGCGTACAGGGATAATGACGTGGTGGACGGTGGCCTCGCATACCTAGGCCTTAAGGCCGACCAAGAAGCCTACCTGGACGTGCCCATAGGCGAGACCTACCTCTTCGCGTACACGGATACCGTCGTCATGGTGGACGACGTTAGAACAAGGCTGGGCCCCGACGGCATTCTCGAGCTCACCAGGGGGATTCGTAAGATATCCGCGTCCGAGAACGTGATCATCGAGGTTGTAAACCTGGCTGACCGCCAAGGCCTCAGAGCCTTCGGGGACACCGCCCCGTCCGTCCAATCGCTAGACCTCACGTACGAGGATCTAAGGCTGAAGCCACTCCTTGAGGAGGAGACGGCGCCCTGGACGTACATCGCCGCCGGAGCGGTTGTGGTCGTTGTCGCGGTCGTTGCCATAAGGCTTCGAAGGCCTAGATCTCAACCCTCGCGTTAAGGCTCCGGAAGCGTATGCCGAAAGCGTAGACCGCAGCTATTCGACTTCAATCGTTTCATGTCTTCCAGGCCCGATGGAGATCAGTGATATTGGTACTCCAACGTTTTCCTCTATCGTCTTCAGGTAGAGCTTCGCGTTCTCAGGCAGCGCATCCCATCCCTTCGCCGCGACTTGCCTCCACTCCTCCCTGCTCAGCATAGGCCACCCGTGTACGTCGATGTAGACCGGCTTTGCCTCCGCCAGCCTCCTCATACTCGCCGGAAACTGGGAGGTCTCTTCGCCTCCAATGTTGTACCGAACACATATCTTCAACGGGTTGATCCCGCTTAGGACGTCGAGCCTCGTCACGGCGATGCTTGAGAAACGGTTCACCCTATGCGCGTACGTGACGAGCATAAGGTCCAGCCACCCTATGCGTCTCGGCCTCCCAGTCGTGGTTCCATACTCGCCCCCAACCTCGCGGATACGGTCGCCCACCTCGGCCGTTAGCTCGGTCGGCACGGGGCCTAAGCCGACCCTAGACGTGTACGCCTTCACGACCCCGACCACCTCTCCTATGTCCTTAGGCGAGACTCCGGCCCCAGTGCAGGCCGCTCCTGCGATGCAGTTCGAAGATGTCACGTACGGGTATATGCCGTGGTCTACGTCCAGATGGGTGCCTTGCGCCCCCTCGAACAGAACCTTTGCGCCCTTACGGAGCGCGTCGTTCAAGAGCTGCGATGTATCTCGAACGTAGCCGCCGAGTTTCCGCGCGTAGCCCGTGTACTGGCTGTAGATCGCGTCCTCGTCCAGAGGGGCTTCGTCGCCGAGGGCGTTGAAGAGCCTCTGTTTCAGTGGAACCAGTAGGTTGAGCTTCTCTCTTAGAGCCCCCGGGTCTAGGAGGTCCGAGAAGGTGACGCCGAACCTCGCAACCTTGTCCGCGTAGCAGGGGCCTATCCCGCGGAGCGTCGTGCCAGCGGCCAGGACTCCCTTTAGGCGCTCCTCCAAAGCGTCCTGAGCCTTGTGATAAGGGAATACAACATGGGCCCTATCGCTTATGGCGAGGTGAACCGGGAAGCCCGCCGCCTCCATCGAGGCTATCTCTTCCAGGAGCACCTCAGGGTCTACGACGACGCCGTTACCGATCACAACCTGCTTACCTCTCAACACGCCCGACGGAAGCAGATGGAACCGGTAGGTCTTCTCGTCCACCACGACGGTGTGGCCGGCGTTGCTTCCACCGTTGAACCTCACGACGTAGTCCGCTTTCGCAGCGTAGTAGTCGACGACCTTGCCCTTCCCCTCATCGCCCCACTGAGCGCCTACAATAACCGTCGAAGGCAACCCATCAACCCCGTCGAGAACCTGACACGCCTCGCTTAAGTGCGTTATCACGATCGCGTCTCGGGACGAGATAGCGGGAGGGAACGTTTGTGGAGGACTGGGACTACAGCAAGGCTTGGTATCATGGTTCACCGTTTAGGCTCGAAACTCTTCGCAAAGGAAGCACTATCACGCAAGATCGCGATCTGGCGAGGGTGTTCTCTCACAAACCGACGCTGGTTTCGGTCTCAGATGACGGGAAGATCAAGCATAATGGGACAATCCCAGGCTTCCTCTACCGCATTGCAGAAGACATACGACCTGAAGATGTCTATGCTCACCCGCGTTCCTCTATGGCTTACGGAAAGGAGTGGCTGACCACTCGAGAGTTGCGGGTGACATTGATCGGTCCGACGAAGATCGTGGAGGAGGAAAGGCTGACAGAGAACCAGGTCGCAGAGTTGAGGAGACGTTCAAGAAGGGCCCTCCGATTGGACGAATGACGCGTTTGGACCAATAGGCTTATAGACTCTTGGAGCCGGTGAGCATGTGAAGAGGCGACTGCAGAACAGGATATGCTATGATCCCGTCTGACTACGTCGTCCTAGCGTTCGGCTTCTTCATGAGCAGCTGCGCTGTGCCCTTCGCCTTCGTAAAACGCACAGGCAGCTTAGACCTCACCCAGTTCCTAGCAGCCTTCTGGACCGTTGTGACGATCTTCTTTCCCGCGATGATCATAAGCCTTGTAGGACGAGGCCTCAACGTGACCATCTTCGACCCGCCTCCAGGCCCAGCGCTACTGCTGCTCTCATTTCTAGCCGCACTCCTGCCCGTCGCGGTCTACTTCAGACTCATGGGACAAGGCGACCGCTTAACAGCGATCGCCATCCTCGCCTCAATCCTTAGCTTTCTCGTCGGCAGCCTCCCCGTCGTCGGCCTCGTCAGCTTCCGTGAGATAGCCGGCCTCTTCGACCCAAACCTAGGCATGGCGGTCTTCATGATAGGCCTAGTCCTCGCCGTGATGAGCATCGTGAACATCAGCCTAGGCTTGAGCGTCTACGAGGAGGAGCGGAAGCGCAGCCTCATGAGGAGATGCCTAGCATTCCTCAAGGCGAAGAGCAGAGCCACGTTCAACGAGCTTCAGAGCGGCATCCAAGCAAGAGACCTGAAGGCGCTCAGCGATGCCCTCAACCATCTGATGGACGAGGGAGAGGTCACAGCCCAAGAGGAGGGCGGGAAGACCTACTTCGTCCCAGACTCTAAGCCCGAAGCCTAGAGCAAACGGCTAGACCGCCATCACTGCTCGAGTCTTGCCCATCTTCGGCTTCACCCACGCCGTAGACAAACCGCTCCGTGCGAAGGCAAGTCTTAAATACGATTTGAGGGAAGCGCTTGTGAAGGACGGGAGTCCTTTCTTGGACATTCAAACAACCTCCCCAACGGGTAGAAGAGGCTCTATCTGCTCGCTGCTTGTCTCTCGCCTCCTGCTGGCCTCTTTGAGCGTAGGTCTGGTTGCCGCCTTTGGGGTTCCAAGCCTCGCCGCGGCCCTCCAGACCTCGAGCGAGCACACATACTACGGCTATGTGCCGCCTAGGATAGGTGAGGCCAGCTACAGCTGGGGCGGAATGGCCTACGATCCTTCTAAACCCGTCGATTATGGGCTTCTCGTCATCCTAGCGAACCGCGATGGTACCCAAGTAAGGGTATATGAGCTCCCCGGGCTGGCGCTCATCGGGGAGTTCAGGCTTAACGCGCTAGAGAGGACGGTCGTTCGTTTACCTAACGCGTCCTTCTTCAAGGTGGTCGCGAACCAGCCAGCGTCAGTGCTCCTGCTGAGCGGTGGAGCCGTCGAGAGGAACCAGGCTTCGATCAGTACCTTCTTCACAAGCGTTGAAGGCGGCTACGTGGGCAAGGAGTTCATCTTCCTCGACGTGCACAGTGTGACCTTGAAAGGCGAGAGGGGCGGCGTCGGAACGCCGCCAGGCCTACCTTACGCCGTCTATGCTCTAGAGGACAGTGATGTGACCGTATGGGATGAGAACGGCACGAAGGTCGCGGAGTATACGCTCAAAGCGAACAAGGTGAGGGAGTTCGCCTACGACCCCTTCCACGCGTACCGGTTGACCTCCACCGGGAGAGTCATGGTCCAGAGCTTCGTCGTTGAGAGGCCCATCTTCTACCCAGCCCTCGAAGGAGGCTTCGTAGGCAGGCATTTCCACGGCAGCGGGAGCGTGCCGGAGTCGGGGAACCTCAACCCCGAGAGGTTCTTCCTCTTCGAGTCCCTGGAGGGCTCGAAGGTCGCCCTGTTCGACCTCGACAACAGGCGGAGAAGCCTCGACCTTACCGTCCCAAGCGGAGGCAACGCTACGGCCACATCGACGGAGGCCCTGCACATGGCGGTGGAGAGCGACAAGCCGATCCTGTTGATGTACAGGAGCCATCCGCACGATGCAGGGGTCGCCTACGCGGGCCTAAGGGCGGGCCAAACAGCCAACCTCATCTTCTTCGAAGGAGAATCCTACCTCTTCACACACGAGGAGACGGTAGTGACCCTAGACGATATGAAGTTGACCCTTCCCCCGGATGGAATCCTGTCCATACCCCAGGGGCTGCACACGCTCTCGGCCACGAAGAACGTCTTGGTCGAAACAGTCCACTTGGCAAAGGTCGGGCCTGAAGGCGAGGACTGGGGCCTAGTAGCCTTCGGCCAATGCCTCCCGTCTGCACAAAGCCTAGACATCACCTACGAGGAGCTGAGGCTTAGGCCTGTCATAGAGGAGACGCCTTGGCTCTACTACGCCGCCGCGGCGATAGCCATCGTTGCCGTGATCACCGTCCTCTGGGCAAGGAGAAGGCCCAAGCGATAGGGCGGAACGGTTTCGCCTTCTACCGCTCTACCATGGTGGACTACTCAACCGCCACGAGTGGCCACCGGCGTGTCGACGAGAGAACACCGGACGAGGAGCCGGTGAACCGGCGATTAGGAGGCTTGGGGAAAGCCTGTTAAGCTTGAACGTAAACCCCTCCCGCAAGGGGATCTGCCGGATGTCTGTCAAGGGGCTCGTGCAGGCTGAACGCTACGAGGAGTTGGGTTATAGACCTCTCATCTTCAGCGATGGCTGGCAGGTGGCGGTCCTCCGTCTCCCGCCGGGGATCCTCATACCGGTCTACGAGAGGCATCCGAAGACCGACGAGGTCTTCGTCCTGACCGAAGGAGAGGCTACGCTCATCGTCGGCGGGAAGGCGGATAGTCCCGAAGGCCTGGAGACTATCAGGCTGGAGAGGAACGTAGCCTACAACGTGCTTAGAAGCGTCTGGCACGCCATCATAGGTTTCGGGAAGAACACCGTCCTCATCGTCGAGAACAGGGATACACATCTAGGCGACTTCGAGAGACAGCCCTTCTCAGAGGCCCAGAGAGCCGAAGCCGAGAGGAAGCTGGGCATCAGCTTCGCACGGCAGCAAACTGAGATCGAGAGGATGAAGGAGAAGCTTCCCGCGGAGCAGAGGGCTCAACTCGAAGCAGCGCTCCGAAGCCTCTAGCCTTGCTTCACAGGTGGCAGGCTTCCGCCCATCTAGCTGAGGGCCTCCTCAACGACCTTCCTGAGAGCTTCAGTGAACTTCGCGAACTCCTCGGTCTCGTAGATCTCGGTGGTCGTAACCCCCTCGGCGATGCGTTCCACCTCTTCATCGCCGAGTCTTGACTTGCCCGCCTCCACATTGCAGTGTTGTAGGAAGTCTGAGAGCCCCTTCTCGCTGGCTGCGTCTAAGACCACATCGGCCAGCAGCTTCTGGAGCTTCTGAGCCTCATCAGCGCCTTCCATGATCGCGGCCAAGGCGATGTCAGCGGCGAGGCTGCCGAAGGCGTAGCTCGCCGCGTCGTCTAAGCTCCTTAGCAACTGTTTCCTCGAGATACCCTTCTTAGAGGCTTCCAAGGGCAGTCTCTCGCGTATCTTTGCCTGAACCTCAGGGTCACCTATCACGGTGAGAAGGCTTCTCTTCAACGCGTTCAGGAAGACCTTCTGGAAAGCCTCTGCCAGACCTAACACCCGGGGCCCTTTCAGGCCGTTCCAGAGGTGCGCCAACCAACGAGATTTAAGCCCTATGGCACAACCCGATGAACTAGAAGCCCTATGAGACAAATCTGGACACGGCCAACTCAACGCCGCCCGACCTGAAGGATACAAGATTGACGGGCCTCCTCGATCAGGCTATGAGGCAGACGATAGAAACAGTGAGGAGCTGAAATCCAAGCTGCTCGACTGTAAATTCAGGGCCGGTTGGTCTATTGAGAGGTCAGACCCAACCTTAGGTGGAGCTGCCACCCGCTCTGGCCCTATCTCTCCTCGCGCCAATCATCGGCGGGCTTTGCGCTTCCCTGAGAGGTTTCGGGTGGAGGCCCGAGTGCCCGCACGCTCCACGGAGCCAAGCTGACATCTAGGGATATGGGTGGGGCCTTTCCCTAGCCATAGAGCGGCCTAGGGCTAGGGCAGCGCCCTGAGCGATCAACCCGAGGCCTATGATGATGACCGCGCCGGTCGCGAACTCCCACCATGCGATCGCTCCGGTCGCGAGGAGGTCTAAGAAGAAGCCTAGGCCTAGCCAGAAGACGATGCTTGAGACTGTTGAGGCCTTCTGCGAAAGCGGGGAGCCTATCGCGAATCTCGCAGCTAGGATTCCGACATGGAAGATGCCGAAGATGAACGCGAACTCTGCAACGGCGAGGTAAAGGGTAGGATAATGCGACATGGGAGCCGGCAGGAACACGCCCGGCGCCACCGGGACTACCTTCCAGTTGGTCGGCTGAAAGAAGGCTGATATGTCCTCGCCTATGCTAGGGTTGAGCACGTAGATAACGCCTATGAGGAAGAGGAAGAAACCGAACGATACAAGGCCGAGATCATCTCTTCGCCTTCGTCGCCGCTCCACCTCGGTCTTCGTCATTGCATCGACCACTCTTTGCTGTTCTCAGACCAGATGATGGGCTCCTTAAATACCCTTCGCGTAGAACCCGTTCCAGCCTAACGTTCTCCTTAAATAACCGAGACTTGAAGGTTGAGGAAAAGAGGGTTGCGCGGATGCCTTACTGCTCAAGATGCGGAGCCCAAGTCACTGAAGAGATGAACTTCTGTAACCGGTGCGGCGCGCCTTTGAAGGCTCCGGCTGCCCCGCCACCGGCCGCGCCGACCCCAGCAGCGCCGGCTCCACCCACGCCGTCTCCTCCAAGACCTGAGAGATACGAGAAGGCTGAGAAACGCGAGAAGCGCGAGAAGGAAGGTGAGAAGCGGGAGAAGGAGGAGAAGGGTGAGAAGCGCGAGAAGGAGGAGACCGGGTACATCGGTCCCTTCATCGGAGGCCTGATCCTCATCCTGCTGGGCTTCATGTTCTACCTTACGACGACGGGGATGATGAGGCCTGCCCACGTCTGGCCGTTCTTCCTCGTCCTCGTCGGCGTGATCGTGATCGTGCTGGGCGTCTACGTGAGCACGACGGCAAGGAGACGGAGCCCTAGGCCTTAGAGCAGCCAACCCAAGAATAGCCTGTACAATTGATGCTCGAGCACGTGAAGCCTCTTCGCCCGGCCGAAGATGCGGAAATAGCTCTTGCCCGCGGCCTCTACCATATCGCCGATGTCATACCTCGGGAAGAGGCATGAGGAGACTATGAGCCTACCCCATTCTCCTCGCCTGAGTTCATGAAGCATCTTCGGGCCGCCGCGGGTCTCCACCTCGAAGAGGTACTTGTCATAGTTCGGCGTCACGTAGGGCAGGTCGTCGAGTTGTTGAGCGTAGACGCCCTCCGTCGCGGTGTACATCTCCACGACGGGCACGGGGCCGAAGTAGGCTCTGAGACCCGGAGCGTACCTGAACTGGATCTTCCTTACGCTCGTGCAGAACAAGGCGTGGAGCTTCCAGAGTTCAAGCGGCTTCCGGCCATGGTTCTTCTTCACATACCTCGCGAAGGAGAGGATGACAGGTGTGACGCCCATAGCCGCGGCTATGTCTCGCTTCAGCGCCTGTTGATAGACGAGTTCAAACCGTCTCTCCCAGTCAGGCCCTGTAACGCCAGGCCCTAAAGCGTCGATCTCCTCCTGCCTCGGCACTAGCTGGGCCTCGTTCAAGGCCGGGTTGAGCCTGGCGTAGGTGCCGGAGCTGTAACCGTACGCGGTAGCCTGAGGCCCCTCCCCGAACGACTCGACCACGGAGGGAAAGTTCAGGTTGAGAACACCGCCTCTCAGCACGCCCATGTCGCGGGTTCTCAAAGCATAGTTGACGACCGCTCGGGCACCGCAGGAGAGGACCTGTTGGAGGTGGGTGCTCGTCGCCGGGATCAGCTTCCTACGGCCCGTCGAGCCTCGCGTCATTACCCAGCAGGAAGGAGGCTCAGGAAGCAGGATCGCGTAGCTCCCCGCCTTAACCTCGTCCAAGTAGGGGAGCAGCCCAGCGTACCCTATCGCCGTGAAGCTACGTCTGAAGCCGGAGATGCTCGTGATCTCGTCGGCGCCGCGAGTCTTGCCGTAAGCAGTCTTCCTATACCCGGCAAGCAACTCCTCGAGCACCTGGCTCTGAGCCTGAGCGGGGTCCTTCAAAGCCTGGTACCAGGGCTCCACGATACCCCGGAGAGAAGACTCCATGCCATCCTCACGTAGACGGTTATCCCCGTGCTTTGTTCGACGCCCAAGTTAACCTTTCTCGATGATGCAATGCGTAGTCGCAGGGGCAAGTCTTTAATCCCGCCAACATGCTCAGCCGCCTGAGAGGTTTTGGTTCCCATGAAGGTGTTCATCGCGGTCGACTTGGAGGGCGTTGCCGGCTATGTCCAATGGGACCCCGCCGATAGGGGGCGTGAACGCGAGTTTGTGACAGAGGAGGCGAATGCCGCGGTTCAAGGCGCTTTCGAAGGCGGCGCGTCCGAGGTGCTCGTCACTGAGGCTCATGGGAACATGCGGAACATCATTCCCGAGAGGATTTACAGCCGTTGCAGCTTCCTGAGCGGCAAGCCTAAGCCTCTCTGCCACATGGCCGGGATCGATAGGAGCTTCCACGCCGCGATGCTCGTCGGCTACCATGCGAAAGCCGGCACGGTGAGGGGCGTGATGGCCCACACGTTCACAGGGGACATCCTCTCTCTTCGCTTCAACGGCCTAGAGGTAGGCGAGCTTGGCACAGACGCGGCTCTCGCAGGCCACTTCGGCGTCCCCGTCGTCCTAGTCACAGGGGACACGGCCACATGTCAGGAGGCTAAGGACGTGCTCGGAGACGTGGATACGGTAGCCGTTAAGGAGGGCATAAGCCGTTACGCGGCGAAATGCCTTCCGCCCGTCGAAGCTAGGACACTTATCAGGGAGGCCGCGAGGAAAGCCGTGAAGAACGCCTCGTCTAGGCAGCCGTTTGTGATCAAGCCGCCCGTCAGGGTGGAACTCGCCTTCACAGAGCCTTCTCTAGCGGACATCGCCAGCTACCCGCCTTTCGTCGAGCGCGTCGATGGGCGAACTGTAGGGTTTACGGCCCCAGACTTCGTTCAGGCATTCGAGCTGTTCAACGCTGTACGATACTTAGCCAGCGCCGCCAAGCTCTGATGTGGCTGCGGAAGGCAAAGCTGCCGGACTAACCCTAGCCAGTTTCACTTCAACGCGAGTGTCTCCTAGGGTTCCCTCACGGTGACCAGAGCGGCTGCGTAAGCCCCGACCATTGACGACAGTATTACCAAGTGTTATCCACGTGATCGGTGCTCCCCTGTGGCTGCGAAGGTCTTGCCCGTTGGGAAAGGAGTCTAGGCTACATACGGTCCTGAAGGAGGCTGTCCGCAGGAGGCTGAGAGCTGAGGGCTTCGACGTCTTCCTAGAACCATCGGAGCCCCCTCTCCCCGGCGTCGCCTGGAGCTCTTTCACGCCTGATCTTATGGGGTTCAACGAAGGCTTGGGCTCCGCCTCCGTGGCCGTCGTTGAATGTGAAACGAATCCCAGCCCACGTAGGCTTCAAGGCAAGAGCCGGAAGGTGAAGGAGCTTAGGTTTCAAGGAACGCTCCATCGGCACCACTCGTTAAGGTTCATTCTGGCTATTCCTCACGGGAAGCTAAGCGGCCTCATTGGAAGCGGCTTCAGAGCCACCTGGGAGACATGGTTGATAGACGCCCAAGAGGGCTGTGTCTCAAGCCTCATACCGAGAACGGAGGCCTGAGCATCATGCTACCTACTCTTCCCTCGGAAGCACGGACCTAAGATACCTCGCGCCTTGAAGGATACCCGGTCTACCCGGGATAATCGGGTCTTCGTTCTCTATGATTATGCCTCCTCTGTACCCGATGTCCATGAGGGCTGATAGAACGCTTCGCCAGTTGAGGTCGCCGTAACCAGGTATGCGATACCGCCACCAGAGGTTGCCGTAGATGCCCTGAGCCTGAAGCATCTCTGGGATGATCTCGCAGTCCTTACCGTCGATCGCGTAGACGCGGTCCCCGTAACGCCTCAGGATGCTCTCGGCGGGGGTGATCATGAGGCATATGAAGTGGCTTGGGTCTATCCGCAGCCCCATTGCCTTCGAATGCACAGCCTCAAACATGCGGTCCCATACGTAGGGGCCTTGAGCTATGTTTCCGGCCGTCGCTCTGAAGTTGTTCTCAAACGCGACCTTGACGCCCTGGCTCTCTGCGTGCTCCGCTATGGGCGTCATAACCTCCTTGTACATCTCAATCGCCAACTCCACCTTGCTTCCCCGCGGCCCTACCATCGCCGGGCTTCCGAAGAGGCCGGGCAGACCGTAGATGTACATGTCCGCGGGTGAGCCGACGTCCGTCGCGACGACCTTCACGTCGAACAGGCGACAGACATCCACGGTATCCTTGAGAAGCGTGTTCCACCTCTTCCTAGCCTCAGGGTCCGGGTCTAGGTGGTTCCCGCCGCTCGTGATGTTCTCCACGAACAGGTTGCACTCCTGAAGCAGCCGCTTGACCTCGGCCACGCTCGTCTCAGCGAGTTGAGGCCCACCGCCCGGTGAGGATTCGGCGTAGCTGAGGCGGGCGCATTCGAAGCCGTTCTTCGAGGCGAAGTTAAGCTCGTCTCGAAGGCGTCTCATGTCCGTGAAGAGCTTTCCATCTTTGCCGATGAGCGGCGCGTCGCTTGCCCAATAGCCCAAGTACATCGCTGGTCACAACGCGCAGGATTACGACAACCGGATATAAGTGAGATGAAGGTTGTGAATCCCCTGCTAGGTAGGCTGCGCGCAAAGGCTTTAACTGAACCGTGAGACGGTTGCGCGGCGAGGTGGCTTACGTGAGTCGAAGAACCTTCGAGGTCACGTATGGTGGCGAGAAGACGAAGGTGGCGATACCTGAACGTAACCTAGACGCGGTCATGACTATCAGGAATCAACCGGCGCTCCCGAACCTGAAGGAGGCGGTTAGAGAGGCGGTTGAAGAGCCTGTTGGAGGCGCGAAGCTATCGGAGCTTCTGAGGTCTGGCGTCAAGGTCGGCTTGATGACCATAGATAGGGTGCCCGGCGCGATCAAACAGATGAACAGGGCGGTGCTCGACGTCTTGAACGAGGCGGACGTCGAGAACCGGGATATCACGCTGTTCTACGCGGCCGGCACCCATCTTGGCAGGAACCCGGGCCCGGTGGGTGATGAGCGTCTCGGCTCAGGCATCGCGGATCAGGTGAGGGTTGTTCCGCACAACGCGTACGCGGCTTCAGGGTGGGCATACCTGGGCGTGACGAGAAGGGGGACACCTGTCTGGGTCAACGACAAGGTTGCCAAGGCGGACGTACGGATAGGCATCGGCGAGGTCGCGCCCCACTGGATTGCAGGGTTCATGGGAGGCTCAAAGATCATCCTACCCGGCGTGGCGGCGTGGGACACGATATGGCGGAACCACATGATGGCGCTCTCACCTGAGCCCTTCATGGGAAAGACGGAAGGAAACCCTATACGCGACGACATGTCAGAGGCCGCAGCACTAGCAGGGCTTGACATGAAGATCGACTGCCTCATCAACGAGAACCAGGACGTCGTGCAAGTGATGGCAGGCGACTTCGATAAGGAGTGGAGAGCGATAATACCATACTCTAGGGAGATCTGGTGCCCCAAGATACCGGGGCTCTTGGACATCCTCGTCTACGCGCCGGGCAGCGGCCGGGAAGAGAACCTTAGGTCGGCGCTCTATCCGTCGGTTATGGCGGCGGACCTAGCCACAGAGAAGGAGGGCATCATCATCGTCTTAGCCTCTTGCATAGCGCATAAGGGCGCGGTTGACCCTCTCGGCACCCTGAAGTACACCTTGGAGGAGCTTGCCCGCCAGCTGTTGCACAGGGAGAGCCATGACCCTCTCGTCTATGGGCTTAGAAGAAGCCTAGAACGGAAACGAGTCTACGTGGCGGCGGAGGGTCTCTCCAAGGAGGACGTGGAGAAAGCCTCCTTAGCCTACGTGGCGTCCACGCTCGATGAAGCCCTCGGGAAGGCCTTCGAGGAACTCGGAGGCGACGCACGGGTCGGCATGATGCTTCAAGAAGGACAGATCATGAGGCATATGCCTGTAGTGGAGTAGAGCCAGACAACTGAGGCATCTGTGCGCCGTAATATACGCTATCGAGGGTGTCAAGCTGCAAGGTTGGGGATGCAGCCGACCCTATGGTCGACGCGTGTTGGGAATGGGAAGAGATTGGAAGCCGAGGCTTCCAGCATCTCCACGTACTTGTCAACGTCGTAACCTGTGTCAGCTTCGATAAGCTCAGCTGCAAGAACCCGTCTGTAGGGGTTCGGATTATCGGCGTCGATGATAACATACTTGATGCTCTGACCGGCGGAGAGGGTTAAGCCCTCCCTTGCAAGCTGCCTAGCTGCCACCGCTTGAATAACGTCATGAGCGTACTCGCCAGGGTTCTTGGAAAGCCGCCTCTCGATTATGAGGTCTATGAGGTCTACTCGTCGCGCCTTCAGGAGGGCCCTATATCTTTCCATAACCTTCATAGCCTCAGGTACTCTTTCCCGGAAGCCTTTGGCGTCCGGAGCCGCGGCGAGAACCCCTATTATCTCCCTCTGGCATTCAGAGATGAACCCAGGCGTATCGCTGCGTTGGAGCTCGATCCCCCTCGTCTTGACCTTTCCTCCTTCAAAGACCCCGTAGTAACGGTTCAAGACAGGCGCCTCGGGATGGATGCGTGAAGGTAGGAAGACGATCCACTTGTAAAGGCCTTCAAACGATAGAGGCAGCCCGAGCCGCATCTCGATATCCTTGCATAGGTCCTTATACTCTTCGCGGGATACGGCCGGTTTCCGAACCCATAGGGAGTCGACAATGCCGTGGATGACCTCGAAGCCCTTATCCTCCGCTATCCGGGCTGTCTCCAAGAGCGTTGAACGAGCAAAACTACAGGTGGCGATGTGCGCATCGATCTTGCCGAAACGAGCGTTCCTGTAACCCAGGTATCCAAAGCAGCAGACCAGTATCCATTTCAGAGCGCCTTGGCGCCGGTCATATCTCTGCCTAAGCTCGGCTTCCTGAGCCTCGTCGCGCATCCGTTTATACGCGCTCCGCTTCGTCAACAGGAGACGGAGAACCTTGGGAACAAGCCCAGTCCTTTTCTCACAGATGTTGTAGTCGGGTTCCGGGACCCGGAGCTTTGACTCTAGGCAGCAGGGGCATCCGATGGTTTCAGGGCTGATGTTCTTGCTCCACATAAGGTATGGGTACATGCTGCTGAAGTTGATCTCGCCTACATCGTCGTAAACCCCGGGTTTAGGCTCGAAGATGAAGCCGCCTCGGTCGGCTAGGAGCAGTTCCCAAG
>CAYRUY010000040.1:0-17484 GCA_964427455.1 uncultured Candidatus Bathyarchaeia archaeon | reverse complement strand
CTCATCAGTCTCCTCATCAGTCTCTCGTCGGCGTTGACGTCAATGAGTCTCTTGTGCACTCGCATCGTCCATCGGTCGTAGGTGTGCGTTCCTTCGCCGCAGGGGCTCTTGCGCGTGGGCACGGATAGTCGCTTCGTTGGGAGAGGCATTGGGCCCGCTACTTTGACACCCGTCTTCTCGGCGATGTCTTTGATCTCGCCACAGACCTCGTCCAGCTTGCTTCGATCCGTCGAGGTCAGCTTTATTCGAGCGGTCTGAACCAACCAGAGCCCCGCCTAGCTACAGGAGGCTCCATATATAATCCTTGCTGGCGGTACACCGCCACACGGAGTGATTGGCGCTTCAGCTCCCTTTGCACTGCACGGATCTACGCTTGATAGCTGCTAGCCACCCAGCGCTAGGAAGACCGCGAAAGCTTCTTATCGCATCAACAGGCCATGAGGCCCCGCGGGAGCGGAAAGAATGGGCCTCGCCGAACGAGTTACGGCTCTGAGAAGGAGCATGGCTGAGAAGGGCTCCGATGCGTTTCTCCTCTCCAAGCCGAGTAACATCCTCTATCTGACAGGCTTTTCAGGTGGGCTGCTATTGCTCCCTATCGATGCTGAACCCGTCCTGTTCGCTTCCCCCCTCGAGCATCTGGCCGCCGAAGAGGCAACCGTCGGCTGCCGGGTTGAGAAGGTCGCGATGGGAGAACAGGCCTTGAACCTGGCGGCGCGGCAGGTCAGTCAGCTCGGAGCCAGGAGAACATGGTACGATGCGCTCCAGGCGCAGGGCTATTTCATGCTAGCTTCTGAGTTCCGAAGCACTGTTCTGGAACAGGCCGCAGAACAGCTCTGGGCGCTCAGACTGGTCAAGGATGACGAGGAGTTGGAGAGATTGAGGGAAGCCTCGAGACTCGCCGTCCGTGGAATGGCGGCGGCGGCTGAGACAATCGCTGCAGGGGTAACAGAGCTCCAGGTAGCGGCGGAGGCGGAGTACGAGATGAGGAGCAGAGGCTCAGAGGGACTAGCCTTTGAAACGTTGGTCTCTTCGGGGGCTCGTTCTGCTATGCCGCACGCTACCGCGTCGAAAAAGACGATTCAAAGGGGTGAGCTCGTGATAGTCGACCTAGGCGCAACCGTGGCAGGCTACCGTTCCGACCTGACCAGGACGTTCCAGATAGGCGCGCCCTCCGAGACGCAGCTCGCCATCGCGAGGATCGTGTTAGAGGCTCAGCGTACCGCGAAGTGTCTAGTCAAGGACGGGGCCATATGTGCGGGCGTCGACGCGAAATCTCGCGCGATCATCGAAGGGGCCGGTTACGGCGCGTCGTTTGTCCACGGGCTCGGCCATGGTGTGGGACTTGATGTGCATGAGCCACCGCGTCTCGGCCCGCAGAGCGCCGAAGTCCTGAAGGAACGGAACGTTGTGACCCTTGAGCCAGCCATCTACCTTCCAACCGTCGGCGGCTTCAGAAACGAGGACATGGTACTGGTTCTCAAGAATGGATGCGAGAGCCTAACCGAGGCCGCCCCGGTCCCCTTCCCCTAACCGGGCGTCTCACTGAGCGCTGGGCGTTCCCTCTGAACCTGCGCTTGCGCTATGCGGCTTGTCTCGAAGGCCAGCCTCTCTGATGGCCGTCTCGCAGCTGCAGCTCGTCGCGACCGGGATGAGTTCAACCGCTCTCTTCACGACGTCGCGGAGCAGTCGAGCCTTCTGTTCCATTGTCTCGACAACCTCGCTCGTGGTGACCCTGTCTTGTATCCCAGCCGCCATGTTCGAGACGACGCACATGCTTGCGTAGCAGATGCCTAGTTCACGTGCAAGAACCGCCTCGGGGTAGGTCGTCATCCCGACCACATCGCCGCCGAGGAGACGGTACATCCTGATCTCAGCTGCAGTCTCGTACCGAGGTCCCTCCGTGCACACATATGTGCCCTTCGGCCAGACGCTCCCAGCCAACTCCTCTCCCGCGTGGATGAGAGCCCCCCTGATGTCTCTGCAGTAGGGCGCGGTGAAGTCAACGTGGACCACCAGCTCGCCTTCGTAGAAGGTGTTGGCCCTGTTCTTCGTGAAGTCGATCAGGTCGTCGGGGACAACTAGGCTGCCCGGCTTGATAGCGGGGTTGATCGCTCCTACGGCGTTCGTTGCGATGAGCTTTCTAACCCCGACTCTGTGCAGAGCCCAGATGTTTGCCCTGTAGTTCACTCGATGAGGTGGCACGTTATGCGCAGCCCCATGTCGTGGTAGGAAGGCCATGTCACGTCCATTGATCTGGCCCAGGTGGACCACCGGCGTCTCACCGAAGGGCGTCTCGATCTTCCTAGCCTCCTCTAGCCTGAGGACAGTCTCGAACCCAGTTCCTCCTACGACGCCTATGGGATGGCTGCCTTTCGACCTCAACCTTCGTCAGTCCTGCTGAAGTACTGCGAGAACCGTCGCCTCAGTCTATGCACAATCATGATGCTGAGAATCGTGAGGAGTATGCCCAAGGTGATCCACGTGAAGAAGCTCAGCGCCGTCGGGTCTGTCACGCTCTCAGGTATCTCCCTTAGCATGTTGGTTGCGTTCCTCAGCGTGAGAGCTACGAGGACAGCGGCGACGACGCCTACGGAGTTGGACCACATCTTCTCGCTTCTGACGAAAAAGTAGTACACAGCTCGTCCGATGAGTACCACCGATATCCCAATCATGAAGTAGTCGACAGCCCCTTCTATGAACGCCGCTGATATCAGGTTTCCATACGAGAGAAACATTGCGAGGTCATTCATGTACCCCGCGGGCACGGTGTTCTGAACCTTGGCGATGCCTTGAGGCAGGCCTAGGATGCAGATGACTGTGCCCGCGACTGTTCCGAAGGCGTTGACTAGCACCGACGGTCTGGCGGCGACATCTGAGACAAGGGATCCAGCTGCTTTGTCTATGCCGAAACCCTTCACGATCAGGGCGGCACCTATGATGACCAGAGCCACTACGGTGCCGTACGTGGAGAAGGGAACCTGCGGGTAGAGGAAACTCAGGGCGAAGAACGAGGTCAGGATAAGTACCAGAATGCCCGGTACTCCTAGCGTCCACCTTGCGTACTGCTCGTCGGTGAAGAGAATCTTGAGGTACCTTGTGAAGATGAACCAGCTCGTTTCAAGGGCTTCGCTGTGGCGGACCGCGAACCTCCGAACAGAGACGATAGGAACGTAGGATTGAATGATGGGCGAGACCGATTGGTCCGTGTAGCCGTCCGAGATCAGAATGGCGGCCTCGGCTGAGGATCGTTCAAGGACCTCTTGGATCTCCCTGGCGATCTTCCGGTCAGCCTCTATCTCTCCAAGGCTTGACCCCGCGATAGCCGCGACCTCGTATGTCTCATCCTTAGCCCGAGACCGAAGCATATCTAGGACCCTCAGGCTTTCAAAGAGGGTGTTGGCATCCGCCTCTTCGGGGTCTTTGACGATCAGCTGTGTTGCGGCATTCAGGACTGCGTCTTTCCCAACGAGAGGTGTTGGTATGCCGGTCTTGGTTCCTATGTCGTCGTCTCTGTCAACGCAGAGGATGACCAAGCTCCTAGGCTCTTTCCCGGTCTCTACCACGTTCATCTCCGGCCTAAGGGTTATGCTGGTTCGTCTACCGAGAGGGCCTGCAGTTCCTGAAAGGTGATCTTGCCTCCCCTTCCTAGCCTTCTCCGAGCCTCACCGGCTATGGCCTTCAACTTGCTCCTCTCCTCCTCCTGACGTCTCGCTTCGAGCTGGTCTCTCAGACCTTCCATCTCGAGGGCAATCTTCCTCATCTCACTGCCAAGGGTCTCCAGGTTCACTCTCTTCTCCAAGTAGCGTTGATGAGCCTCATCAGCTTTGCTCTTCACCGACGTTGCTCTAGCCGAAAGCTCAGCTATCTCTTCTCGCAGGGAGTCGCGAGCATCACGCAGTCCCTTCAAGGCCTCCCAGTCTCTGCTCAGGGAAAGCCTCAAGCCAAGTCGTCTTGCCTGCGCCTCTGCTAGGCGAAGCTCGAGTTCACCTATTCTTTCGTGGAGGTGTTGCTCGGCCGAGACCTCTTTTATCCGCTTCATCAGTCCTTTCTCCTTGGTCATGTTGGTCGGCGATGTCTGGAGTTCCCAGTTGAGTTCCCGCAGTTCGTTGCTCACGTCTTCGGGGTTCCTCTTGGCCTGGGACTTCGCCTTGTCGACCTTAACCCTCAGCTGCTCGGCCTGCTCTTGTGCTGAAACCGAAGCGCTTCTGGTTTCCACGATCCTGTTTCTTAGCTCGTCGGTATGGTCCCTAAGTTGCCTCTCTCTCGACCTGAGCTCTTTGAGTTTGCCCGTTACCTCGCGGTGTTCGCTGTTCAACCTGTCCCTTTCAGCGCGGAGCAGCCTTGTCTCCCCGGTGAGCGCGGCCCTGGCGCGCGCGAGCGCCTCCATCCGTGAGTTGAGGAGACTCATCTCGTTCTGAGCTTTCTTCTGGCTATCATCATCGATGCTGTAGGTCGTTGTAGAGCCTCCACCCTTTGTCTTCCTTGGCAAGTGAGGCAGCGCCACGCAAGGCGACTATGGTAGCCAGCTGCCTCTCGGGATCACCGCATGGGTGCGGATAGAGGTGCCCAGGGCCGGATTCTCCCACAAGGAGCGAATGCCTCCCAGTGGCTTGAACCAGCGACATTCCGGCGCCGACGCTCCTCCTGCGCCAAGCGCATCCGGTCTTCAGCCGGACGCTCTCCATCGCGCCCTTCCACAATAGGGACACGCTGAGCTACCTGGGCACCAGGCGATGTCTGAGACCATGTGTTTATTAAGATTTTCCGTGCATGAGTTCGGCCTTGCTGAGCGATCTGCTCCCAGAGAACCGCTTGAGTTCGTCGGTTAACTCTTCGAACGCCACTTCTCGTTGAGTCCCATGCCTCATGTACCTCAAGATGAGTTTCTCCCTCCTCATCTCTTCTTCAGCGAGGATCACGACGAAGGGGAAACCCTTCTGGCTAGCGTAGGCCAGCCCTCTCTTGAGTCCCCTCCTTGAAACGTCGGTCTCCACGGGCAGACCTAGGCTTCGGAGCTGATACGCTATCTGGGCTGCTTGACCCGCAGACTTACTCTCTAGTGGAACCAGGTAGACGAGGTTTGAAGGCTCAGTTGCGGTCGTGAGTCCCTCCTTCTCCATGGCTAGAAGCAACCTGTCTATTCCGGGAGAGCAACCGACAGCTGGCGTGGGCTCACCTCCGAAGAGTTCAACGAGCCCGTCATAGCGGCCGCCACCTATCAACGCGATCTCGAGCTGGGAAGCGAAGATCTCGAAGATGAGGCCGGTGTAGTACTCTAGGCCTCTGGCAAAGCCAAGGTCGACGAGCAGTTCCGCACGGGGGAAGATGCCTCTGGTCTCGTCTAGCAGCCTTCGAAGTGAACCGAGCGCCTCGACAGCCTGAGGGCATCCGCCGCAGACCTCCGTCGCTTCGCGGAGAAGACTCGGGTAGTCCAAGCCCCTAAGACCGAATAGCCTTGAGATCGATCTGACCGTCTCATGCAGCACCTTTGAGCTCTCTAGGCGGCTTAGGGCTTCCGTGTACTTCTTCCTGTCAGCTAGCGACAGGATCGCGTTCTCGGCATCCTCTGGGACTCCTGCTTGGCTTAGGAGCCCCCTTAAGACTGCGACGTTACTCACCTTCACGTTGAACCTTGTGAACCCAAGCCTCGTCATCAGGTCTAGGGCGACTGTAAGGGTCTCCAGGTCTCCCTCTAGACCTGGGACCCCAAAGAGCTCGAACCCTCCCTGATAGAAGCGTCGAAGCCTTCCAAGCTGAGGCTCATCGTACCGAAAGAAGTCCCAGATGTATCCGAGCCTTAGTGGCTTTGGCGCCGTCCTGAGCTTCGTCGCTACAAGCCTTGCTATTGGCGCTGTCCCCTCCGGCCTCAGCGCCACATCTCGTCCACCGAGGTCCTTGAACGTATACATAGCTCGTCGTGTCTCATCTCCGACCTTAGCAGCTAACAGGTCGTAGTGCTCGAGGGGGGATGTCTCAACCTCCATGTAACCGTAAAGGTGGAAAAGCTGTCGGATCGTATCCTCGATGTGTCTCCGCTTCGCCAGGCCCTCGGGCAGGTAGTCCTTCATGCCACGGAGCGGTTGGAACCTCCTGGCCGCTCTTCCCATGCTTTGCTCAGCTCCCTACTGAATCCCGCATGGCCGACGATGACTGTGGAGAGCTTTCCAGCGCGGGTGTGAATCCCGACCTGAAGGCCTCACGGCTAAGGTTGAAGGGATTACCTGCCGCTTCCAGACCGGCTTGTGGCCCAGTCCGCGCCGGCGGTTCTGGACTAGAATCCCAGGGGTGATACTGCGTAGTAGACCACCTCTCCTCTTCTATCGATGACGGCGAGCACAAGCTCCTTCTTCGAACTCTGCGTCATCTTCAGATTCTCGACGAGCGCATCGATCCTTAGAGGCTTGCCTTCGGAGACGCCAACCACGATCAGTTTCGCTGGCTCCTTCCCATATGTGCCCCTATCGTAGACCCTGAAGTCGAGGCCGAGTCCGTACCCTTCCTTTACGACGTACCCTCTACTCCTCAGGTCTCTGAAGACAAGGTATCGGGTCCAGACCTCTGCATCCTTACGCAGGAAAGCCTCAGCAAGCTCTCTGAACGCTGGCTCGCGGTCGTCCTTGTCCTTGACCGTCATTTTCCCCTCGGCCACAAGGTAGAGGCTCTCCTCAGGTGAGAGGGCGAGTCGTCCCCCCTCCTCCGTCATGCCATAGCCTCGCTGAGCGAGAGAGTCGAGGTATTCCCCTTTTTCCACTAGAACCCTGCCATCAAGCCAACGAGCCTCGCCTGCGACGAAGGTCAAGGGGGCTTCCACCAGACCCATCAGGCCTCCTGAGCTGGACTTAAGGCTTTGGCGCGGCAGCACGACGAAGACCTCTTTGGGGTATGGACCAAACGCCGTTAATAGTCAGGGAAGCGTTTCCGGAGCGTGTACAGGTGTCTAGACTCATGACCCCTCTGGAACAGACCTTGAGAGCTGTCCAATGGGTTGACGACCATGTGGTTCTCCTCGACCAGAACCGGCTCCCTTGGCAGACACGGTACGTGGTCTGCAGGACGCCGAACGAGGTCGCTCGGCGCATAAGGGACATGACTGTTAGGGGCGCGCCCGCGATCGGTGTTGCGGCCGCGATGGGAATGGCTCTGGCCGCTGTGAGAAGCAGAGCCAAGAAGCCAGATCGGTTCCTCAGAGACTTGACCGGGGCAGCCAAAGCCTTGGAGACGGCCAGGCCGACCGCTGTTAATCTCTCATGGGCTGTCAGGAGAATCATGACCAAGGTGTCTGGTGATCCGCACAAACCCATCGAAGGGCTCAGACAGGTGGTGGTCGAGGAGGCTCTTCGAATCGCGCAGGAGGATGTGGTCGTTAACCAACGTCTTGGGGATTATGGCCAAGCACTCCTTGCCGACGGGGATCGAGTTCTGACCTATTGCAACGCCGGCGCGCTCGCAACGGCGGAGTGGGGGACCGCCTTGGGAGTGATCCGGAGCGCCGTGAGCAAGGGAAAAGCTATTCACGTCTACGTCGCAGAGACTAGGCCTAGGCTTCAGGGAGCGAGGCTGACTGCCTTTGAGCTTCAACATGAGAACATCCCCTTTACTCTGATCACGGATAACATGGTAGGCTACTGCATGTCCAAAGCAATGGTTGACAAGGTTATCGTCGGCGCAGACAGGGTTGCAGCGAACGGCGACACCGCGAACAAGGTCGGAACGTACACCCTAGCGATTCTTGCGAGACACCACGGAATCCCCTTCTACGTCGCAGCTCCGACATCGACGATTGACCGGAACGTTGCCACTGGCGCCTCCATTCCCATAGAGGAGAGGGACCCCGAAGAGGTGACTCACTTCAGTGGGCGAAGAGTGGCGCCCCCGGGTGTAGTCGCGATCAACCCGGCCTTCGACATCACGCCGGGCAGCCTCATATCGGCGATAATCACCGAGACCGGTGTCCTCCACCAGCCTCTGTCGTCGTCCATCGCGTCTCTCTGGACGCGGGCACGTACACGCCTCTAGTTGGCGAGAGCTAAGGAGCGTCTTAGCCAAGTCGCCGGCCTGACGGGTCAACCTCATAAATAGGAGCGAAGTCACGTAGCGTTCATCGGTGTCCGATTTGGTCAAGGCAGCCGTGATCGGTGTAGGTACGCTTGGCTCATGTATCGCCTATGAGGTTGCGAACAGGGGCCTTGTAAACGAGCTGCTTCTCGTCGATGTTGTGAAGGAGCTTGCTGAGGGCCAAGCTGCTGACATTAAGCAGGCATTGGCCTTTAGGAACAACACAGAGGTGTATTCTGGCGAATACGAGGATACGTTCAACTCAGACCTGATAGTCATCGCGGCTGGGAAGGCTAGGACGCCTGAGATGAAGTCAAGGCTTGAACTCCTACAGGTGAACGCCCAGATCATCAGAGATGTGGCAACCAGGCTCAGGAGTGTGAAAAGCGACTGCGTCTTCATCACCTTGACGAATCCACTGGACATGATCAATTATCTCGTCTGGAGGACGACTGGGCGTGACCGACGATACGTGGTCGGAAGCTCAGGACAGCTTGACTCAGCGCGGTTTAGGACGGTTCTCGCGAAGCAGCTGTCGGTGCCCGTTCTGGATGTCGAGGCCTATGTGATAGGCGAGCACGGCGAGTACCAGCTGCCACTGTTCGGGAACGTGACTGTCCGTGGCGCCGCTAAGACATTTGGCGAAGAGTCTAGGCGCGAGATACTGACGGCGTTGAAAGACTACGCGCTTACGGTTGTCCAGAAGAAAGGCGCAACCGTCTATGCGCCGGCGAACAACACCGCTGAGATGGTTGAAGCCATCCTTAAGGATCAGAATAGGCTGACCTGTTGCTCGGTGGTCCTCGATGGCGAATACGGCCTCAGCGACCTTAGCATCGGAGTCCCTGTTATCCTGGGACGACAGGGCGTTGAGGCAATAGTTGAATGGGACCTAAGCCCGAGTGAGAGAGAGGCTCTGTATGCAGGCGCTCAGGAGCTGAAGATGGCCTGGAAGCAGGTCGAACAGGCTCAGTAGCCTGGATTCCGAGCCTGCGTCCGAACTGTGCGAGTGTCTTCACGCACCCCATGCATGGGCGAGGAATGCTCTGGCTTACGCTCATTGGACTTAAATAAGAGCCTCTGACCTATTACCGCAAGCCTAGGAGATATCGTTGCCTACCGTCTACGAGGTCCCAAGCGATCTGTTCTTGGAGAGGCTTGCCTCTGAGCTTAAGGAGACGGTGGACCAGGTCAAGCCGCCTCCTTGGGTGGGGCGGGCGAAGACGAGCGCGCATGCCGAAGCGCCACCGATCTCAGAGGACTGGTGGTACATCAGGGCCGCATCGATGATGAGGAAGCTGTACGTGCATGGGCCGTCAGGGGTCTCTCGTCTAGCTGCGGCCTACGGCGGCAGATTGAGTCGAGGGCCGGCCTCGGAGAGGGCTTGGGCGGGGGGACGCAGCTCGATCAGGAAGATCCTTCAGCAACTGGAGTCTGCTGGGCTAGTAGACAGACAGGCGAAGGAAGGCCGGGCCTTGACGGGGAAAGCGAGAGCGCTGATGGACCAACTGGCCTCTAGTATTGCGAGAGCTGCGTCCAAAGGCTAGACAACTTGCAGGATGGGGTGTAACACCTTGGCTGGTGCCGAGGACCGGGAGCTGGAGGAGCTTCAGCGGAGGCGGTACTTGGAGCTTCAGAAGAGGCTGGTCGACGAGCAGAGGAGCGCGCAGGTTGCACAGCAGGAGAAGCTTCAGAAGGAGCTGGCTTTGAGGCAGATCCTCAGTCCTGCTGCTCGGCAAAGGCTCGCTAACCTGAGGATTGTCCGTCCAGAGTACGTGGACCAGTTGGAGGCTGAGTTGATCAGGGCTGTCCAGACGGGGAAGGTCCCGATCCCGGTATCTGATGAGCAGCTCAGGGCGATCCTTGAGAGGCTGCAGGCCCAGACGAGAGAGATCAGGATAAGGAGGCGGTGACTTGGCACGCAACAAACCCTTAGCCAAGAAGCTGAGGCTGGGAAAGGCGGCTAGGGAGGCGCGGGCGGTGCCAGGCTGGGTCTACGCGAGGACCGTGGGCGGAGTGAGAACAACGCCGAAGAGGCGGCATTGGAGGAGAACCAAGATAAAGGCTTAGGGCTGCACATGAGTTCCGAGAAAGAGGCTGAGAACGTTTCCCTGGGTGAAGATAAGGCTACCGAGGTATCCAAGAGCGTTGGCACGGAGGGTCGACGCAGAGAGTCCAGTACGCGACCAGCGGAGGAAGAGGAGTTGGGCGAAGAGGTAGGGGTGCTCACGATCTCGCTTGGCAAAGTCTGGGCGGGCTCGCAGCTGCAGAGGGCGCCGAAGGCTATCAGGATTGTCCGTAGAGCTGCGGCTAGGCATCTTAAGCCCGAAGACCGCGATAGCCTCAAGGTGAGCCGGGAGCTGAACCGCATCCTCTGGTCGAGAGGAAGGATGCGGCCGCCTAGAAGAGTGAGGGTCAGAGTTTTCAAGAACGAGGATGGCGTGTACACGCTTCGCCCCGTCGAGGCCACATAGTTGCCTGTTGGCTTCTTCAGTCTGGCTGGCGACCCGAACATCGGTGTCTTCATCGTCGCCACCGACAAGTTCCTGATCGCTCCGCGCTTGCTCTCTGAGAGGAAGACCCATAGGCTCGCGGAGGCGCTTGGGCTTTCAAGATCGGTTAGAGCCAGGGTCTGCGGCTCAAAACTGCTCGGGGTCTTTGCCTCGGCGAACTCAAGGGGGATTGTTCTCCCAGACCTCTGCACACCCAACGAGGTGGACGAGCTCAAGGCCAGCCTGGGGGTCGAGGTACAAGTCGTCTCGACGAAGTGGACGGCTCTTGGGAACTGCCTCTTGGTCAACGATTTCGGTGGACTAGTGGACCGGCGGATTCCAGCAGACGCGATCGTGAGCATAGAAGAGATGCTGGGCGTACACCTCTCTCCTGGGACGATAGCCGGCCTGCCGCATGTTGGCTCCCTCGGGGTTGCGACAAACAGGGGGGTTCTCGTGCATCCCAACGCTACAGAGGACGAGAAGAGGCTGCTAGAGGACATCCTTAAGGTCCCTGTTGGTGTCGGGACAGTGAACGGCGGAACAGGGCACGTGAAGCTCGGCTTGGTCGCGAACAGCTATGGTGCGGCCGTCGGCGCCGGGACCACTGGATCCGAGCTGGCCACCATAACGAATAGGCTGGGCATCCGGTGAGACAGGCTTGACGTCCGTCAAGACGTTCAGGGTGATAGGTGAGTTCGCAATGGGAAGAACCAAGACGGTCTTCAGAAGAGAGATCAGGGCAGTCAGGGGACAGGACGCCGTCGAAAGGGTCTTTCAAGAGCTTGGGAGCAGACACGGTGTGAGGAGGCGGAGAATTAAAATAGTGACGCTCGAGGAGCTTCCCGAGGAGTCGGCTGAGGTTGGAGAGCCAGCGGAGGACTGACGAAGAGGAGCTTAGGAGGCTTCTTGTCGAGACAGAGCTGATAGAGAGCACCCTGGGAACGCTAAGGGCCAGGCTAGAGCTGCTCAACGCGGGCCTAACGGAGTCAAGGCTGGCTGTCCAAGCTCTGACGGCGATCAAGTCCGAGAAGAAGGATGTTGAGACTCTCGTCCCTATCGGTGCAGGCTCCTACATTAGGGCGAGGCTAGACGATGTTGAGAAGGTCGTCGTAGGCGTGGGGGCAGAGGTGAGCGTCGAGAAGACCTTGGACGAAGCCTTGGAAAACCTTGAGCAACAGGTGAACCAACTCGAGAAGTCTAGGGCAGCGCTGGAGCAGCAGTGGGTTCAAGCCTCCGCTGCACTTGAGGAGGATAGGCGGAAGATCGCGGAGATAGCCCGCAGGAGAGAAGAGGCGAAGACCCCTGCTAGACCGGCTTAGGAAGACCCTCACCTCAGCCGTGGAGAAGCTCTCCTACAAGGAGCTGACCGTAGGTGAGCTCGATGAAGCTCTTAGGGAGCTCCAGTTGGAGCTGATCGAAAGCGACGTAGCATACCCCGTCGCTGAGAAGATCACGGTCGGCTTGAAGTCCAGCCTTGTCGGGAGTAGGACTCGGAGGCTTGGTGACAGTGAGGGCTTCATCAGAGACGCCTTGCGTCAAGCTCTCCTCGAGTTGTTCCATGCATGCGAGCAGCTCGACCTTTCCGCTCTTGTTGCTTCGAAGGCTTCGGCTCAGAGCCCATACGTCATTGTTTTCGTCGGTGTAAACGGTTCAGGCAAGACCCTCACGGTGGCCAAAGTTGCGAGCTTCCTTCAGGGCAAAGGCTTCACGGTCGCGTTGGCGTGCTCCGACACGTTCAGGGCGGGGGCGATTGAGCAGCTTGAAACTCTCGCTGCGCGGCTTGGCATCAAAGCGGTGAAGCATCAATACGGCGGAGACGCGGCAGCGGTTGCATACGACGCCATCAACTACGCGAGAGCCCATGGAATGAACGCGGTCCTCGTCGACACCGCCGGGAGGATGCAGACGAAGAAGAACCTTATGGATGAGATGGAGAAGATCGTCCAAGTGACAAAGCCTGATCTCAGTGTCTTTGTAGGCGACGCTCTGACGGGCAACGATGCCGTGAACCAAGCCGAGGAGTTCGCGAAGGCCGTTGGGATCGGTGCAACGATCCTGACGAAGATGGACGCAGACGCGAAGGGCGGCGCAGCAATAACAATCGTCTATGTCCTCAAGAAGCCCATTCTGTTCCTAGGCGTGGGCCAGGGCCTAGACGAGCTTAGACTGTTCAAGGCTGAAGAGTTCGTTGCTTCCATTCTCGCGTAGGCTTTCAAGGCTCGGATGAGCCGATTGATGGCCTCGTCTGCGTCAGTGGGTGCTGTGTTGGGGGCCGGCCTCCCATCGCGTCCATGCCGGCTGCGCTTTGAGCTGCCCCTCCCTTGTAGAGATGGGACGGCTACATCGACTTGCCTGAAGTCCGGAGGGGCCTAAACGCTCCGTTTGGCCCTCGCGCAGTCTGCCCTGTAGGGCGTTCAAAAGAGGGAAAAGAAGAGGGGACGGGCTTCGAGCGTGGTCCTCGTTTGCCTACGCGGGCATGAAGAACCTTACCATGCCCATGAGGCCGCTGATGAACATCAGGAACCAGTAGCCGACGATGAAGCCGATGCAAAGTGGTACGACGTAGTTGTCGCTCAGCTTCGTGCCACCGATCCTCAGCACGAGGACCTTAACGACCCACATGGTGACGGCTGGGGTAAGCCAGACGCCGCCTCCCTGGTTCACTGAGAGGGCAACGCCCGCAGGCTCGAGAGGCCACCAGATGAACCTCATGTTCAGGAACCCGAACACGATCGTGATCAGGGCTCCGGCTACGAGGTGTCCTATGATGGGGTCTGGGCCCGGCTCACCGTAGAGGGCGTTAAGCGTTGGGAAGCTCCAGATCCACCAAGCATCGTACATGCCCATCGGCGTCCTAGCGGTGCCGAACGTGTAGTCGAACCACAGAGCCGTCGGGAAGCCTATGACCGCTGAGATTACAGCCGCTACGAGGATGACCTTCGTGATGTCCATCGGATGCGTCTTCGTGTCAAACGCCACCTTGTAGCACATCGGTATCTGCAAGGCCATGCCGAACTGGGTGTTATTCTCGCCCATCAGCTCGCCCGTAAACCTGTTAGTCAACATCATGCTCGTCACGTACTCGTAGTTCACCGTCTGCAACGTCATGTTAGGCCCATAGTACCAACGCCAGAAGACCGGGTACTCCATCCAGTGGTCATTCGGGAACATCCAAGCTGTGCCCACTACGCCGCAGTACCCGAAGACCCTGATGCCACCGAGGTACGTTAACGTCATCACTATGATTACCAAGATGGCTGACGTGACCAAGCTGCCGGCCGACGTGATCATGGCGATGAGGACTATAGCAGAGATCGCGATCAGTATCCATGCGACGGGGTTCGGCAGAGCTCTCTTCGAGTCTTCAGGCGTCCTCTTCAACCTAATCGTCGAAGCGAACCACTTCGCGTTCAAACCGAACCAGATGAAGACGATGCCGAGGAACATGCCGACCTCTATGATACCCCATTTGAAGGGCGGCCCGTTCATCGCGCCGACTCCCCTTACCCCCGCGGGGAAGTAGCCCAGCCAGTAGGCCACCTGGCTTGGCAGCTTGATACCGAAGACGTCGAAGAACCAGATCGAGAACAACGTCTTCACTGGAAACAGGTAGAACAACGCAAAGTGCATCGGGTTCAAAGACATCGCCCACCAGACCGGGATGAGGTTGTTGATAGGCGAGATCGTGTCCAGGATCAAGACCCCGAAGTACCAGTTAATGAAAGGCGGCGAAGCGAAGCCGTAAGGATCAGGAATCCACGGGAAGAGGTAGTGTAGACCGATTGGCAACACCACCACAAGGCCGAGGACCCAACCAACCAAGAACAGCTTCAGCTTCGTCGACAGCACAGCCTTGTCGGCGTCTGGCGGAGGGCTCAAGTAGCTTATCTGCTCCGTTCCCGTCGCTGCGAACGCAAAGGGCAGCCTCTCAACCTCAATCCATCGCTCAGCGAGAATGGAGATCCATCCTACCCAGAAGAATGTCCAGACGATGGCGTAGACGATCCAGAAGCCGAGCCAGCCGGACCAGGCGCCCCATGGCACTGGTGCGCCGCCCGTCGTAAGCTGTCGGACCAACTCCACATCCTTAGGGCCGAACACCCAGGAGATGTAGTCTGTGTACGGTGGGAAGGTCACAAGATGGCACATAGCCGCGTTGTGAAGCTCACCGTACGGCACCATGCTCCAAGAGAAGGCCAGGGACATGCCCGCAGCAGTGTACAACACAGCCAACTTCTGCGGAGACACTATCTTCTTGATCGAAGGTGCTGCCGCTCCTAGCAGTATTGCTATGAAGAGCACTACGACTGGACCAGTTGCTGTACCGAACAGGATGGACCAGGTCCATGTTGGCGTGAACGGCGAGCTCATCACTCCCACTGATGACATCACTATCGAGAAGACTATGATGAAAGCCCACATCCGTGGTGTCATTACGCTCTTCAGCTCAACCTCGCTCAAGTCAAACTCTTCCTCCTTGTTTTTTCTAGGCCTCAGCGCCGAGATATAGTCTGTAACTCGACTGCTGAGCCTATGGACAGATGGTTGCTCCGTCTGAGTTTAAAAGCCTTTCGTATGATATGACGACAAAAACCGTTCAAAACACGCTGCCCCGAGATGCTAATTTGCTGTGAGCTAGACAAAAATGCTTCCGGCTGAGTCGGTCTCAATATGTCTCTATCTCTTACGCTATGTAGGCGGGGTTCAAGTGAGAATCATGTTCGTCGGCAAGGGGGTGTGCAGCAAGCATTGTATGCGTTACAAGTGCGTGCGCTCCGTTGGCTTGGTCGCGCAAGAATGTGGTTAGAACATCGATTTCCAGTGTCGTTGGGCGCAGAGGGTTCTAATGCTCAGAAAGTCTGGGGAATCTGTGACTGTGCTTGGGCACCTTCCGTGTGATGGGTCTGACATGACTACGGCTACCAGTATTCGTTCTCGTTCCGGCGGACTCTGTTTCGGAGCGTCAGGCATGGAGGTTCCAGTGCTAGGAAGGCTTAAATAGACACGGAGCGAACTCTCACGCGAGTCCGATGAGAGACAGTAATTCGGGCTTGCTTCGTGTCCCCCTCCTTCTAATGCTGGTTATGCTGGCATTCTCATCGTGGGTGTCGGATGCTTCCGTCGCGAGTGCGGCGCCTGAGGCTACTTCGCCTGAGGAGATACGACAGCTGTACGATAGCTTCAACTTCTCCCGCGTTCTTGGTCACGTCACATATCTGACTAGCTTGGGTTCGAGGGTTACGGGGTACGATGGCTTCTTCCGGGCGGCAGATTACATTGAAAGCGAGTGGAAGGCTCAAGGGCTCACCGTGCTCAGGGAGCGCTTTACCGCGACAGCGCCGATAGTCTACCGCTGTGAAGTCGCCGCGCTTCTGCCTGACGGAACGAAGGCTTCATTTGAGGCCTACCCGTTGTGGCCTAACCACGTCAACCCCTCGCCGTATGAGAGTCCCGCTGAGGGTGACAGGCTGATTGACGGCGGAAGCGGCAACCTCGAGGAGTTGGATGGCAAAGATGTCGAGGGTTCGTTTGTTCTAGTCGACTTCAACAGCCGTTGGTACTGGAAGAACGCGTTGGTCTTCAAGGCCAAGGGCGTGATCTTCACTGAGCCCGAGGACACGACGGCAGTTGAGGCCGTCCAGAAGGTCCTGAACATCCCGCTCAGCTTCCCAAGGCTCTATGTGAAAGGAGAAGTGGCCTCCAAGCTGAGGGAGCTGGCAGGCCAGGCGGCGGGCGCCACCATATGGGTGAGCAGCCTCATGAAATGGGAGAACAAAGACGTCGCGAACCTCATAGCGGTGATACCGGGCTCTGACCCCGAACTCAGCAACGAGGTTGCCGTTATCACAGGCTTCTACGACTCATGGTCGCCCGTACCACAGATAGCCCCCGGAGCAACCGATGCGATGGGGGTCTCTTTGCTGATCGAGCTTCCGAAGGTCTTTGCGAACAACCCGCCCAAGAGAACAGTCTGGCTTGCCGCCATGCCAGGGCACTACCAGGGGCTTTGGGGCGCAAGGGAGTTTGTCGAGAGGCATTTTGACGAGTTAGGGTCCAAGGTCAAGATGATGATCTCACTCGACTTAGCAAGCGACAGCCCATACTTAGCCGCCTATGCCACAGGGGTCATGTACGGCTACACCTACCCGAGGACGCTTCTCTCAAGGTATGAGGGTTGGGAGCACAGGCTCTTCTACAGCTGGCTGCCCGAGCTGGAATCTGCTCTCGAAACTCGTTTCGACGCGCTTGACGGCATCATGTACTCCTACCCGGTCTTCCTGAGGGGCTCCCCTCCCCTGGAGCCCTTCCTCAGGTACTTCGAAGCAGAGGTCTTCACTGAGGCCTGCTACGGGGGTGGCCTTGGCTTCGTCACCACGAACGCTATGAGGCTTCACCAAACCACCCCCCTGGACACCATGAAGTTCGTCAACGAGCAGAACCTGCGCGGACAGGCCACCTTCCTCTGGTACATGCTCTACAACTCGGTAAGCATGCCTGCAGACTACTTCCTCGCACCCGCGAGGACTGCAAGCGACTGGGGCGTCGTCACAATTGACCTTCAGCTCGCCGAATATGACAAGTCAACCGATTGGTTCGCCAACTTCACCCACCCCGACAGTATCTTCCTCGTCGCGGTAAGCGGCATCCAGAACCCGACGGGACAGTTGGTCGCCGCGGGCCTAACCGCGCGAGAGGTAGGCGTCTCAAAGAGCGTCGTCATCCAAGGTGTGACCGCTGGGCTCTACGCGGCAGCCACAGTCGGTCCGGGGCAGGCCGGCGAGATGGGCATGCTCGTCACCCCTGTTGGATTCAGCTTCGTTGTCAAGCCGGACGCGTTGGGCAGCGTCCGCATTCCGGGAATCAAGCCGTACACGGGCGTTGATGCTCAAGGATACGTTGTAGACTCGGCTCGGGGCGCAATCCTGTACGCGAC
>CAYRUY010000039.1:0-17856 GCA_964427455.1 uncultured Candidatus Bathyarchaeia archaeon | reverse complement strand
ACGTAGGTGATGAGGGCGTCGAAAAGCCTCTTTGCGTCGTGCCCCAGCCCGGTCTTTGCGATCAAGGCCTTAGCTCTCTCGGCGTGTTTCTTCGACGCGTTCTTCGCCGCGTCCAAGGCCCCGGTCTCTCTGATGATGCTTCTTACGTGTTCCAAGCTTTCGAGCGGCATGGGTTTCTCGCCTCGAACCTTTGCGAGAAAGGCTCTATCTTCCTCGCTCGCCCTCTGCAACGCGTGCATGACGTGGAGCGGCCTCTTTCCCTGCGCCAGGTCGCCGCCCGGAGCCCTCCCGTACTGTTCCTCCGTCGCGAAGGTGTCTATGATATCGTCTTGAATGTCGAACGAGTAGCCCATGTGGACGCCCGCCTCCTCCAAGAGCGCCAAGTCAAGGTTCGATGCGTCGGCCAGAATCCCACCCGTCTTCAGGGCCAGGGTGAAGAGCGAAGCGGCTCGCCTCGACGCCATCACACGCCATTCGTCCAAGGACGGCTCTCGGTACTCGAAGAGCAAGTCTAGGACCTGGCTCTCGTTCACCCTCCTGTAGCCTTCGGCCATCAACGCCGCGACTTGCCCTGCCTTCGAGGCGTCGAAGCCCGAGTTCAAGACCGCCTCCTGAGCCAAGGCGAAGAGGGCGTTTCCCATGAAGACCGCTACGCCTTCACCGAACCTATCATCATAACGTTCAGCAATGAGTTTGTGGAAGGCTCTTCCACCTCGCCTAGCCTCGTCTCCGTCGACGAGGTCGTCGTGTACGAGGATGGAATGCCTGTAGAGCTCTAGGCCTGCGCAGACGGCCCTTATCCGATCGTCGACCACGCCGCCGTACCCCTTGTAGGTAAGGTAGGCGCTGAAGGAGGCAAACCGCATCCCCCTCCTAGAGACGTACTCCTCAAGGCTGGTGTAGAGCCCTCCGATGTAAGGATGGTAAGCCTCTCCTTCCCGCCTGATCGACGCGAAGCGGGCCCGCAGCGCATCCTCAACCAGTCGACCATACTCCTCGACGGTCTCCTCCCAGGTCAAGGGCCTCACCCTGTCAAGCCTGTGATCACGGCGGCTCCGGGCCTCTTAAATGCCGAAGGGCCTCTCAACTGGGACAGTGCTCTGCTTCGGAGATTCCCAGGCTGGGCATGGAGCTAGACGAAGAGGTCTTGGCCCAACATGCGCCAGGATAATTCCCTGTGTCAGAGGAGCCTTGCGATCCGTAGATGCCGGCGGGTCTCTCGTCGCTAGCTGTGGCTGATCGGGAAGAAGGCGTACCTCAGTATCCTTCTAACCTCCGCGTCGACGTAGCCCTCGAGGTGGCGGGCAATGTCTGCAGCTGCGAGGATCCCGTAGAGGATCTCATTCCGCGCGACCGCTATCCTCCGGATCTTGTGCTCCTTCATCTGCTTCGCTGCCTCGACGATGTCAGCGTCAGGGTCAATGGTGATGAGAGGCGAAGACATGATCTCGTTGACTTTCAAGGCTTTCGGGTCGCGGCCGTCACCCGCCACTTTCCAGGTTACGTCTCGCTCGGTGAGGATCCCTACAGGCTTACACTCGCGGAGAACAATGGCGCAGCCCTGAGATTTCTCACGCATGGCCTTCGACGCCTCAGCGACTGAAACACCCTCATCCACGACAACGATCTCTCTCTGCATCGCTTCAGAAGCCTTCAACCTAGTCCCTCAGAGGCCTGCAGCCTTCAGCCTCCATCTTGCCACGCAAGAATACGCGCTGACCGCTTAAAAACCCGAGGGACAAGGAGGGTCCAGTAGGCTGCGTGAACTCCTCGAGCCCTCTGAAGAGAGGCCACGACACGACGGCCCTTGAGCAAGCCTTTTACGACAACCAAGATGTTCCCTACTCCGACGTAGAGGCGAGGCTTTATGGAGACCCTAAGTCCAAGGGAGCGGGTCCTCACCGCCCTTGAACACCGTGAGCCAGACAGGGTTCCGCTGGATGAACCATGCGGTAGCTTCAGGAGAGATACCTGGGACCGGCTTAACGCATATTACGGCGGCGATGAGGAGGCTATCAAGCAGAGGCTTGGCATCGACCTTCGAACATTGGGCGTAAACCCGTCCGATGCTTTCAGAAAGGAGGCTAGGCTGATCGAGCCCTTCGGGCTCTTCAAGCCTCTACCTGATGGAAGCTTCGAGGACGAATGGGGCATAAGATATGAGGCGACCTCTACTAAGACACATCACCGCTTCGTCCGGCACCCCCTTGAGGAAACCAGGAACCTTGAGCGATACGAGTTCCCCGACCTAGACGCCGCTGGACGTTGGAACGGTCTAGAGGCTAAAGCGAGGGCCTGGGGTGAACGCTACGTGGTCGTCGCGGCGATGTGGCAGACCTTCTTCGAGATGGCTTGGGCCCTCAGAGGCTTCACAACCTTCCTACGAGACCTCTACGTGAACCCCGCCTTCGCAGAGAAGCTGCTAGACCGGCTCTTCAAGTACAGGTGCGAAATGGGGCGCCGCTTCATGGAGCAAGGCGTAGACGTAGCCCACCTGGGAGATGACGTAGCGATGCAGCAGGGCCTCATCATTTCGCCTCTTCAGTGGCGGAGGTTCTTCAAACCCAGGCTGAAAGCCCTGATAGACGAGCTGAAGAAGCGAAGAGCCAGCGTCTACATCCAGTACCACAGCGACGGAGACATCAGCAGGCTAATCCCTGAGCTGATCGAGGTGGGCGTCCAGATACTGAACCCGGTTCAGCCTGAATGCATGGACCCAGGGTTGGTCAAACGCCTATACTGTGATAGGCTGACGCTTCACGGCACGATCTCCATCCAGAGAACGCTCCCGTTCGGAAGCCCGGCTGACGTTAGGCAGGAGGCCCTAGACCGCATAGCCAAGTGCGGCCGGAATGGCGGCCTCATCTTGGCCCCCAGCCACGCCCCACAACCCGAGGTGCCGACGGGAAACATCATAACCCTCTACGACACCGTACGTAACACGCCTCTTTCAGGGAACTGATACGGGATCGACTGCCGCCGAAGGCCCGGTCGACGGTCGCGCACGTGAGCCTCATAAGGCAAATAAGAGCCATGAAAGCTCTGTAGAGGTGGGCCCGTCGTACAGCCTGGACTAGGACACAGACCTCTAAGCATCTGGTGGAAGCCTTCGGAGCCTGAGATCGGGGGTTCAAATCCCCCCGGGCCCGCTTGAACCCAAGCGGTCCGCCGGGACCAAGCTGCTATCTTCGGGATCCGGCTCTGCTTGGACATCCGTCAGGAGCCTAAGCGAATGGACCGCTTGAACCCCGCGTGCAGAGTGCTCGGTAGAGGCCCCGACCGGTGAGATGGCGTGCGGGATTAACGTCTTGGGCGCAGGGCTGCCCTCGGGGTGGAAAAGCCCGTTAGCCGCCTTGAACTGGATGCCTTTGTTGAGCATCCTTCTCTTGTCAGGGTAAAGTTATATAGTCTCTGGCCGATACTCCGGTGCTTCTGGTGGTCCGGCTCTGAAGGCTATCAGTCATGCTCACGACCTCAAGTTCCGCCTTATGACGATCGACCTCCTCAGGCTTGCGAAGAGGCGTTTCACGTACCGCAAGCTTTCACAGTTGGTGGGCCTCCAAGTCACGGTCTTAAGCAGGTATGTTAAGGGCCACGTTCTCCCTAGCAGCGAGAGAGCTGTGAGTATATGGGCCGCTCTCTCCCCCGTGGTGGGATTGCAGCATGAACTCTGGGACCGCGTCAAGTTCGATGACCACGGCTATTTTGACAACACCGGCATCATAGGCAGCTCGACTCTGCTCCAGATGGCTGCTCAGGACGCGCTTGGAAAGTTCGCTGGGAGAAGGGTCACTAAGGTTCTAACCGCTGCGGTAGACGGCATCCCGCTGGGGACGATGGTAGCTCAAGCGGTGAGCGTTGACCTCGTCATCGCTAAGAGGGCGAAGGAAGTCGGCGTCCCCGAGTTCGTCGAGGAGAACTACATACCCGAAGACACCGGGATGATGATGGCCTTCTACGTGCCCAAAGGAGCCATAAAGCGGGGAGAGTCAGTTCTCGTCGTTGACGACGTCATCAGGACAGGTGAGACCCAGAACGCGTTGATCAACCTCGTTCAGAGATGCAGAGCTGAAACGGCTGGGGTATACACTCTCGTGGCGATCGGCGAGAACGCTGAGTCCAAGATTCAGGCACCTCCGGGGTGCAAGGTGGAAGCGGTCATCAAGGTTAAGCCGAAGCAGGCCTCTGCGCAGGTTCAGGTTTGACGCTTCGTCACCTCAAGATGCGAGCAGCTAGTAGCTTCCACCAGGCAACGGAGGCGTCGATGAAAGGTTATTAGGCTCCCAATCCTCAGCTGGGACGGGTGAGAACTGTTGAGCACTCAGGCCTTCCTCAAAGCCCTAGCTGAGTCGAACGAGGTCGAGATAAGCTCTGAGGGCAGGCGGAGCGGGAAGACCTACCGGACACCGGTCTGGTACGTCGTCGAGGGCCGCAAGATGCTTCTCTTGCCGGTCTCAGGCTCGAAGACCAACTGGTACAAGAACATTGTTGAGAAGCCAAGCCTAACTCTCAGAGCCGGTGGCAGGGCCGTCACGGTCTCGGTGAAGGCTCTCGACGAGAAGGAGGCGGTCAAGGCCGTCGTGGAAAAGTTCAGGGCGAAATACGGGGCTGGGGAGATCAAGAAGTACTACACGGGCATAGACGCTGCCGTCGAAGCTATCTTGCCGGACTGATGCTGAATCCAAGAGGCAAGGCCTTCTGGCGGAGATGGCCGTGGCCATTGAGGCACGGCGTTGACCAAGCTAGGTCTCGTACAAGTCTTGGGTGATAGCCGAGACCTCTGCGGCTTCAGGTTCTAGAGGGACCCGCGAGATGGAACCGATCCTGTTCGCCACGAGAAACGAGGAGAAGTTCAAGGAGGCAGAGTCCATCCTTTCAGAGCGCGGCATACCCCTCAAGATGCTAACGGAACCGAAGCTTGAGGTTCAATCTGACTCTCTCCGGAGGATTGCGAGGCTGGCTGCGGCCTCTCTTGTCAGGCGGGGCTGGTCACCGGTCCTAGTAGAGGACACCGGGCTCTTCATCCGTGCGCTGAGAGGCTTCCCTGGGCCGTATTCCTCCTACATTCAGCGAACCCTAGGCAACAGCAGGGTGCTTAAGCTCATGAACGGCGTCGCTGACAGAGAGGCGGTCTTCAGGTGCGCGGTTGCCTTCTGTAGAAGCGGTGAGAAGCCTTTCGTGTTCCAAGGCGAGGCCTCAGGCCGGATAGCGCTCTCCGAACGCGGTGTCCAATGGGGGTACGACCCTATCTTTGAACCCCGCGATGGTGGAGGTTTGACTTTCGCTGAGATGGGTTCTCAACGCAAGAATATGATCTCTCACAGACGAGAAGCCCTCGAGCATTTCCTAAGCTGGTACCTCTCTGCTGATGGCCCTTGAGGCTGGTCGGCTTGAGAAGCCACATAGAACCCTTAAATACGGAGTATCCGCGTTAGAGGACGCCATCTCTCGGGAGGACTGCAAGTGGTTAAGAGACGTGCTCACGCGCACGGCAGGTCTCACTCGGTGAGGCCGATCTCCCGCAAGCCTCCCGTCTGGTCCAAGTACGAGCCCGAGGAGGTCGAGGCGCTGATCACGAAGCTTGGCAGAGACCTCGTCCCACCGAGCAGAATCGGGCTTGTTCTTCGAGACCAGCATGGTGTGCCCCTGGCCAAACAGATCACAGGGAAGTCCGTGCTCCAGGTCCTCAAGGAGCAGGGGGTTGCGCCCGGCATCCCGGAGGATCTTCAGAGCCTCGTCGCGAAGGCGACTCGGCTTGCAGGCCACCTTGAAAGGAACAAAGCAGACTCGGTGAACAAGCATGCGCTTCAGTTGATCGAGGCCCGTGTGCACCGCTTGTCACGCTACTACAAGCGGTTGGGAATACTCCCGCCTGACTGGTCGTTCAAGGCAGTAGTTCTTTCCGTCAAGTAAGTGGGTCTCATGCAACAGGAGCCCCGCTTGGAGGAGCGCCTGCTCAAGGCGGCGAGAGAGGCCGCAGAGCTCCTGACCAACTGGGGAAGGAAGGATGTGCCGGTCAGGCTTATCTCGCATGTGGACACCGACGGGCAGACCTCCGGCGCGGTCGTTGCAAAAGCCTTGCTACGGGCAGGCATAGGCTTCCAGGCTAGGGTGATCCAGCAACTCGACGAGCTGAGCCTCGCCGAAGCGACCGTCGGTGACCCGGAGCTGACGGTCCTAACCGACCTAGGAAGCGGAAGCCTTGAGCTTCTAGGGAGAGCCTTGAAGGGCCGGAGCGTCCTCGTCATCGACCACCACCAGGTGATCGAGAGTAAGGCGGCGGATACGCTTCTGCACGTCAACCCTCACCTCTTCAACGTCAGCGGAGAGAAGGAGCTGAGCGCCTCGGGGACAGCCTACTTCGTCGCGAAGGCTATGGACGCGAAGAACGTGGACCTCTCCTCCCTCGCGGTTCTCGGCGCCTTGGGAGACCTCCAAGACAGGAATGCTGAACGCAGCCTGACAGGTATGAACAAGACCATTGTGCAGGACGCGGTTGAGAGCGGGCTACTGAGGACGGATGTAGACCTACTCCTCTTCGGAAGAGAGACCAGGCCCCTTCACAGAGCCCTAGCGAGCACAACCAACCCCTTCCTGCCAGGTCTGAGCGGAGAGGAAGACCAATGCGTAGCCCTGCTTGCGAAGCTTGACATCCCCATTAGGGAAGGGGATCGATGGAGGGTCCTAGGCGACCTTACGCAAGACGAGAAGAAGGCCCTCTTCAACGGCATCATAGCCTTCCTTGTGTCGCGTGGGTTCCCCGCCGCAAGCTCGGTTGGCCTGATCGGAACTCTCTACACGTTGGTAAAAGAAGACAGGCTTACCCCCCTCAGGGACGGCCGAGAGTTCTCGTCGCTTCTGAACGCCTGCGGCAGGGTTGGTAGACCTGGGCTAGGTTTGACGATCGCCCTGGGAGACAGGGCCCCACGGGCGCTCGACGAAGCCTACGAAGTGCTTGCAGAGTACAGGAAGGTGCTCGCTGAAGGGATGAAGTTGCTCACGGGGAGCCAGGATAGGGTCAAGGAGTTGAACGCGATCCACTGGGTCAACTGTGAGAACGCCGTCTCAGATCGCGTAGTCAGCTCCGTGCTCAGCCTCCTAGCTACGGTTCCCATATTCAGCTCTGCGAAGCCCCTCGTCGCGACAGCCGCGATGGGGAACGGGAGGCTGAAGGTCTCTGCCAGAGGCAGCGATCCTCTCGTAGGCAGAGGGCTCAACCTCGGTGTCGCTTTGGCTCAGGCCTCGTCAGTTGTCGGCGGCACGGGCGGCGGCCATAGGATTGCGGCAGGAGCGATCATCCCCGCTGGGAAGAGAGAGGATTTCCTCAGGTCGGTTGACGAGCTGGTAGCGTCGCAGATGGAGGCTGGAAGCCTCGGACCAAGCGGTCGTCAGAGCCAGATACGCGGATAAACGCTCTGCCCAAGCTGTCGCAGAGGCTGTCGCGGTGGACAATCAGCCGGCTCCTCCCGGTTTGACGATCGAGACTATCGTGGAAGGAGAGACTGTGGTCACGACGATCCGAAGCCTTGCCAGGCTTGAAACGTTTATAGCCACCGTGGACGATCTCCTGCAAAACATTCGGGTCGCGGAGAGGACGATCCAAGCTTTGAGGAACGAGCAGGCTAGGCCCGCTTCGAATGGCCCGCCGCGAGCCAAGTGAGGGCTATGTCATCTCGGAAAGGCAGAAGGGTGAGAGATAAGTGGCGGGCCAAGAAGTGGTTTACGGTATTCGCCCCGAGCTACTTCGGCGAGGTCGAGCTTGGCTCGATACCTGTCTCAGAAGGGTCCAGCCCATTGGGAAGGACGATCGAGACAACGCTTTATGATGTGACGAAGGACTTCTCTCACCAGAATATCGGGATCAGCTTCCAGGTCACGGACGTTGAGGGAAGCAAGGCTGGGACGATCTTCAAGGGGCACGCGTATGCAAGGGACTACCTGAGAAGCATCGTCAGGCGTGGAAGCACCAGGGTTGACGGCATCTTCGACGTGACGACCAAGGACGGCTACACGCTCCGCCTCTCGGTGCTAGCGTGTACCCCTAGGAGAGTCAACTCAAAGCAGAGCACTTCGCTGAGGCTTACGATGGAGAAGGTCGCCCGGCAGAAGTCAAAGGAGCTAACATACGATCAGTTCGTTCAAGAAGCGGTGCTAGGAAAGCTCGCATCAGACATCTACAACGAAGGCAGGAAGGTCACCCCTCTGCGCCACGTAGGCGTCAGAAAGTCGAGGCTCATAACTGCGCCCTCTGAGCTTGCTGCTGGCGGGGGTGAGCCGGGCGTGCGAGCGTCGCAGGAGACTGTCGAGAAACGTGTGGCAGAGGCCGAAGGCGAAGAGGAGCCTGAAGAACCCGAGGCTCCTAGCCAAACGTCGGCCTAGCCAGCAGCCCTCTCTTCTTCCTCGATGCAAAGACTTGAGCCCCGTCGAAGGCGAAAAGTCGATATTCGGCGAGAACTGATCGGTCTCACAGTGAGCTCTCTCAATGAGGGAGGGCGACGTAGGCCACTACGTGGTCATGGCTCGGCTTAGGAAGCGGATCGCCGCCCTAGAGAGGGAGAACGCTGAGTTGAAGGCCAAAGTCGAAGAGCTGGAGCGTCAGCTCGGGGTGGCGAAGAAGGGCCAGCATAGCCTACGCTCGTACTCGACGCGGGAGCCCTGAGAGTGGCGGACCTGCGGCATTGTTGGCTGTGCCCCGTGAACTCTGGCCCCGGAGGCTGCCAGTAGCGTGTCACTTAGCGTTCTCTGCGTCAGCTACGCTCGGATACTGTCCCAGACAGGTGTGATGCGTCTCTCCTTCTCGGGACCGAGGATGACAGGCTCGATACCCGCGATCTCGCATAGGTACGTTAAGGCCCTGAGCCGGTTCCCGTAGACTCCTAGGACATGGTTGCTGGGGAAGGCGCTGAGGAACTCCTCGAAGCTGCAGCGGAGCCTAGCGTGGACGTGCGGCCAGGTTGGGTCTGTCTGCGCGTTCAACGCTCTCCTTTCCTCAGGTGGGAGGTCGAGGCTCTCGCCTAGAGCCAACACCATATAAAGCCTGTCTTCCCAGAGGCCGAGGCGGGCGAAGGTCATCTCTCCTGGAGCTGCGTCAAATTCCACAGACGCGCCCCCAGCCTTGAAGTAGAACTCCAAAGCAGGGTGGAAGGTGACCTTCGCGAAGTTCTCCTCAGAGCTCATGCTTCTCGCCGCGTACCAGCTGGCGTGATTGCCCGAGTTGCAGAAGTCCCAGATGTCCTTGTCTGGATGGTAGAGCCTAACATCCATGAACAGCACCGGGAGCCCACCGCTCACGTACTTCATGAGCTGCATCGTCACGGCCGCGTATGCGTCGGCCTCCGTGGCGCAGACCACAGGCTCCTTGGGCCCCCTCCAATCATAGGGGTCGTTCATCAACATCTCAGCGACATCGCCTAGGCAGACGTATTCGGTCAGTTCGCGTTGCCCCTTCAAACCGCAGAAGTCGAAGCCCTTCTCACGGTTAACCATCTCCATAGCCAGATAGAGCCTGATCTGCGTCTTGAGCGTCTGAGGCGTCAGCATCCGGCCGTCGTACCGCAGCCGGTCGCCGAGCAGCCTCTCAAACCACGCGAGGCCTCTCTCGACCTCTCTCTCGTCAACCTCCTCCATCTTCTTCACGAGCAGCAACTGGTCGACCTGCCTGACCGTTACGCCCAGAGCCTTGATCGTCGGCACGAGGTGGAAGTAGCCTGTCTCCATCCCCATCGAATGGCCGCCATACATCCCATAGACCTCGTTTCTGATCGTCGTCAAGGCCTGCGAGGCTCGAACCCAGTCGAAGACCTTCGACTGCACCTCTGGGTCGTCCATGTTCCCGGTGATTCTATGGGTTCTCAGCCCGACTTGGCGAAGCGCTCCATCCGTGGCGAGGAGCCCCACGTTGCCCGGGTACTTCCCGCTGTTGTTGGAGAGGCTCAGGATCGGTTTGTCGCGGCCGAACGTGTTGATGAAGGGCCAGGCTAGGAATGGGAAGTCCCATACGTAGTAGCACATGACGACCTGTCTGCAACCGGCGCGGAGGAGCTCCTCACCCACATCCTGCGCCACGCGTACCGACGTTATGATCCTTGAACCGGGAACCACCTCAGGGGCAGAGCCGTCCACAGTCCCAACGCCTTTCCGGATGATGTCAGCCCACCTTTGGACCACCTCCATGCACTCAGCATTGTTCCTCGTGTAGACGTGCTCCCTCTCGTCGTTAAGCATCACGATGCCGATTGGGGTTTTTCGGATCTCAATCCCTCCTAGGGGCCCGTTCTCACGTCTTGTGGATTTCAGCTTTGCCGCGTGAACTCAGTGCCGGGTGCAGGCCCGTTACATCCCATTGCTCTCCTGAACGCCTCGATGTACGCGGCTGAGCTGTTAGTTTCAGCTACTGATCAAACGTGAAGAGGCCGGTCCGTGAAGGGTCTACGGTGGAAGGACGGACAACCCTAAGGTAGCGGTATAGGAGTCTTATTCATCTCGAGCGTTGGACCCTCTCCGCCAGTACCTCGTGAAGTAGTAGCCTCGTTCTTTCTTCTCTCCGAAGCTCGCCAAGCCCTGCTGCCGGGCCTGCTTCCTAAGTTCATCTGCGTATTCCTCAGTTATCTCTCCTGTCCGCTCCATGTAGGCTATGATCTCCTCGGCCTCCTCGACGGTGCTGCATCTTCTGAGGTACGAGATCGCGTTGGGGTCCCTCAGCTCGCTCTCGTCGTTGCTGCTCTCGCGTCTCACGCCTCCCACGGGGTACTGCGTCACTCTCTCCTCTATCTCTTCGGCCAACTTCGGGAACTCTCTCCGAAACTCTTCCTTAGTAAACTCGACCCCGTACGGTCTCCGTCTGGGCATCGTTCCCGTAACTGATCGCCGAGGACTTATAGATGACCGTGCACCTAAGCGGCTAAGGGTAGGCCCTCCACCCCGCTGGCTCGGTGGCAAGATAGCCCTTAACGCTTGCTGGTTCAAACCTCTCAGCATCGAGAACGTTTCGGATGAAGTTCATCATCATCCGGCGCTTGGCATACTCCATGTCAGGATAGTAGAATGGATGGGTCACAACTAAGCCTCGGAACGCGTAGAAAGGAGGCAGGACGTTCAGGATATCCCTGTCTGATGTCCTGTCTAAGTATTCCCGGAAGAATGTGTGGAGGAGCTCCTCAAAAGGCCCTGTGAAGTCGCCTAGATGCCAGACGCTGAAGAAGATGTAGTTGATCGTCAACGCTGAGATGTCGTCGGCGGCCTCGCCGAATTCCTCACGAGACTGGTCTAGGGCCATCAAGGTGTCGTCAGCCCTAAACCGGATGTTTCCGAAAGGATGATAGTCGCCGTGGATGCGGCATAGCCTATGGCCGAGGTACTTGAGCCGGTTACGCCATTCCACGGCTTTTACCTCGATCTCGGCAAGCTCAGCTCTGCTGGTCCAGCCCAGTGTAGCGGGGTCTGGGTATGAGTCCGCGACGCCCATGAGCATCTCACCGTGGCCGACGAGGTCCCTGATATGTCGACGGTAGAGGTGGTCGTTCCTCGCCTTGACGCTGTGGAGGTCGACCAGGTATCGGGCTGCGGCGAGGCATCGGCGCCTATCCCTCTCGGTGAGGCTCCTTCTGCGCGCTATCTCGAAGAGGTCGTCGGAGTACGGTCGCCCATCCTGCGCCGTTACCTCTTCGACGAGGTTGAAGAACTCCACACCTGAGCCTACAGAGGCGATTGTTCCGTCAGCAAGGATTGCGGCTACATCTACGGAGGGAGATGAGGTTCCCCGCGGCGCAGCGTTAAACAGCCTATGCTGGAGTATGAGAACTGCCGCCCTGTCTCCTAGGTAGTCGTGTCCCCAACCTGTGTCGCCGCGGACGACCCGCATGACGATGCGCTTCTCGACATCCCCAACTTGGAGAGACAGGCGGAAGCCCGCGTTGTGAAAGCCCTCTCCAAGCTTCTCGGTCTTCAAGAGCCTTACAGGCTTGCCGTATAGCCTAGACAGGTAGGCTTCCAGCTCTACATCGTCAACCTCAAGCCTCGAGGACCCAACTGTGAGGATCATCGGTCTGACACCGGTTGAGGTCCTTTCATGGATTCAGCTTCATGCAACAGAGGCGGGGTGATCGGCTTAGCCTTGCGTCCTCTGAGCCGCTCCTTCTAAAGCATCAGCTTCAGCGTCACGATCTCGTGCGGTTGAACCGTTAACGTTAATCCTCCTTCCGCGTCGGGCGTTAGGCGTCTCTCAGGCTCCTCGTTCAGGCTCGTCAGCCAAGCCGCCTTGAGAGGCCTCCTGAGCGAGACCCTCCCCTCCACCGGCTCACCTGTTATGTTGTGGAACCTTAAGATCAACGTCTGGTCCTCCTCGGCCTTCTTCACAGCGGTGATGATGAGGGAGTCGGGCTGAACGGTGATGAAGCTCATCGCTGAGGGCAAGGTGCCGCCGTGCCTACCGGTTTGAACAGCTTTCATAGGCACGTTGAAGCCTCTTGCCTCCTTGTAGCTACCGGACGATAGCCAAGAGCCCGAGTGTGGGATGATTGAGTACTCGAAGGTGAGGCTTCCCTTGCACTGCGCGCCCGGCGTCTTGAGCGAGGGCCCCGCGTTGTACGGCCTCGTCAACAGGTCATCTCGGGAAAGCCACCCGACGGCGCGGAGAAGCGTCAACTCCAAAACCCTCTCACCTGTCCCGGGTTCGGTTCCCACCTCGTACTCAGGGAGCCCCTTGTTCGCGATCGTAAGCCCTCTCCTCTCATCGGCGACATCGACCCACGTGAGCTGAGGCTGAGTAGGGACAGGCTTCTGAACCCAGCCCTCGCCTGAAGGCATAGCCAGGCTTCGTTCGATCGCGTAAAAGTGGCTGTCCGCAGTGCATCTGTCCGCTCTCACACCTGTGGGGAAGAGCACCCTCAGCCGATGGTCCTCAACGGTATTCTCGAAGCTTGTCTCAACGTCGATCCGTGGCACTCCGGCGGCGAGACCTATCGTAGCGGCGAGACGACACTCCTTGGTCTTGGCGCTCCGCTCGGACCTGTCCGCCGTTAAGGAAGCAGGAAGGTTCAAGCTTGTCTCAACACGGAGCATAGCCCTCGCAGGGCCTCCCTCGACCAACGAGATGCTGGCCCTGCCAGACCCGGTGCTTACGACACGGTCGCTTCTAGGCGGAGAGTAATCATACTCGTCGCCAGCGTCGCCGCCATCTTGGAAAAGATTGAGCCGGTGAAGCACTACGCCGCTTCTTTTGTCTATAACGGTCAGAGCGCCACCGTTCTCCGGGTCCGCCTCAAGCTTGAAGAACTCGTTCTCTACGCTGTTTCCATAAGCTGCGAGGGTAGACGCTAGGGGCTTCTCCTCGCCCTCCTGCTCTCGGATCGCGTAGGCCCTGTAGCCGAGCGCAGGCGCGTCTCGTGCAACGAAGAGGATCTCGGCCTCGTCCTTCTCCCAGCCTAGGACCTGGACAGGTGCCACGGCTCCTTCGCTGTCCACAGCTTGGAGGCCTCTTGCCCCCTTAGGCAGCTTCAACCTTCCCTTGACCAAGTCACTCCTTGACCAGTTCAAGGTGTTGTAGACAACGAGGTAGCCGCTGGCTGGGGGCATCGCGTCGGTGTTAACCTTCTCCGCTAATGTCTGGACCTGGTCTTCGAGGATCATGCCCGCGATCTGTTGTATGTACGCGTACCGGGCGTCCGCGCCCTTGTACACGTCGTCGACGCTGCAGCCGTATATCACGTCATGCTGGTGGTTCTCAAGGACGTACAGCCAAGCTGTCAGGAGGAAGGCTGCCGGGTAAGGCTTGCCTTCGAGCCACGCCAAGCTTGAGATCGGCTCAGCGTAGTTCTCGAGTACTGTTTGGGCTCGCCAATTCTCCTGCCTCAGCGGGGTCCTAGTCGACCAGACGCCTGGCAGGAGCGGAAGATACCTTGAGCCTCTGAGCTCTCCACGGTAGGTCTGGAACTCGACGCCTGAACCTCGCATCTTGTCCAGGTAATCATACAGGGAGCCTTGGATTGCCCTCCACTCGCCTTGGGCCTTGTTCAACGCCTCTAGGACATCAGGCAGCTCAGGTTGCGGGTAGAGGTGGTCGCACCCGTTCATGGCGAGGACCACGTTCGCAGAGGCTCTCCGCTTCAGCTCTGGGAGCCTAGCCTCGAAGTACGCTAAGGCTTGATCGGCGTCTCTTGGGATACGCGCGAAGTTACAGTAGCCTTGGATCATGTGGACGGCGAGGACCCTAGAGCCGTCAGGGGCCTCCCAGAGGAACTCAGTCTTGAGCGTTTCTCCCTCGTCGCCTACGCCTCTTTGGAAGAAAGCGTTGTCGATGCCGAAGCCCTTCAGGATCTGCGGCAGCTGGGCGATGTGGCCGAAGGTGTCGGGGACATAGCCGACCTTCATGACGTGTCCATACCTCGCGGCTACCCGGTGGCCTATCAGAAGGTTTCGTACGAGGGCCTCAGGGCTCACGAGGAACTCGTCAGGTTGGTCGTACCAGGGCCCCGTGAAGGCTCTCTTCGCTCGAATGCATTGTAGCATCTCCTCTCTTCTCTCGGGTCTGATCTCTAGGTAGTCGCCTGGCACTACTGCTTGGCCGTCGAACATGAAGGACGTGTACCGCGGGTCTTTCCCAAGGATGTCAAGGAGTTGGTCTATGGCCTTGACCAGCCAATACCTGTAGCTTTGGAAGGGCAGATACCATTCGCGGTCCCAATGCGTGTGGGAAACAACTACTACCTCGTAAGGGCTCAACCGACGAAAGCCTCCTGAGAGGACACGCCTTCGTCGCCTTCACAGCTCTTAAGGCTAAGCCCGATCGGTTTCCCAGCCTTGACAATGCTGGCCTGAGCATGGTCAAGCTTAAGAAAGCGTGGCTGAGAATAGCCGAGAGGTGACCTTAATGGTTCTAAGGGCGAGGACGACCTACGGGGCGGCTCTTACGGTCGCGCAGGCGTCCCTCCTCTCAGCTCTGACTGCGTTTCTGCTTCTGCTAGCTTGGGTTTCACCTGCGGCTGTGAGCGCGGAGGACGAGTACGTGTACTACGGGTATGTTCCCCGAGAGATCTGGGCGGTTGAAGAGGATGTTGTCGCGGCGCATGACGTAGTGACGTATAAGATCGCCGCGGAATCGGTGAGAACATACGCGTTGGTCTCGATCACAGGGAACCACGATGAGACGAGGGCGGCTGTCTACACGCTGCCGGACAGGGCCTTGGTCCGAGAGGTTACCGTGGACAAGATGCAGGAAGCCGTCGTCTCTCTGCCTAACGGCTCATTATTCAAGGTTGTGACGAACAAACCCGCCATGGTAATCTTGATGGGCGGCGGGAGTATGGAGAGAGGTGAAGCCTACACGACGAGCTGGTGTCCGAGCGTCGGCGGAGGCTACGTGGGAAAGGAGTTCATCTTCAAGGCGCTTCAGGGGGGCACCCAACCTTCTACGGGGCTGCCCTACCGGGTCTTCGCCCTCGAGGCTGCGGATGTCACTGTCACGGATGTGAATGGCTCGCGGGTCTTCGAGTTTCACCTTGACGCGAATAGAGTAAGCGAGCTCTCCTTCTCGCCCTTGAGGGTTTACAGGCTTTCGGCGACGGGGAACGTGATGCTTCAGGCGTTCTACATAGGTTGGGGCTTCGAGCCGCAGGGCACATGCTTCTACCCGGCTGTGGAGGGAGGCTTCGTCGGCAGGACGTTCTATGGCTGCGGCTTCAAGCCTGAGCTGATTGACAGCCCCTTCATTCGCCCCGAGTACGTAGTGACCAGCGTGAGCGGTTCGCAGCTGACCATCTATGACCTAGAGTTCAAGAGGGAGCACGGCCGCGGCAACGCCGAGGCTGGAGGACGATTCACAGCGGAGATCCCAGTCAAGCACCTGGTGTTGGACAGCGATCAACCTGTCATGCTGATGCTGAGAAGCATGGGCGTAGCTTTCGGCGGGCTTAGAGCAGGCCAGACCGCGTACCTGTACGTTCCCACAGCCGAGAACTTCACCGGTGAAGCCTATCTCTTCGCGTATAAGGAGACGACCGTCACGGTAGACGACGTAGCGTCGAGGCTTCGAGCTGACGAGGCCATCTCGCTGACCGCTGGGCTCCACAGAATCTCGACGACGGAGAACATCGTGATAGAGGTTCTCAACTGGGCCGCGCCTTCGACGCTCCACTACAGCTACATCGGCAAGCCGCCAGCGATCATGAGGATCGATAACTTCGGCCAGTATCTGCCGTCAGTCCAAGCTATGAGCATCGTGAACGAGGGCGTACGCGTTGAGCCGGTGACTGGTGGGGGGCTTCCCTTAACGTACATAGCTGCTGGTGTCGCTGCGGTTGTTGTCATCGTCGTGACGTTCCTGGCGCTTAGAAGACGGGGGAAGCCTCCGGCGGCTTAGCCTTCCTGCGGCTCCTTGGCTCTGTACATGGCGCCCGATGCGCTTCATACTTGATACGTGAGGCGTGCGAGAAACCTCTAAATGGGTCAGGCTCTTCGCAGCTTCAGCGCCGATCTGGGTGAGGGAACCAACGGAATGGCAGATGCCGCTTCTGGGGCTCCTGCGTCGACAAAGGCCTTAGGTCGAAACGTCCCCGTGCTCTCGCTCTCCTTCTTCGCGGTGACGCTGGGAAACAGCCTCTGGCTTAGCCTCCTGCCGATCTACCTGGACAGTCTCCGGTTCAACGCCTTCCTAATCGGCTTGACGTTAACATCGTACACCGGCGCAACGAGCCTCGTCTATCTTCCGTCAGGCCGACTGAGCGACATAGTGGGGCGACGGGCCCCACTCCTCGGAGGATGCCTTACCGTCACAGTGGGAACGTTTCTCCTTCACCTCGCCCAGACGCCTGAGCTGATGATTCCGCTCCTGCTCGTCGTCGGGGTTGGCCAAGGGTTGATGGGGCCCTCAGCGACCGCTCTCGTCGCCGAATCTGTGACCCCGGCCAAGTCAGGCTTCGCCTTCTCCGTCTACCTCATCGCAAGCACCTCTGCATCTATGGTCGGCTCAGCGTCTTCAGGCGTCCTAGCTGGGCTGATCAGCTACCGGAATCTGTTTCTCATCGCCGGCCTTCTCGGGTTGTCGTCGCTCACGGCGCTCTACCTTCTGGTTCAGGAGCCGTCGGGCCGACGGGAGGGATCACTTGGGTCAGCTGTCCACAAGAGCTTAGCAGGCTCGGTGTCGGGTACTGTCTCGTTACTCAGGGCTCAGAGGGACCTGCTCTATCTTGCGGTTGCGCTCTCGTTCCACTCCTTCGGTCTGGCGATGATCAACCCGTACGTGACGCTCTTCGCCAAGGACGCTGTCAGGATGAGCATCGCCGAGGCGGGCTTCATGCTCTCGCTTCAAAGCCTAGGTCTCCTCTTGGCGCAGGTCCCGTTCGGCCAGATGACCGACAGGTTTGGGGCCAGAGCCATGCTCTTGGCTCATTTCGTCCTCTCAAGCCTCTCTTGGAGCTTCTACGCGCTCTCATCGAGCGCCCTGGTCGCGTACGTGACCGTCCTGTTCTTCGGCATCATAGGCGCCATGGATATGCCTGCTCGACGAACGCTTATGGTCGAGTATTCGTCCGCGGAGGTAGGGAAGGCCACAGTCATCGGCTCCCTAGACGCGATCATAGGCATCGCTGGAATAGCCGCGCCGATAATCGGTGGCCTAACCTGGAGTAGCCTCGGCTACACGGCGCCCTTCTATGTCGCGGCTACGCTCAACATCGGAGCCTCGATCCCGCTCGTGATGCTTCTGAGGCGACGAAAGCCGAAGCCTGAAGGCTTGGCGTAAGCATCGAAGAGCTTTAAACTTGGGAAGATGCTTCATCGAAGCGCTGCGGCTGTGGTCTAGTCTGGCCTAGGATGGAAGCCCTCCAAGCTTCCGATCGCGGGTTCGAATCCCGCCAGCCGCAT
>CAYRUY010000038.1:0-17923 GCA_964427455.1 uncultured Candidatus Bathyarchaeia archaeon | reverse complement strand
GTTGTTTCACTGCTGGGCGCGAGACTGGTCATGGACCTGCGAATGAGGCTGCTCAACCGGCTGCAGGAACTCCACCTGGGATTCTTCGAGAGACGGGAGATGGGCCGCATCATGTCAAGGGTGACGAACGATGTGGACAACCTGAACCAGCTTCTGAGCATGGGGTTCCTTAACGTGATTGGTGACTTCTTGGTTCTGCTCGGGATCGTGGCCGTTCTCCTTCTTATGGATTGGAGGCTCGCGTTGCTCTCGTTCATGGTAGTCCCCCTGCTGCTCTTGATCAGCCTCACCTTCGGCAAGAGGGCGAGGGTGGTCTTCAGGAAGACGAGGAGGACGATCTCAACGGTCACCTCGAACATCCAAGAGAGTATCGCCGGGATTAAGGTCACCCAGTCATTCACGCGTGAAGACCAGAACATGAGGCGTTTCGACCAAGCGAACGTGGAGAACCTTCAAGCCAACATGGAAGCTGCCAGGATCTTCTCGATACTCATGCCACTAGTGGACATCATTGGCGCCTTGGGAACCACGATCGTCCTCTGGTTCGGGGGTTCATGGGTCATCCAAGGCGCGCTCACGGTTGGGGTTGCTTACGCGTTTGTCATGTACCTCGGCAGGTTCTTCTGGCCCATCCAGGACCTGACGATGTTCTACAACAACCTTCAATCGGCGATGGCAGCCTCGGAGCGGATCTTCGACCTGATGGACACGAAGCCGGAGATAGAAGATGCCAAGGACGCCCATGAACTGCGCCAGATCGAAGGCCGTGTCAGGTTCGAGCATGTCACGTTCGGATACGACGCCCAGCATCCGGTCCTGAAGGACATCAGCCTAGAGACGGAGCCCGGACAGAGACTAGCCCTGGTCGGCCCCACAGGAGCCGGGAAGACGACCGTAGTCAACCTACTCACGCGCTTCTACGAGCCTCAGAGCGGCATCATAACGATCGATGGCCGCGACATCCGGAAGATCACGTTGAGGTCGCTTCGAAGCCACATGGGGATCGTCCCCCAGGACAGCTACCTGTTCTCCGGCACGATCAAGGAGAACATCAAGTACGGACGGCGCGAAGCGACAGATGAAGAGATGGTGGAGGCCGCCAAGGTCGTCGGAGCCCACGACTTCATCGTGGCCCTTCCGAAGGGCTATGATACGGATGTGGGAGAACGGGGCGCCAGGCTGAGCATAGGTCAGAGGCAGCTGATCTGCTTCACGAGGGCCTTGCTGGCTGACCCACGGATACTCGTGCTTGACGAGGCTACCTCGAGCGTGGACGCCTACACGGAACAGGTGATTCAGAAGGCGTTGAAGAGACTCCTAGAGGGCAGGACCTCCTTCATCATCGCGCATAGGCTCTCAACCGTCCGCAACGCGGACCTGATCCTCGTGATCGAGGATGGCAGGATCGTGGAGACGGGGAGGCATGAGGAGCTCCTGGCGAAGGGAGGCGTGTACCGGAGCCTGTACGAGATGCAGTTCAAGCCGCTGGAAGAGGTAGAGCTGGAGCTCTTCGCGGCGAACGCGCAAGCTCTCTCCGTCCCAGATCCCCCCTCCAAGTGAGCTGGTTGCCTCTGGGGCTACCCGACGTCGCGAGTGCCCATTAAGGGTTAAATCGAGGAGCGGAGGCCTCAGATCCGCAACGCGAGCTGCATAAGGCGACGGAATGCGCAGAATCGCAAAGCCTCTGTACGCACCCTGGTTTTGGGTCAGCATAGGTGCCTTTGCGGCAGCCTCGCTCGCAGCTGGTTACTTGGCGCCATGTCAGGCCTCGAACGCGGAGGGCCCGTCGTCGTATCTTCAAGAGATCCTGTCGTACCCTGACACCGTGAAGCTTCCGTGGTTTGTAGCTCGAACAGTTTTCCGGATGGCTCTTGCCTACGGGCTTGCCCTAGGCTTCGGCTTGAGCTATGGGATCGTGGCTGGAATGCAACCGAGAGCGTCCGAGGTGATGGTTCCAATCCTCGATGTGCTACAGTCAGTCCCTGTCCTCGGCTATCTGCCAGCAGTCCTGTACTTCTTCACCGGTCTCTTCAAGGGCAACGTGGTAGGCAGCGAGCTAGCCTCGATCATCCTCATCTTCACCGGCATGGCGTGGTCTATAACCTTCGGCGTCTACGGCGCTGTGAGGACGATTCCTCACGACCTGATCGAGGCCGCCCGCGTCTTCAAGCTTGGAGGAGCGGCATACCTGAAGCACCTTGTGCTTCCAGCCATCTACCCGGCCGTGATCTCCGGGAGCATCCTAGCTTGGGGTGGCGGATGGTATTTCCTCATCGTCTGCGAATACGCAAGCTTCGGCCCCGGGACGCCTCCTATCGAGCTGCCGGGATTGGGAAACTACCTCTACAAGGCCGCACTTGCGGGGAACATGCCCGTAGCCCTCTTCGGCCTCGCGGTCATGACGCTGATCGTGGTCGTCATCAACAGGCTAGTGTGGCATCCCCTTATGGACCACGCTGAGAAGTTCAGGTATGAGACGACCATGGTGCCGGTCAAGAAGAAGCCCGCAAAGGGCTTCCGGAGGACTATCGCCCGGGTGGTTCGCAGGGAACTAGGCCATGCAGTACGGCCTGTTGTGGAGATGGAAGAACGCTACTGGCGGAGCGCTCTCAGGTTCAGGATGGCCCATCCCCTTCCTCATCCTCACCTCCATCTCCACGGCAGAAGGTTCCTACACTGGGGACGCGTTGTCGGCGCCTCGGCGGCTGTCTTGTTCCTTGTCTCCACAACTGCTCTGGCCATGACGGGTTCTCTCTCGTTCCCCTCACTTGACGCCATACTCTGGCACTTCGAGGCCCATTCTGAGACGCGTCTCCTACCGTATTACACCGCCAGGTCCATAGCCAGGCTTGCAGCAGGCTACTTCATCGCCCTAGCTTGGACCCTTTCCGTAGGCGTTCTCCTGGCCAGGAGGGAGCGGCTGTCAAACATCTTGATGCCCCTCTTCGATGTGGGCCAGTCGATCCCAGCTATGGCGCTCTTCCCCATAGTGGTGGTCGTTGTCATATCCTACTTTCACGAGGCCCCTTTCGCCGTGGAGCTAGCCTCGATACTCCTAGTCCTCACGGGGATGCAGTGGTACCTCCTGTTCAACATCGTCGGAGCTGTTGAATCGATACCCGGTGATGTTCTGGAGGCTGCTGAGGCCTTCGGCTTCAGAGGCCTGAAGCTCATCAGGCATGTTGTCCTCCCCGCGATCTTCCCCGCCGTCATCGTAGGAAGCATACAGGCCTGGGGCGGAGGCTGGAACGCCTCGATCGCGTCTGAGTTCATCCAGTACGGTGAGAAAACCTACATAGCTGAGGGTCTAGGCGCGTTCCTCGACCTGGCGGCTTGGGAATGGAGTGACACCGTCTTGGTGATCGTCTCCGTAACGGTTATGGCTGCAGTAATAGTTGCGATGAACCGGACGGTTTGGCGCTACCTCTTCAAGAGGTCTGAGCGGTACCGGTTTGAGCAATAGTCGACGTGTTTCAGCTAGGGAAAGTAGTGCTTTATGCCTTGGACGATGTAGCTGACCGCGATCGCGGCGATGAGGATAGCCATTATGTTCGCGATGACCGTTGAGCCCGTCTTGCCTAGAAACCTGTAGATCGGCTCAGTGAACCTTAGGACAAGCCAGATCACCGCGAAGTTCACCAAGGCAGCGAGCGTCGTGACCGGGAGGCCCTCTGTCTGAAGCAGAACTATGGCGGTCGTTATCGCCCCAGGCCCGACGAGGAGGGGGGAGGCTATCGGGACGGCTCCCACACTTTCAGGAGAGGCCGAACGTTGCTGCCACCCACCGAAGACGAGTATCCTGATCGCGATGATCAATAGGAGTGCGCCTCCGGCGATCATGAAACTCCGCAATTCTATTCCAAAGACGGCCAAGACCTGCTGGCCCGTCAACGAGAAGACCATTAGCAGGATGAGCGCCACTATGGTGGCTGAATGGAAAGCTCTCCGCCGGTCCTCCTCGGTCATCTCCTCAGTCAACGCGACGAAGATCGGCACGTTCCCCAGCGGGTCGATGATGATGAAGAGCTCCACCGTCGCCCTGAGCACAGACCAGAGCATGGCGTCAGGCATGGAGGCTTCCCCGTCCGGCTGCGCCGCCCCTGAGATAAGGTTATCCTGTAGATGAGATTGAGGACGTTAACGTCTCAGGGCTTCCGTAGACCTATGGTTGCTATCCAAGAGCATAGCCGTCATATCGAAGCTTGGTGAGTGAGTTCCCCTTTAGGACGCGGTGCAGACGTATCTCGCTTGTCGTGGGGAAGGGGCTGAGGCTTCAGGCCAGTTCTCACGCACGCCTGTGTCAAGATAACCGAGAGTGCTTAGGCCTTCCTAGGCTGGGAACGGGCAACCCGCAATCGTTGCCAGGCTCAACGCGGGCCCAGTTTTTCCTTACGGGAGTCAGCTCTGCGACGAAGCATCTGGCTTATTTGACCGCGGCTTTCAGCGCTGTTACTAATTTCTGTCGTTGAGCTGGGTCGTCCATAACCCTCTTCCGAGCTGACCTCCAGTCAGAGGAGCAGTGCTCGTACTCAGCCCTTTCGCCTATGAACTGATGAATGACCTCGTCCACCTTCTCCCTGTTCTGGTCGCTCACCGCTATGCCTGCTTCCTTGATAACGGCGTTGAACCATCTCCAACAACCCATTAGGGCTCACCTCCCCGGCAAGGTCAACATGGCGCCGTCAGTTAAGCTTTCCGAACCACGTTCAGAGGGGTTCTTCGCTTGGAAGGCTTATAGGAGGCTTGGCTTCTCTCTAGGCATCACGAACTACGTATTGGGCTACACACTGTAGCGCTAGGAGGGCTCTAAAGAAGCGGCGCGGTCCACCGACGAGGCAGGATGATCGCCTAGAAGACATCAGACCTAGAGAGGCTAGACGATAGTAACCTCGGCGCCGTAGGCTGTCCCAGGCAGGCCTCTCCTGAAGCGGGCTGTTACGCAGCCTCGCCGGCCGTGAACCCCCACGATCTTTCCCACGATCCTCTGTGCCTTGCCTCTGTTCCAGATGACCTTCCGCCCGATGAGTCGGCTGGCCTCCGCAGCTGATTCAACGCCGGGGGCTTGTAGAATGTACTCTCTTGGCCGTTGGCTCTTGAGGCCTAGTCTGTGGCTTATGAGCTTAGCCTGCATCGATGCCTTCGCTCCTCAATCGGGTCAGGCTGTCTTGGATCAGCCGCGCCTGCGACGAAGCCGGGGCTCTTAAGGTTTCAGAGGAAGCAGCAAACTCGAAGCATAGGAATCTGCTACCAGTTGCCCGCAAGGAAAGCCTTCGTCCTTCTGAACCCAACTTTCTGCCAAAAGGGTAGGCTTTCCTCAGTGACCGTTGCCGATACTGTGGGTGCCGCCATCTGCTGAAACCTCTTCACTATTTCCTTAACAAGGTTGGTTCCTATGCCTCGCCTTTGATACGTAGGATGAACCGAAAGCTGATGGGTCATCGCCCTTGAACCGTCATAGTTGCCCCTCACAAACCCGACAACTCTGTCGTCTGTTTCGCAGACAAGAAAAACAGCGGCACTACATGCTCTAACCCTCTTCATTGCCCCAGGTGCGTCAACCTCTGGAAGACCGTACTGGTTGTTAAGCTTCAGAATTTCAACCACTTCCTCTGTATCGGCGAGCTCGAACTCCCTAATCAACACCTCAATCACCACTCTTCTCCGCAGTAATCCTACTGTTGTTAGTTATGTGCCCGATGGCTCTTAGGACTTGAGAAGTAGCCAGCCAAGGAGATAGCCTAGTCTCCAACGGGTTTTGACGACTGATGTCGGCTAACGGTGCCAACTAGAAATCCTTAAGGAAACCTAGAGCATAGTCTCTCGTCAGAGGTAAGCATTCATGCTTCTCGGCTTGATATCGGATACGCATGACAGACTTGAGGTCATCGATAGAGCTGTAACGTTCTTCAACCAGCGCGGTGTGGAGCTCGTTCTTCACGCCGGCGACTGGTGCGCGCCCTTCGCCTTCGTCAGGTTCAAGGCTTTGAAGGCTGAGCTGAAGGGAGTTTTCGGCAACGTCGATGGAGAACGCGTCAAGCTCCTAGAGAATGCTTCTAGGCTGGGCTTCGAACTCGGCGACCTCGTCGAGTTCAACGCGGCCAAGCTCAGAGCTGCCGTCATACATGGCGCTGATGAAAGGCTGGTGAACGCTCTGGCCAAATGCGGCGAATACGGGTTGATTGTGCGCGGCCACAGCCACCAGCGGCTCTCTCAAAGGGTCGGGAGTTGCCTCGTCGTGAACCCGGGGGAGGCCTGCGGGTACCTCACCGGCGCAAGTAGCATTGCGACGCTTGACACAGAGACCTTGAAGGTCGAGTTCCATGAACTTTGACGAGGCGAAGCTCACCGGGCGCTGAAGAGGGCTCCTCAGCGTAGCTTGTCTCAGCGCCCTCATAGCCTTTGGAAAGGACGGAGCGCTGCCGTTTCCGCATAGGGCGAAAGAGTCCCTCACATTTCCCGTAGGTTTTTTAGGTCGAGTCCCCGTAGTTCACCTGGGCTCTGGCGTAGATGATGGTCAAGGTTAGGCTTGTAGGTCCCCTGGCGCGGAAGCTGGGCAGAGAGGCAGAGGCCGAGGTCCCAGACGGAGCCACGTTGGGTACGGCTGTGCAAGAGATCTTCCGAAGATTCGGGTTAGGAGAGGTCAACTTGAGCAGTCGAAGCTCAACTCACGGCTTTCTGACGATCCTGCTCAACGGCAGGAATCAGGGCTTCGACACCTCGGTGAAGGACGGAGACCAGATAGCCCTGATCCCTCCGCTCGTCGGAGGGTGACCTTGCCGCGGTGGATGATCGAGGGTTGGTTGGAAAAGGCTAGACTGCTTCTCGTTCTCTGATGGTAGGGGCCCATGCCGAGCCTGCCCTCTCGCCGTGGAGATGGGCTGATGCGGTTGCTTTAGGCAACGCTTATAATCTCAGTTTGGGCTAGGCTACGGCCGGTCCATCATGCCTGAGGAATCAACTAAGATATGGGTTGCAAGAGATTATCTGAACTGTAGTGGCTGCAGGCGGTGCGAAGTTGCTTGTTCCATCAGCCACGAGGGCAGGATCTGGCCTGAAGCCTCACGTGTAAGGGTCTTCATGCTCGTTCCCACCTTAGAGATCCCGCACTTGTGTGCTCAATGCCACGATGCTCCGTGCATTCCGAGTTGTCCTGTCAATGCTCTGTCTTGGGATCAGAAGACAGGGGCAGTCCTCGTCGATAGAGAGACGTGCACAAGCTGCGGCATATGCATCGAAGCTTGCCCTGGAAGGGTCCCGTTCCTCCATCCGCTGGACAGCAAAGCGACGATATGCGACCTGTGTCAGGGGGACCCTCAGTGCGCGAAGGTATGCCAGGAGGCTCGCTATAATGCGCTGTGGCGAGCGAAGAGGCCTGAGAGCGTCTCTTACAGGCTATACGCGAAGAAGCCTGAGGATGTAGTGAAGGAATTGGCTACGCGTCTCTACGGCGAGATGGGTCAGGAGCTGGTGTAGATGACCTACGGTTACGCTGGCAAGTTCATAGAGGCAGACCTCTCGTCCGAGACGGTCAAGAACGTGACCTTCCCTGAGAGCGTCCTGAGGCAGTATATTGGCGGCCGAGCCTTGGCTGCAAGGATCCTCTGGGACAGGCTAGGCCAACGCTGGGAGACAGTCGACCCGCTGGGCCCAGAGAACATCTTCCTCGCGCTTACAGGGCCGATGACCGGCTACTACCCAGGCATGAGGATCTGCGTATCCGGGAAGTCACCTCAATGCAATGGCATAGTCGGTTCCACAGTCGCGGCTGAGTTCCCGATCGAGTTGAAATGCGCAGGCTGGGACGGCGTGATCGCCACAGGCCGGGCTGAGCACCCTGTTTACATCTTCATCGACGACGATTCGGTCGAGATCAAGGATGCTAGACACGTCTGGGGAAAGGATGGAAAAGAATCACTTCGGATACTCACGAAGGAGACGATCGCCGAGCTTGAGAAAAGGCATCCTGGCACGCGGATGTGGAAGGACCCAGGTGTGCTCTACATCGGCCCCGCAGGCGAGACGAGGTCTCGTGTCGCGGCTGTGATGATGAAGTGGACCCACGGCGCAGGCTACGGTGGATACGGCGGCGTGATGGGCTCTAAGAACCTTAAGGCGATCGTGGCGAAGGGGACGGGACCTCTTCCCGAGGTGCCCGACATGTGTAGGGTGAAGGAGCTCATCGACGCCGTGACGAAGGACTGTTTCGCAAGCGACGGCATGAGGCGTTGGGGTACCGGTGCGGCGGGGTACGAGGTAGGAGCTGACACAAGCTCTGAGCCCATACGGAACTGGCAGGAGGAGTGGCATGACGAGCGGAGCTTCGGCGTGGACCACTTCGAACGCCGGGTCTGGTTGAAGCGTTACTGGGGTGACTACGGATGTCCGACGACCTGCCTCAAAGTCTCTGCTGTTAGGTCCGGCCCCTTCCGCGGCGCGATCACCGACAACCCGGACTACGAGCTTCAAGCCTACCTGGGGACGAACCTCGGCATCTTCGAGCCTGAAGGAAACGTCTACGTCACCTCCACTGTGGATGACATGGGTCTCTGCGGGATCCAAGGCGGGAACGTGCTAGGCTTCGCAGGCGAGCTGTATCAACGCGGCATCTTGACGAAGGAGGAGATAAGCTTCGACCTGAAGTGGGGCGACGCGGCAGCGTTCGGCAGGCTGGCGAAGATGGTGGCCCGACGAGAAGGCATCGGTGACATCTTCGCTGAAGGAAGCTACAGGGCGGCTTTGAAGCTGGGCGAGATGAAGGGCGTCGACCTCCTCCCCTACGTGGTTCACGAGAAGGGGATGGCTATCGGCGCCCACGGCATCAGAAGCGACCTGGATTACCCGCCGCTCATCGCGTACGCTTGCTCAGTTCAGGCCGGAGACCACACGAGCGTCGCGGGGATGGCCCCTGATGAAGGCCCAGGAGAACTCCTATGGGGCTTCTGCGACTCCGCCGTCATCTGCGCCTTTAACACCCCTGATGACAAAAGCCTTCTCTGGGAGTTCCTCCGAGCAGTTACGGGTTGGGACGCCACCCAAGACGAATGGAACAATGTCACAGGCCGCAGAATGCTCCACATGCAGCGTGCAGCCCTGCTCTTGGGCGGGCCTGATGTCACGTGGAGGCCTGATGTGGACGACGAAAACCCACCGAGGTACTACGAGCCTCTTCCCTCCGGGCCCTTGAAGGGGAAGACCACTGATAGAGCGAAGGTACGGGAGGAGAAGAGGAAATACTACGCCTCGCTGGGCTGGGATGAACGAGGCATCCCTAGGTCTGATGCCTTGAAGGAGCTGGGCCTAGACGACGTGGACAAAGCCCTAGACAGGGTGAGGTAACGGCTAGGCTGACCGGCCGCCTTACCTCCTATCGCCTTTCCACAGCAGGTCAAATACCATAGCCCAAGTATGTGTCTGCGCCCCAAGGTGATGCAAGAGGCGGAGATCTTGGAGACGATCACTCACCTAGTCCAGAGCATAGGGAAGAGGTTTGCGGGCAGCAAGGGTGAGGAAGAGGCTGCAAGCTACCTGGCTCGTAGGTTCAACCAGCTAGGCCTAGAGGTCCGAGTCGACCGCTTCAAGTTCATGGGCTGGGAACTCGTAGAGACACCGAGGCTCCAAGTCCTCGAGCCTGAAGCTGCGGAACTGGCTTGTGCTCCGTACATCTACTCATCCTCTACGCCAGAGGGCGGCGCCGAGGGAAAGATGGAGCTCATCGGGCCTCCGGAGCCACACGAGGCGACAGCGGCTCAGAAGTACGTTATCCGTGACCGGTCGGGCGATGAGGCGGCCTACGTCATTGCCACGAACGACAGTGTACCGAGGAACGGTGTCCAAGACCTCAGATACCCGTTCCCGGTGGTCACGGTGGCCGCGGACTCTAAGGCCAGATTACGTCGCTGGACTGAGGAACGGAAGCCGACATATGCTCGTTTGACCATGAAGGCAAGGTTCAACCCGGACGCCGTCTCCACAAACCTGATCGCGGAGCTTCGTGGGAGGATCCACCCGGAACGAGTCGTTATAGTCACGTCGCACCATGACACGCAGCTGGAAACGCGTGGGGCGAATGATGACGCCTCAGGGATCGCTGTCGAACTGATGCTTGCCAAGGCGTTGACTGCGAAGAGACCTGTGAAGACCGTTCGCTTCTGCGTCTTCGGCGCCGAGGAGCTGGGCATGTACGGGTCAAGGCACTACGTCCAGAGGCTTAAGGATACGGGGGAACTCAAGAATGTCGAGATGGTCCTCTGCTTCGATGAGGTCGGCCAGGCGAAGCAGCCGCATAGGTTCAGGGCGACGAATGAGTGGCTGCTCCTCAAGCTTCAAGCAGCTCTCCGATCGGAGAAGGCTGAGGAAAGATTGGGCACAGGCTTGATCGAGCCGTTCCCCATGAAGCATGTCGTCGTAGGAATGGGCTCCGACCATGCGGGTTTCGTCGAGGAGGGCATCCCGGCGATCTCGATAGGCGGCGGAGGCCTGAGCGGGACATCGCATACGGGCACCTCCGGCGACCTAGACACCATAGACAGGATCAGCCCTGAGGTTATTTCCTTGAAAGCCGCTGTCGGCGGCAGGATCCTTCAGGATATGGCAAACTAGGAGAAATGGACATTGGCATCCGTGTACTTTCTGCGCCTAAATCACTCTTCGTGGTAGGTCTTCTCTCCCGCCTTTATCTCGACGCCGAGCCAGTTCTCGACGGGCGGCAGAGGGCAGGAGTAGTTCGGGTTGTAGGCGCACGAAGGGCTGTAAGCGAGGTTGAAGTCCAGGTCGTAGATGTCGCCTGGCTGCTCTTCCAGGTCTATGTATCGCCCTGCCCCATACGTCTCCTTGCCTGAGGTCTTGTCTCGGAAGGGGATGAAGAGCGAATGGTCTTGTAGCCCGCCTGACTTGTACGCGTTGGCGCTCACAGTAACACCGTCCACGTCAGATTCGAAGTAGCCCGCCCTGAGAAGGCTGCGGGTCTCACCTGTGCTTGTCCCCATAGTTACGCGCTCAGGCCTCTCGAACCGGTTCAGCTTCACCCTGAACCTGTACTTGAGGTCGACAGGGTAATACTTCAGGCCTTTGAAGCGATGCCTCTCCTCGTGAGGTATCGGCGAATCGTGCGCCGTCTCAAAGTAGCGGTCCTTCATCTCACGAAACTCCTCAATCTCATGCCTGATGTGTTCGGCTGAAGCCAAGCATAGGGCCTCCCTGCGAGAGGAATCGCCTGTCACGGTTAAAAGGCTAGCCTTGAGCCAAATGAGCTACCTTGCCGCCTTCCTCAGATAGTCCTCTCTCGGCGGAACGAAGATATCGATTCCCTTCACGCCTTTCTCCCCAGCCGGCCCTCCGTGCGCCGCATTGGGCGGGATCACGCATACGTCTCCGGCCTTCACCTCGAATCCACGCTCGCCGATAGTGAAGGTCGCTGAGCCCTCTAGGACGACCATAACCTGCTCATTCGGGTGGCTGTGAACCGGGAAGTGAACCCCCGGGCCGATCTCGAAGAAGCTGAGCAGAACTCCTTCTCCTGCGACGAGTCTAGAGAAGGCTCCTCTCCCGATCTCGGTAAGGGGCACGTTAGCCAAGTGGAATAGCTTTCCGTCCGGCATCGCAACAACCCAGGCGCGTACGGTACAGTCCTTCAGCATAGAGAACTTCGCAAAAGGGAGCCTTTAGCGTTCAATCAGGGCGCAGGTTCCCCACTCAGCTCACCTGCCTACGACACCCGCTCGGTTTGATACCTCTGCAGCGAGCCTTGTCAGTCAGCGGATAACGGTCTCACGGTCTTAAGGGGGACCGCGAGGCCTTCTGGGCGGGTTGTCCAGAGCTTGGCGTAGCCTATCTGGATGAGCTTCGCCCAATACTTCGCGGTTCTCTCGCATTCACATGGGCCGCGGCTCAGGGCTCCACAGATCGGGCATCTGTTTACTCCCAGCATAATCGCACCGTTTCAAGTTCATTGCTTTCGCTTCGAAAACGTTGATGCCACGCCGGTCACGGCTGGTGTGATACCGTCCGCTATATGTGCCCCGCGTTCTGTACGTAGGACGCGACTTGGAGCAGTGTAAAACTACAAGGTCATGAGGTTAGGGTGCGCTGGATCATGTTCACCGAGTGGCGAACCCGACCTTAGAGTTCCTTAGATGGGCCGTGTACTCTTTAATGCTTGCCAGTGATCGCTTGGGGCGAAACAGGGGGAGGCATAGTTACTGGCTGAGATGACGACTCGTGAGAGGCTTGTGGCGGCTCTGCACCGGCGGTCTGTGGATAAGGTTCCGTTCATGCACTGGGACCGCCATTTTCCCCGCGGAGAGGTAGAGCGAGAGGTCCGGAGCCGAGGCATGGGCCTATGCATCTCCTTACCCTTCTGTCTCGCATCGTCGCCGAACGTGGAGGTCGTTCAGACCACGGAGTTGACAGGCGAGGTGAAGGCGTTGAAGTGCACGTATCACACGCCGGCAGGCAGCGTCTCGGAGCTCTTCAAGCCGGGGATAGGCTCAGGCCAAGGTATCTCCGGCCGAGACTTCAAAGGCTTGACCCCTTGGCGCGTCAGCCCGGAGCAAGGGGGGCGGCTCATCAAGAGGCCAGAGGACTATGATGTCGCCCGGTTCATCGTGGAGGATACGCGGTACAGGCCCTACTATGAGGCGTTGAAGGACTTCCAAAGCTACCTGGGCGAGGATGGTATAGTCGTCGCAGGCCTCCCGCACTCGCCGTTCCAGATGCTTCTCATCGACTGGGTCGGCCCCGTGAAGCTTTACATGGATTACGCGCGGCACCGCGAGAAGGTTGAAGCTCTTTACGCGGCTCTCGTCGAGAACTACAGGTTGATGTATCTGCTTGCAGCCGATGCGCCGGTGGAGTACATAGGGTACGGCGACAACATCGACGGTGTGCTCGTTAACCCGCGCCTCTTCGAACGCTACTATGCGCCGAACTACAATGAGCTAGCGGACCTAGTGCATGCGCAAGCGAAGGTCCTCGGCTGCCATATGGATGGACGGCTGAGGGTGCTGGCAGAGGCGATAGCCAAGACGAGGCTCGACGTGATCGAGGCCTTCACGCCGCCTCCTATGGGAGACCTACCCATCGAGGAAGCCCTCTCCCTCTGGAAGGACAAGGTCCTCTGGGTCAACTATCCAGCGTCAGTCTACGTAACCGGGGGTCCTAGAGCGGTTAGGACGCACCTTTCCAGCCTTCTAAGGTCAGCAATCCCTGGAAGCCGACTGATCCTAGCTGCCTCAACGGAGAACTACGTGCCCCTCGATGTCCTCAGAACCATTACGGCTATCATGGAGAAAGCCGCATATCCAATGACGAAGGAAACCATCGACGCGATCGAGCAATCCCTCTGAACCCGTCGCCAGCGTGGGGGGTCGTGTCGACCGCACGCGTACGATGTGATTCACGCTAGGCGTGGAGGAGAGCCACCTTCCAGATCGGATAGCCCATTGGGGGCTCTTGGTCTTACGAAGGCACAGCTGCTTTGCCCCGCGCCTTATGTAAGAAACGCATGACGAGGATGGCTATGAGGAACGCGGCTGGGATGAAGGCTAGCGTCAGGAGGTTTGCCATTTCGTAGGCTAGGGCTTCGAAGAAGAGCCTAGCCATCTCTGTGAGGTAGAAGGACACGATCAGGATCTCCAGCTTATGCAGTATCTCTTGGAGGTTCACCATCCTTACGAGCTGCTCCTTAGAGGAGCGCTGCTCCTCAATGCTCAGCCTCTGTCCTTGGATTCCCAAGTACGTCCTCACGGCGTCAAGGACCGTGTCCAGCTGAGCCGTTAGAGCCTCCACGCGTTCGACAAAGTCGCTGAAAGGCGATACGAGGCTTTCATAGGCATCGGTTTCGATAGATGAGTTCGTCGAGTAGCCCTCTAGGCTCTGCTCGTTCCAAGCTTTGAAGAGGGCCCTGACGCGACGAAGGACCGCGTTGGCCTTCACGTAATCCCGTCTCATGCTGCTTGCGAGAACCGATAGTCGCGAGAAGAGGACAGTCACCTCCCTGAGGACCTCTTCTAGGTCCTCGGGCTTCAGTTGCTCCGTAGGCCGACGTAGCTCCATGAGAATCTCGTCAATTCTCAACTGTGTGCTCTCCTCGGAAGCATCCATCTGCTCCAGCATCAGCTCCCGGCCTGCGCGAAGGTGGTTGAGTCTTCCCCCGTAGGAGGTCAGGGAAACCATGTCGTAGGCCAGTCTCCAAACAGCGGAGGGCGTTTCGTCACGGCGACGGTTGAAGGGTACGACGATAATCTCTCTCCTCAAAGGACTGGGGCTTCCGTCGGAGGCTCGGTCTTCAAGCGTGGAAACAAGGCAGCCGCGCACTATTCCCATGCTTCTCAGGAAGCTTCCGCTCTCACTGAGGTATCCTTGGACTAGGCTCTCAGGCTCGTCAGTGCTCCCCGTCCGCCCTATGCGCAGGGTGAAAAGGGAAGCGAGGTCCTTCGGAAGGAGTTGCATAAGTGGGCTCATATCGGCCTCGCAGCCCGCTTCTATCCGTGCAAAAGGGGTTGGGTGCGCCTCTTTGTCCCTCGGGCTTAGGGCCATAAGAACAGTCCAGAAGTCGTCCTCTTGGAAGACCCTCACGTAGGCCTTAGAGGAGCCTATCATGAACGTGAGGGCGTTGTCGGTCTCTACGCGCGTTGGCTCGTATCGGCGCTTTATCTCTTCAAGGATTTGAGGCGTAGTCGTTAAGCCACCTTCCTTCGTCGCGGCTTGGAACGTCGCGATGGAGATCAGGCTCGGATTTCCTATAGGTGGCTTCCCGAGGCTCACGGGGATCAACACCCATCCATACCATGCTCAGTGGGATTGGTTGAGTTCATGGCATGAGTAAGGTTTGGATACGAAAGCTTAGCTATGGCAGGATTACCCTCCCTTCGCCCTTCTCGAAGATGTGTTCACAGTAGGGGTCTCCCTTCATTCTCCGCTTGACCATCGTAAGGTTGACCTTGGGATCGACAGCCGAGGCGAGGCCGTGGAAGAAGGGCCATCCAAGGGCTTCGCAGAGCCACGCCCATGGAAGGTTAAGGGATAGGCATGCCGTCATGAGGGGACAGAAGCCCGAGTTGCGCAGGAGAACCTTCCCTTCGCCTACGCTCAATACCTTGGCGCTAGGCTCGTCTTTGAGAACAGTCGTCAGAACCGCCGCGATGGCCGTCTCGTCCTTGCCCTTGATGCCCTGCTGTTCGATTATCCCCCGACCCGCTGCCAAGCCTTGCTCATACGAGAACCTCTTGATCTGTTCAGCCGGCCGATCCTTGTACTTTTGATGAAACTCGAGCAAAGCCCTTGGGTTGACAAACCAATCCGCCGATATTGTTATTTCCGACATATCGCCTGGAAACGTCATATCCGTCTCCGCTTATAAGACTAGCTTGGTTAAGATGCTGGTCGCTCCGATTTCAAGGCAAACCCTGTTACCTTGAGTTGTCTGGGGGCAAGGCATGCATACGGCGGCTGCATGGCTGTGTTCTTCTATGCTGAAGGCGTTTCGCAGGTTCTCCGACCTCCTCTCTGGCTCTACTCTCCTCGATGCCCATGCAGCAATCGTCCGATCCCGACGGCCATCAACAGAGCCAGCGGGATGAAGGCTACTGTAAGTAGGGCCGCAGCCTCGTAGGCCACCGCCTCGAAGACCAGCCTTCCCATCTCTGTGATGTAGAACGCCACGACGAGGATCTCAAGCTTGTGGAGAACCTCCTGGAGGTTCACCAGTCGGGCCAGCAGGTCCTTGGACGACTTCTGTTCCTCCACGGTCAGTCTCTGCTGCTCGACGCTGAGGCGGGTTCTCACCGTGTCCAACACGGTTCCCAACTCGCCTCTCAACGCTTCGGTTCGGTCTACGAAGTCCTTGAAGGGTTTGCTCAAAGCCTTGCAGTGCATCATCTCCATCGAGAAGATGGTCGGGTAGCCCTCGACCTCAGACTCATTCCATCGGCGTAGGAGGCCTTCAACCTTGTCTAGGCGGTCTTCCACCGTGATGTAGTCGCGTCTTACGGCCCCCGCCAAGACAGAAAGCGTCGAGAATCTGCCCGTTATCTCCACCAACGACGCCTCCATGTCTTCGAGGGGGGAGGCGCGGCCGTACCTCTTGGCAAGGGTCTCCTCGATCGCCTTCTGCGTGTCCTCTTCTGCTGGGCCGATCTGCACGAAGAAGGGCTGGCGCATCCGGTGGAGCCTATGAGTTTCTCCCTCGATGGAAGCGAGGAAGCTGATGTCCTCTAAGAGCTCTGAGATAGTAGCCTCCGCTTCTGCGAAGCGCGAGTTGAGGGGTGCGAGTAAAAGGTCGCGTTCGACGACTTGAGCGTCGTCTCCTTGGGGCCCGCCGTCGAACATCGCCAGAAGGCACCGCTGGACGACTCCTACGCCTATAGGACGCTGAGCTAGATGAGTTGAGTACTGGCGGAGGATGGTCAACGCCTCATCTCGACTACGCGCGAAGGCCGTGAAGACCGAGAAGATGGCGGTCGAGTTACTAGGTAATGACTGCAGTAACGGTCGAATCTGATCTTGGTAACGCGAAAGGTCTTCTCTCCATCCCTTAGATGGCTCACCGCTTGATCGACTGACAGTTACGATGAAGACGTTGCGAGTCTCCTCTTCGACAAGTTTAGCGTGTAACTGAAACCCGTCGAGGCCCACCGTAAGAGTGTGATGCTCTGGTTGAGGCGGCTTCGAGCCGTATCGACTTGCTATGAGTTCCAGGATTTGACGTCCAAACTCGTGGGAATCCGCGCTCTCGCCTTCGACCTGGAAGACTATGATACTGGCTAGGCTTGTAGTCCTAGCAGGGCTTCTCCCTTCCGAGGCCATCTCGCCATCCTACTCGGCCTATCGGCCGATCTACTCTATCTCGAAGAAGTGTTCGCAAACTAAGGCTCCTTCAGCGCGCCTAGAGCCTACCTTCATATCAGCTTTCGGGTTGACTGCGTGGGCTATGCCTTCCATCATAGGCCAACCGAGATTCGAGCAGAGCCACGTCCAAGGTATATTCAGCGATAGGGAAGAGGCCATGATGGGGCAGAAGGCCTTGTTCACAAGGACTGCCTTATTCCCTCGGACGGTTACGACCGTTGCCCCCTGCCGCGCGAACGCGTTGACAACCTTAGCGATAGCATGCAAGTCATCGCCCGCGATATGAAGCTCTCTCATGAGCGCGTGGCCTATCGCCTCCCCTACCCGGAAAGCCTCCCGCCGAGCACCCTCAGGGTCGTCTTTGAACCTCGTGTAGAACTCGCTTGGCGCTGGCATGCTCAAGGCACAGTATCCCCCGGTTCTCCTCAATCCCTAGATAAGATAGGAACAATAACAATAGGTTAACGGCCGCGAATACCAATGGACTCGTTTAAAACTTATCCTTTTCGGCTACAGGAGTTCCCAAGCCTGAGGCTCCCTTTGACGCAGCCACGGATGCGCCCCTTTCGCGCCCTGTCACGGACAAGCGATCAGACAGCCTAGACTGTTGCATCGCGACAGAAGGCGCGATGCAAACTGCGAAAGCGTAATGAACCATAGTCAGCCTCATATCTGCCAAACCACTGCACGGAATGAAGGTAGCCCGGGGGAGATTCGAACTCCCGTCGGCGGGGTTCTTCTCCGCGTTGGATCCAGAGCCCTATAGGAAACCGTCTGGCCCGAGAGGTCTCCCGCTATGCTTGGCCGCTACACCACCGGGCTACGAATCCTGGTTTCGCCAGGGGCAGATTTAACTCTTCGCGGTGCCTCCAGTAGACCTCTGGAGGATGGCCTTCAACCGTTCCGCTATGAGCTTTTCCTCGCCGTCTTGAAGCAAGTGAGGGCTCACGATCAGGCTGTTCTCGTTCACCGAGACGTAGATGGCCAGACGATATTTTAACGCTTCGCCGCGAGTAACCTCAACGAGTCTCTACCAGTAGCGGGTCTCCGCCTTGACCTCGCTGGCTTCTCCCTTGCG
>CAYRUY010000037.1:0-18106 GCA_964427455.1 uncultured Candidatus Bathyarchaeia archaeon | reverse complement strand
GGGATAGCTCACGGGTTCCTGCTGCCTCTCTATCTCATAGGGAAGTACGGTCTCGATACGGCTCAGATATCCATAGTCACCGCAGTACACCGACTAGCCTTCCTAACTACTCCCTCAGCTGATAAGATCATTGGCAGATTGGGGACAAGAAGAACATATATGCTTTCAACTCTAGCCTACGTAGTCTCCTTCCTAAGCGTCGGTCTGATCACGTTCCCCATAGTCATCTTCGTGCCCATCTTCCTGATACACGACCTCTTAGGGGGAGGGATAGGGATGACTGCGATGAGTGTAATGGTGCAGGGCCTGACCGCTGACAGCCGAAGAGGTAGAGAAGTGAATGCTTTCAACGCCATCCAAACTCCTATGGTGGTGATGGCACCAGTCCTAGCAGGGATGCTAGCTGCGGCAAGCTGGGACTTCATCTTCATAGCGGGCGGACTGCTGTATCTGGTCTCCTTACTCGTGTTTTCCATCTTCTTCAAGGAGAACCTAATGGTGCCATCACTGAACGGAGGCAATGGGGCGTAGCTTCGCGAGAGCTGTCGAGGCCAGAGAGACCCTCTGGGAGGCCAGCCGCGGAGAAGCAACAGCTTAAGCCCGCGTGGAATGAGGGTGAGAAGGCAACCGAGGGCAGCGTGAGGGGCCCTCAGATGGCGGTGTCGAGGAAGACCTCAGATGAAGCTGAAGATAGACCTGCATGTCCATACGTTGAACTCGCCTGACGCGTTTTCATCGCTCAACTCCGCTGCGCAGGCAGCACTAGCGAGGGGTCTCGATGGTCTAGCGATAGCCGACCACGAGGTCAGAACCGACCTAGAGGGCCTCGGCTCACTCGCGGATAGCATTCTTGTCCTCCCCGGCGTAGAGGTGAAAGCCGGGCGCTACCATGTCCTAGGGATCGGAGTTGACAGCTGGCAGCGAAAACGCTGCGGCACGCTGGGAGAAGCCACGGACAAGATCCATGAAGCAGGCGGCTTGGCGGTAGTCGCCCACCCTTACCGTCCCCCCTTTGGATTCCCATCCTGGAAGGACCTTCGCGAAGCAAGAGTTGACGCGTTGGAGGTTGTGAACTCGGGCGTTCAACTCTTTTCCCTCGGAACAATGCTGGCCTCAAGGGCTGCGTCAGCTCTCAAACTGCCCAAGATCGGTGGAAGCGACTCCCACATCCCGGCGACTGTAGGAGATGCCTACACCATGATCGAGGCAGACCTTAAGGAGCCTAAGGATGTACTTGACGCGATCAGACAGGGAAGAACCGAGGCGTATGGGCAGCCGACTAGGCTGAAGTACAGGTTGGAGAAGCTCTTGCTGCAAATCGGGAAGACCAAGCAAGGCGGGAAAAATGCCTGATCCGACCCCGCTCTTCTTCTGGCTTGAGCCTGAGGAAACTATCAGCCACGAGGGAACCGGGATCGCTCTATCGCTCACCGATCGCGCTGACGCCCTGCGCTATGATGTCGATGGGGTCTTCCATCTCGGCCAAGAGCCTTTGAGCCTTTCTCGCTTGGACAGCTTTCGCAGCGTCCGGGTCTGCCAGCACGCGTTGGACGTAGCGTATGGCTTCATCAACATTGCCTGCTCTAGTCAGAAGGCCCTTTCGGAGGAGGAACTTCTCGACGAGGTAAGGCTCATTCGGGTAACAGGAGAGGCTTGGAACTCCTAGCAGAGATGCTTCAGCGGTCATTGTGCCACCTGCGCCGACGAAGACTGAACTGTAGGAGAGCAGGCTCGCACCATCCACCGCCGACTCAGAGACTCTTACTCTGGGCGAGCGATAGGCTCTGAAGGCTTCTATCTGCTCCGCGTATCTAGGCACGACGACGAACTGAGCAACGGGTTCCGTCTTCAGGAGCCTCTGGATCAACGTTTCGATCAAGGATTTTGTCGGGGTCTTGTCCAGTAGGTAAGCGGCAAAAGCCTCCTCTGGTCTGAGGACCACGATCGGCGCATCGCGGTCAAGCCCTAGCTGGTCGAGGACGGTTGGGTCAGGCTTGAAGTCCCTCAACCACGCGACCGGGTCTAAGGCATTGTATTCGACCACCGCGTCTGCCGGGATGCCGAACCGGGCCCAAGCTCTTCGACCCACGACCTTTGGCGTGAAGAGTCTCTTCGAGATCGGCACGGTCAGCCTTGCCACTGCTTCTGCGTGAGGCGAGTCGTTCACACATAGGTGCGGAACACCGAGGCCGAACGCAGCCCTCGCCGCCTCGGGAGAGGAGAAGGAGACCGCGGCATCTGGTTTGAAGTCTTCGAGCACGGAGGCCAACGCAAGGACTCTCTCAGCGCTAGCCCGGAGCTTCTCAGGAAGGCTTGGCCCTCCATGTCTTCCTACGACTATTGCCTCAAGTCCCTTCAGGCGAAGTAGCCCGTTGACCTCCCTGTACTCCCTTGTCGTCCTCAGAACGCGGTGCCCTTGAGCCTCCAGCCTATCTGACAGCTTCCCGAAGAGCAGGCACTGCTTAGGGGTGAGTATGTCTATCAGGATTCGCATAGGCGACACCACGAGGCCAACGGCGGCCGAGAGCACGGTACCGACATCTTGGACACGCAGCAAGGCAAGGTTCTCGGAGCGTTCAACGACCCCCAGACACGGCGTTGGCGAGACGTCTCAAGCCATATGCTTCTAAAAAGCATTCTCGGCGCCGCATTAGGCCCCATCGTTCATTGGTTGTTTGCAAGAACGCTTAAAAGGTGAGAGGGCGACCACGCACCGTCCGTCGGTGGGTCAATGTCAGCTGTGGTCAACCTCGCACCTGCCCAAGTCGCGAGAAACGTACGCGAAGGCGAGCTGACTGTCGCCGTGATCGGCTGTGGCGTAATGGGACTTCCAAATGCTTGCCTCATCGCAAACGCAGGTGCGAAGGTGATAGGTGTAGACTCGAGTCCGGCGGTGGCGGCATCTGTCAGGCAGGGAAGAACCCACCTGCCGGAGCCTGGACTTGACGCTCTGCTCAGGAGAGAGGTAAGGGCGAAGCGGCTCACTGCGTCGACAGATTCAACGGAGGCCTCCAGGCAAGCAGAGATAGTCAACATCGCTGTGCCTACGGTTGTCGATGAGAGCAAGCGTCCAGATTATTCTTGGCTTCGCAAGGCCTCGGAGCAGATCGGGAAGGGGATTAGGCCCGGGACGCTCGTCGTCTCCAGCAGCACCGTTGCCCCAGGGGTCACCGAGGAGATCGTAGGCAAGACCATCGAGAAGCTTTCTGGCATGATGTTCGGACGGGAGTTGTGCTTAGCCTTCTCGCCCTTCCGCGCATCAGCAGGCAGCATCTTGCGAGACATGGTCACCTATCCACGTGTTCTGGGCGCCGTGGACGAACGAAGCCTCGGCCTGTCCTCGGCCTTCTTAGAGACCTTTGCCAAAGGGGGCATCTTCAAGGTCAGGGACATCAAGACGGCTGAGCTTTCTAAGCTCCTTGAGAACACGTACAGGTTTGTGAACGTTGTCCTCTCAGGTGAGCTAGCCGTTCTCGCAGAACGCCTGGGAATCGACTACGATGAGGCGCAGAGGGCTGCGTCAAGCCAACCTTTCTGCCACCTACTGCTGCCTGGCATCGGGGCTGGCGGGCACATTCCAAAGGACCAGTATCTTCTGACGAGCGCGGGTGAAGAGTATTCGGCGAAGCTCCGGTTGGCGAGGCAAGCATCCATCGCAAATGAGGAACTGGTGGCGCATAATGTCAGGCTCATAGCTGAGGCGAGCAGCGCAACGAACCGAGCGATAAGGAGGAGCCGCATTGCCTTCCTTGGAATCTCCTTCAAACCAAACGTGAAGGAGCTACGGGGATCACGATGCGTCGATGTGGTGAAAGCCCTTCGCAGGAAAGGGGCAGACGTAGTCGTCTACGACCCACATTTTGAGGCGGACGAGCTTCGTACGGCGGGGCTCGAGGCGGCGAGCAAACTTGAGAGGGCTCTTGAAGGAGCCAACTGCGTAGTCATCGGGGTAGGCCACGCGGAGTTCCAGAAACTGACCTTGGGGCTTATCGCCAGTCGATGCCGGAAGCCGACCGCCGTGGTCGACTTCGGACACATCTTCAACCCGTCAGACGTAGAGAGGGAGGGCTTCATCTACAGAGCGGCTGGAAGAGGCGTTTGGACTAAGTAGGAGGGACGCTGCCCTTGGACAGATTGAGGCTCAGCCTCATAGGATGCGGCTTCTGGGGGCGAAACCATGCCAGGGTCTACTCCGAGCTGCCAAGCGTTGAACTCGTAGCTGTCTGCGACACTGATGCGTCCAAGGCCCAGTCGGTCGCGGAGAAGCATGGCTCGGAATGGCTGGCAGACCCCTACAAGCTTCTGTCAAGGCCAGACATAGAGGCCGTCAGCATCTGCACGCCGACAACGACTCATGCAGCCGTGGCAATCGAGGCGGCGCGAAGAGGGAAGCACGCTCTGGTCGAGAAGCCGATATGCGCAACCGCAGATGAAGCAAGGGTCTTGTTGGATGAGGCAGGCAAGTCGGGCGGGAGGCTCATGCCAGGCCATATTGAACGCTTCAACCCCGCGGTCCGGCATGTGAAGGCGATGATAGAGCGAGGAGAGATAGGACGCGTGATCCTTCTCTCCGCGAAGCGTGTTACGCGTTGGCCTGAAAGGATAGGAGACGTAGGCGTCGTGAAGGATTCCGCGATCCATGACCTGGACGTGATGCGGTACATGCTTGGCGACGAGGTGGACACTGTCTACGCTAGGACCGGGAGCCTAGGCCACAGGTTCGAGGACTACGCTGAGATCCTCTTACAGTTCAAACGCGGAGAGACAGGGTTTGTGGACGCGAACTGGCTGACGCCGAGAAAGACGAGGACTCTCACGGTGACGGGGACTGACGCAACGGTGTCCCTAGATTACATGAGTCAGGAGGTTACGTGGGAGAACTCGGAGAAACTCATAAAGCCAACCATGAAATGGGAGGAGCCGCTCGCCCTAGAGCTAGGCCATTTCGTTGACTCCCTGCTTCAGGGCGAGAAGTTCATGGTGACGGGCTTTGACGGCCTGAGAGCCCTAGAGCTCTGCGAAGCGGCGCTCCAATCGGGCCGCGCTGGGCAGATAGTGCATCTCCGAGCTTAGCGGTCAGAGGGAACCCTTAAATCGTCACCCGCCCCTAGCGTTGCAGCGCCGGCGAGGCATCATCTATGAAGAGGCGGTTGATGGACATTCTGGCTTGTCCCATCGACAAGTTTCACCCTCTTGAACTTATTGTCTTCGAGGAGAACGAGGAGATAGTTGAAGGCCTCATAGTCTGTACTAAGTGTAACAGGTTCTACCCGATCAAGGAGGAGATCCCGGAGATGCTGCCTGACGAGCTTAGAGAGGCGAAAGACGACCTTGCGTTTCTCAGGAAGTGGCGGAGCAAGGTCCCGGAGAAGATGCTGAGGGAGGGGCGGCCCTTCAACCTGGCGTCGGAGCCGTAGCCCCTCAGCCCAACAGCGTCCCCCTTCATTCAACAGTTCGTCCTGATCGTCCGTAAACGCTATCTGCCACTCCTACATGAACATCCCTTGTAGCCCGGTGGTGCAGCGGCCAAAGCCTGGCGGCTCAGCATAGAGGCCCTTGGACTCTGTGAGGAGAGCCTCCGACGGGAGAGTGGCTAACCCCGAGTTCGAATCTCCCCCGGGCTACCACTCTTCTGCCCCCACCAAGCCGAAATTGAGCCCCTTTTCGCTATTGAGCCTAGCTAAACGCTAGCTGGTTTCTGAGCCTCTGCCGCATTTTGCAGCTAGGTTCGAACTCGTGTCATTCAAATACCCGGATGTGGAGAACTCTGTGGGTCTGGGAGATGCGCGCGCGGGTGTGAGTGGAAACCCAGCGATAGAGCAGAGTCAAAAGAAAGGAGATGACAAGCATGCCGTACGCAAACAATCAGGGAGTCCGTGTACATTATCAGGTGGAAGGGAAAGGCCCGGCGTTGGTGTTACATCACGGGTTCGGTTCGTGGTTGGAGACATGGTACGATTTCAGCTACGTGGACGGGCTGAAGGACAACTACCAGCTTGTGCTTATGGAATCCCGGGGACATGGCAAGAGCGACAAGCCGCATGACCCAGAAGTCTATAGATTGGCGTTGAGGGCGTCCGATGTGGTTGCGGTGCTTGACGACCTCGGCATCTGCAAGGCCTATTTCCTCGGATACTCAATGGGCGGATGGATCGGCTGGGGGATAGCCAAGTATGTCCCGGAACGCTTCCACTCTTTGATCATAGGCGGTGCCGGACCAGATGAGCGCGACCCGAACGAGCCTGATCCCACGCGTGAGCAGTGGATTGCCCTGCTCGGGCAGGGCGCTGAAGCCTGGGGCGGTTTTCTCAGAGAGTGGTTCGGTCCGCTCTGGCGACCTGAGTGGTGGGATCAACTCGCAGCCAACGATTCCCAGGCGCTCATCGCCTCGCTATTGTGCAGGGAGCGCGTCGGCCTCGTGGAGGCCCTGCCCACGATGACCATTCCGTGTCTCGTCTTCGCAGGCGAGGCGGAACCATCCTTCTCTCAGCTCAGGGAACGCGTCGAGCACATGCCCAACGTGACCTTTGTGGGGCTGCCCGGCCTGAACCACATCGAGGCGTGCTGCCGAAGCGACCTGGTACTGCCGCACGTCCGCAGGTTCCTGGCAGAGGTGAGCCAAGGGCTGACAAGCAAGTAACTTCGGCTACAGCTTATGGTGGGCGAGGAGAATAGCCATGAGGAGGGCTTCCGTAACCGTAGGCCGCACAGCAGCCCCCGCTGCTGAAACATATGGCCTGCTTAGGCCCAGCATCCTTTCGAAGGTCTCTCGGTCGTTCTGCCTGAGGGCTCTCCCTCTAAGGCTTGGCGAAAGCTCGGAACTGTTCTGCCCCAAGTTCGGTGCTCGATCACGGCCTCTACCTGTGATGCCTGAACCACGTTTGAGCCGCGCGGTGTATCAGAGAGGCCGAAGCTATCGGGGAACTGCTAGACTCCTATATCCAGAAAGAGCCTTTACTTTCACGAGCTTTGACGAAGCCCCTGACGACGTATTCCTGCTGAAGCCTGAGCGTGTCCTCGACATCGATGGATGACACAGGGAGCCTGATGCCATCCAAGGTGACTTCGCCTCGGCTTGCAGGGCTCCATGCAATCTTCCTTGCCTCTATGAGCCGGGTAGTCTCCCTGCTCACGCGCGCGCTGAACGGTATATTCTTCAACGTTGCAGATTATCCCCCGGGCTACTTCTTCTCATGCTTTATCTCGGATTTAGGGCTTGCTTTGCGCCTTATCGCCTCTCTGAGCAGCTCGGAGAGGTTCAATCCGCCTTCCAGGGACTCCTGAGCTGTTGTAGAAGACGCTCCCCGCGCTTTGGTAAGATATTTAAGCCATCGAGGTCTTGAAGCAGAGATCTGCTATGCCCTTTCGGAGAATTCTTCTAGTGAAGCCTTCTGGGAAAAAGGGGCTGAGCTTCGCCTTCGACCTCATACCCCTTGGGCTAGAGTACATCGCAGCTTACATTGAGCCCTTTGTCGACACCGTTCGCATAGTCGACCTTGACAAAGAAAGGGAATCCTTGCCATACTTCATCGACCTGTACCGCCCTGACCTAGTGGGCATAACCATGTCAGCGACTGACCATAGGAGGGGATTGCGCCTGGCAGAAATCGCCAAGGAGAGGGGCATAGCCACCATAGTTGGCGGCTATCATCCAACCTCCGTACCAGGGTTGATGCTTTCCTATCCTCAGGTCGACATGGTCGTTCGGGGAGAGGGTGAGGTCACCATGAAGGAACTCGTGGAAAGGGGCTCTCCTGAGGACATCCTCGGAATCTCCTACAACAACGGGGGGAGGATTGTTCACATCGATGCTAGGCCTCCTATCAAAGACTTGGATCTCCTGCCCTTTCCGGCTCGGCACTTGAGGCGCCACCAGTACTTTGCCATGGACCGATCCAAGGAACAGGACGTAATCCTCATGTCAAGGGGTTGCCGCGGCCAATGCACGTTTTGCTGCGAGCCCTGCATGAGTAAGGGCCACGTAAGGTTTCGCTCTCCCGAAAATGTGATGGAGGAGATACTGGAAATGGTGCGGTACCATCGAGGAGAACCCTTTGACTGCATCTTTGCGGACCCGGATTTCATGAGCGACCCTCAAAGGGTCGAACGCCTCTGCGACCTGATGAAAGAGCACGTCCTGGACGTAGCCTTTACTGCCATGGTCAGGGCAGACGTCATGGCCAGGTATCCTGAAGTCGTCAGGAAGATGTGTGAGGTGGGCATCATGTGGTTTGAAATGGGCATTGAAAGCCCAAACCTGAGGGATCTAAAGTCCACAAAGAAGGGAATTACTACAAGAGTGCACCGACAGGCCGTGAAGAACATTCGGGAGAGCGGCGGCATTCCAGGCGGAACCTTCGTGATAGGTCTCCCAGATCAGACGGCGAAGGAGATCAAGAGCTTTCCGGTCTACGCCAAGGAGATCGGGTTGATGGCTGCTGCCTTCGGCATAGCCACCCCTTTTCCTGGCACGGAGTTCTACAAGGAGCTTGATGAGAAGGGCCTCATTTTCGAGACGAACTGGGACAAGTTCGACGAAATGCACTCCGTCTATAAGACCGAGCATCTGGCCAAAGAGGAGATTGAGGAGTTGGCAACCTATTGCATGGCGAAATTCTGGAACTTGGACACTTTGATCGAGCAGGCTGATGTCTTCCGAGCTAGGAATGGCAACAAGAGGATTCCCCTCATCGACTTCGCGCGCAACGTAGTTCACAACATCAACTTCCTGACGAATACAGGAGTTGAATTGCAGGGAGAGAGCCTCAGCTGCCACATTCAAACGTTCTTAGAGGCCCTTTCCGACCCCCTCATAGAAACCTACACAAGGAGGGTGGGAATCCACAACGTCCTTGAAGTGTCGAGGTTCCTCCGCATCCTTGGCCCCCAAAAGATACAGATCAGTCTAACCATGGGTGAGAAAACCAACACCAGCTTCATTCTCAAGACGACAAGAAATGCGGTTGAATACGTGAAAACAACCCATGGAAAGGAGGGGGACTCGACCATAGACTTCGAGGTCCACCTCGGAAACGTAGGCTCGAAAAGCTACAGCTCAAAGGGAAACGTCATCAAGTTCCTCCTCTCAGTTTGTGCCCGCCAGAAAAGCCTTAGGGCCCGCTGGGGCCTCTTTAAACTGATGCTCGCCGTAGTTGTTCAAGTCCTAGTCGCGGGGGACATGTCTGTCCCGCCACCCTGGGGGCACCCGTCGACGTTGACAAGTGGACCAACCACGAGGGAAACAAGCCATTCAGAGGTGGAACTGAAGGACGGTTGATGATGCCAGCTCTAGAGGATGCCCTCAGAAGCATCGAGCGGCTAGAGCGATGATTCATTGAACTTGAGAAAGGAGTCTCTGGTACGAATTCGCGCCTAGGCAGCAATCTCCCCCGGGCTAGTCGCAAGTTGCGCCCTCCAGGTCTATTCTGACCGAGGCTATGCCCGCTCGTCCGAGTCATCGCGCCTACCAGAGCCCCGCCACCTCACGCCCTCTGGACTGCCCTAGCTCGTAGTGGGCCTGAAGACAGCGCTAGGTTCCTGACAAGCGGTCGAGTGACGGGACGGACAATCGTCTAAACAGATGGCTTGTCTATGAACTGGAGTTCATCTGTGGGCTTCGCAACTCTCCACTAGGCTGAGACGTATGGAAAGGCTTATTACTCCTCGGGCAGCCATCTGGTCAGCCTTGAGAATGGCGTAGTGTAAGCAGTGCACGCGAGGTTTCGAGAATAGAATGTCGGAGGGAAAGGTGTCCTTCACCGTTGAGGAGGGGAGGCGAAGAGAGTACATCGACGCTCTGAAGAGGCTGAGCTCGCCTGTGTTCAACCTTGCACGGTGGGAGGACCTTAGAAGGTTCACCTATAGGGCTACCCCGCTCGACGTGGATGTTGTCATCGACGACACAACCTTACGGGAGGGGCTGCAGATGGCCGGCCTGCAGAGCCCCTCACCGTCTGACGTGTGCCAAGTGGCCCTACTGCTACGCGAGATCGGCGTAGAGCGGGAGGAGGTGATAACCTACACCAAGACAGACCAGGAGGGCATCAAGCTGATGAGAGACAAGGGACTAGGCGACATTCTCGCGGCTTGGTGCAGGGCTGCGAACGAGGACGTAGACATAGCGCTCAAGCTGGACTTCAAGAGCGTCGGAGTAAGCCACCCTGTCTCGTACATCCACTTCGAGAAGTGGCCTGACAGGACGTTGGAGCAACTTGCAGGCCGCGTCGTCTCGACGGTTGAGTACGCGGTAGACCACGGCCTAGAGGTCTTCGTCCACGGTGAGGACAGCACTAGGGCAGACTGGGCCTTTGAGAAGAAGTTGATCAACATGATCGCAGAGGCTGGGGCCAAGGTCTATAGGGTATGCGACACCGTTGGATGCGGCTCCTCAGACGCGGAGGCACCGCTGCCCTATGGGATACCGGCGAAGATCAGGAGGATATGGAAGGAGACGAAGATCCCGTACGCTGAAGTGCATGCGCACGACGACCTCGGCAACGCCGTTGAGAACACGATGGCCGCGATCAGGGCTGCTTCGGGACTCTACGATAGGTTCTATGCAAGTACCACTTTCCTCGGGATAGGAGATAGGGCGGGCAACGCGGAGACCGAGAAGATCATTATCAACTGTTACATGCACCACAGCATGACAAAGTGGGACCTGAGCCCGCTGAGGAAGACGGCGAACTTCATAGCGTCCAGTCTGAACTACCACCTGCCAACGAACAAGGCGCTGGTAGGTGACGCCGCTTTCGCCCATGAGTCCGGCATACACACCCACGGGATAAGCATCCTGCCGCTCACATACGAGGTTGTTCCACCTGAACTGGTGGGACATGAGCGCGCCATCGTCATAGGTAAGAGGTCGGGCCGGCATGGCATACAGATGAAGGTGGAGGAGCTGATAGGCGCGAAACTGAACGAAAAGGACTCGAGGCTGGCGAAGTTGAACGACATCCTCAGAGACGAGTACTTCAACGGCGAACGCGACTACCCAGTAAAGGGCGAGGAGTTCAAAGAGCTCGTTCGCAGGGCCGGCTTTGTGCTCAAAGAGAACCAACGCTGACCCCGATGGGAGGAAACACCGGCCCGCACCTCACGCTTGTTTTTCGAAGCGATTGTCTAACAGACTTCTCTTACGAGGCCGGGACGCGTAACAGCTAGGCGTCAGCTCTCCGGAGCTCACGTAGTCTCCGTGTGACAACCTGGTTCGCAAGCTGCGGGTCAGCTCTCCCCTGCGTCGCCTTCATGATCTGACCGACGAGAAAGTGAACGGCCTTTTCGTCAGCCATCGCGTCACGAACCGCCTCGGGGTTCTCGTTCAAGACGCGGTCAACCACCTGTTGCAGCTCGTCTACGGCGTGGATACGGAGGAGACCTTGCTGTTCCACGATGAGACCTGGCATCTCGCCCGTCTTCATCATTGTCTCAAGAACCCTCTTGCCTATCTTCCCGCTGATCGTGCCATTGTCTATGAGCTCAAGCATCTCAGCAACATGTCGCGGCGTCAGCTTCGATTCCCTCACGTCTACATCGATCCTGTTCAGCCAAGCTTGCAGATCGCTCGCAAGCCAGTTTCCGACCTTCGGTGGGTTAGGGTACAGCTTCACGCAGGCTTCAAAGAAGTCGGCTAGGCTCTTGCTCCCTGTGAGAGCCTCAGCTATCGCGGGCGAGAGCCCCAGCTTCCGGACATAGCTGCTCTTCCTCTCGTCAGGCAGAGGAGGCATCCTAGACCTTATCGTCTGGATGAGATCATCCGAGAGCACGACAGGGACGAGGTCTGGCTCCGGGAAATAGCGGTAGTCCATCTCTTCCTCTTTGACGCGAAGAGAGACCGTGATTCTCCTCATCTCGTCCCAATGCCTCGTCTCCTGCTTGACAGTCAGCCCCCTTCCAAGGAGGCTCCGTTGGCGTGTGATCTCGAAAGAAAGGGCTCGCTCAACATCCTTGAAGGACGATATGTTCTTGATCTCCACCCGTTTCCCTCCCGCGAGGGAGATGTTGGCGTCGCACCTCATCGAGCCATCGAGGCTCCCATCCGAGACCCCGAGGTGCTCCAAGATCGACCTCAGCTTCTGAAGGAACAACCGGGCCTCTCTGGGCGAGTTCACATCGGGTTCAGTTATGACCTCGATCAGGGCTACGCCGGCACGGTTGTAATCCACGAGCGTCACAGGGGACGAATCGATAGTGCCCTCGTAGGCGAGCTTCCCTGGGTCTTCCTCAATCTGGATTCTCCTAACGCGAACCTGCTTGGAATCCGCTATTGAAACCTGTCCGCCGACTGCGAAGGGAATCCCGCCCGCACCGTCATACTGGCTGATCTGGAAGTTCTTTGGCATATCAGGATAGAAGTAGTTCTTCCTTGAGAAGATCGTCCTCTTCGAGAGGGTGGAGCCCAGAGCGAGCGCAACCATCACCGCGTCCTCGACGGCCGCCCCGTTCAGGATGGGTAGTGCCCCCGGCTCACCGGAGCAGACCGGGCATAGAACCGTGTTAGGCTCCTTCGCCCTGTAGTCTGATGGACAACTGCAGAAGAGCTTCGTCTTGAGATTTGTGAGTTGGCAATGGATCTCCAAGCCGATCTTGAGCCCAAGAGCCTCAAGGTCACCCATACTCAGCCACCTCGCAGTGCAGGTGTCGATTCCACACCAAGTTGCTGCTCCAGGGCGCGACCTACCCTGAACAACAGCCTTTCCTCGAAGGGGCCGCCTATCATCTGGAAGCCCACAGGGAGGCCTCTGACGAAACCACAGGGAACCGACAGCGCCGGGAGCCCCGTAAGGTTCGCGGGAACCGTCTCTACGTCGCACATGTACATCTGCAGAGGATCCGCGAGTTTCTCCCCGAGCTTGAAGGGAGGCGTGGGCATGGTGGGGCCTGCGAGCACATCGAACCTTCTGAGAACCCCCTGAAAATCCTTTCTCAGGAGAGTGCGTATCTGCTGAGCCTTTAGGTAGTACTTGTCGTAGTATCCTGCCGAGAGAGCGTAGGTGCCGAGGATGATCCTCCTCTTGACCTCAGGCCCGAACCCGAGCCTCCTGTCCTTCTCGAACACAGCGTTCCATCCGAGGCCTCCGTCCTTCACCCTGAGACCATATCTTAGCCCGTCGTACCTAGCCAGGTTTGAGCTAGCCTCAGACGTCGCGATAACGTAGTACGCAGCGAGCGCATATTCGAGGGACTTCAAGGGGATCTCCTCGTAGGTCGCTCCGAGGCCCCCTAGGATCTCGAGTGCGTTCCAAACTCTTTTCTTCACGTCGTCATCCACTCCGAAGCCCACAAACTCCCGGGGGACACCGATCCGGAGCCCTTCGACTCCGAGCCTCAACTGGCTCAGGTAGTCAACCGGAGGCCGGTTCACAGAGGTGCTGTCACGTGGGTCATATCCTGCGATAGACCCGAGGAGGATCGCGCAGTCTCGAACGTCTCTCGCAAGAGGCCCTATCTGCTCGAGGCTGTTAGCGAACGCGACCAACCCGTACCGGCTGACCAGCCCATACGTGGGCTTCAGCCCGACCACCGAGCAGAAGCTGGCGGGACACCTGATCGAGCCGCCTGTGTCAGATCCCAACGCTCCCGCCGCCTCACTCGCGGCAACAGCGGCAGCGCTCCCGCCTGAAGAACCTCCTGGCACTCTCTCCAAGTGCCAAGGGTTGCGGGTCGGTCCAAAGCAGCTGTGCTCTGTGGATGAGCCCATAGCGAACTCGTCCATGTTCGTCTTCCCCACGATGATCGCGTCTTGAGCCTCTAGGCGTTCGACGACGGTGGCATCATAGGTTGAGATGTATCCTTCAAGGATCTTCGACGCGCATGTGGTACTCACGCCGCGCACACACATGTTGTCTTTGACGGCGATAGCTGCGCCGCAGAGAGCGCCCGGCTCCGCGCCCGACCTGACCTTCCCATCGAGCTCACGAGCCCGCTGGAGGGCCCTCTCTTTCAACACGTGTGTGAAGGAGTGAACACCGGGGTCCGCGTTCTCAATATACTCTAGCAGCGCCGAGACGTATTCGACCGCCGATAGCTCTTGGGCTCTTATCTTTCGAGCGACGGCCTCAATCCCAAGGCGGAGGGTGTTCGTCACCACGGTACCCTTCGATCGGCTTCTAGCCCATTCGTGGGGCCTTCACGAACCCATCCTTCCTCTCCGGTACGTTGCGCAGAACCAGTTCGACATCTGTCCGTTTCGGCTCATCGGTGCGAAGCACGTTTGCCAAGTCTAGGACATGGTAGGTGGGCTCAATGCCTTGCGTGTCAACCTCATCGATCTTCTCAAAGTAGGCGATCACATCGCTGATCTGTCGGGCGAACATGGCCTTTTCTCTCTTGGTAAGCTCGATCCGGGCTAGCCAGGCCAGGTGCTCGATCTCACCGAGAGTACCTGGCATCCTTCGTCGCTTCATCCCATCGCACCTGCTATGGCGTAAGCCTCGTCTGGTCCCTCGGGAAAAAGACGACCTCCCGGATGTTCTCTTGCCCCGTCAAGGCCATGACGAGACGGTCTAGGCCCAAGCCGAAGCCTGCGTGCTGCGGCATACCGTAGTCGAAGACCCTAAGATGGTAGTCGAAGAGCTTCGGGTTGAGTCCCTTCTCTCTAAGCCGCCTAGCCAACAGCCTTTTCGAGCTCACCCTTGAACCGCCTGAACTCAGCTCTAGAGAGCCGTGCATGAGGTCGAAGGATTCGCAGAGCTGAGGCCTGTCCTCCATGGGCTGGGTGTAGAAAGCCTTCGTAGCCGTCGGCCAGTCCTGAACGAAGTAGAAGCCCGGGTTAGCCGAGCCCAGTGCCTTGAGAGCGGCAGTTCCGAGGTCCTCTCCCCAGGGCACGTGCACTCCTTCAGCGTCCAGCGACTTCAGGACCTCGTCGTACGTGTATCTTCTCAGGGGCATCTTGGGAGCCTCCAATGAAAAGCTGAGAGTCTTAAGGTCGGCTCGCCGCTCAGCTATGACCTCTCTTGTCACACGTTCCACGAGCCCCTCCAAGAGCTTCATGACGCTCTCGTACGTAGCGAAGGCCTGTTCCACATCCAGCGAGGTTGACTCGCTGAGATGCCTCAACGTGCGGAACTGTTCAGCTCTGAAGATAGGGCCGACCTCGAACACCTTCTCGAAAGCAGTGGCCAACTGCTCTTTGTAAAGTTGGGGGCTCTGGACCAGAAAAGCCTCCTGGTTGTAGTATAGGAGGGGAAAGAGCGCGGCCCCACCCTCCGTCGCTGACGCGATCACCTTGGGTGTGTGTACCTCTAGGAAGCCCTCTCCGACTAGGAAGTTCCGAGCAGCCTGTAGAGCCGTGTGTCTGATCCTGAAGATCGCCTGGGCCTCGGGCCTCCGGAGGTCAACGCTTCGAAGGTCGAGCCGTTTCTCCAAGCTGGGCATCTTCCTGCTGAAGAGGTTGATTGGCGGTGTACGGGAAGGTTCTGCCAGAACCTCAACCTCGTCGGGGATTATCTCTGCGCCGTGAGGAGCCTTCTCAATGCTCTTCACTCTGCCTCTAACAGCGATGAAGCTCTGCTCCTTTATCGTGCCCAGCCTCTCCCAGAGAGCCTCAGGAGCTCTATCCTTATGCAACGTCACCTGAACCTGACCGTTCTTGTCCTGTAGAAGCATGAAGAGGAGGCCTCCCTGCCTCCTGAGGCTTGCCACCAGCCCCAGCACAATGACTGCTCGTCCATCAACCGTCGGCGTGATCTCCGTAGAGTAGTGAGTCCTCTCCCAATGCTCTAGCTCGGTGAGTTTCGTAATGGAAGCCTCCCCGCCCAGCCGAATACCGAAACGTTCGCTTAATACTTTGCCCAGGCAGCTGTGGAGGCCGAGGCCTGATCTTCTGGAAGGAAGAACACGACCGGCTACCGCGACGAGTGCGACGGCGCCAAGCGGCCTCCGCAAGCCATTGCCTACTTCGACACCCCAACGTCAGGGTTCTGCGGGACAGCCAACGCAGCTGCTGTCAAGGCAGGAAGCGACGTCTTGATAGGGCGACTGCTTATTAGTGAGCGCTCAGCTCCTCTCACCGGCGCAGGCCGCAGGAATGCTCGCAATGCCATCTGAGGTCTTGGGTGTTGACGAGTTCGTGAAACTCTCCCAGGGGGCCATTCATTGCAGAGTCCGCCGATCTCCGGATAAGGTGAAGCTGAAGTTAAGAACGAAGCGTCGACTTTACACGCTCAAACTCGACCCGAGCCGGGTAGATGAGGTTCTAAGGAGCCTGAAGTGCGAGATCCGCGAAGCATAGGGCTTTAAGCATCAAGAAGGCCTGAGTGTGCCCTTAGAGATCTAGGCCGCGGGAGCGTTACCCCGGCGGATCACGCGACGCGGTTCAACCTGCCCGTCTGAAACGTTACGTGCTCTGCGATTGCCCGTCTTAGCCATCTCCGAAGAAGTCTGGGTGGCCTAGATGGCGATAACCTGGACAGGTCGAGGCGTCTAACGGAGGAGGGGGTAGGACTGCCGACACCGGACACAGCCTTTTCAGACAGGGCGACTGTCGAGATAGGTGAGGGTGGGGCTCCAAAGGAGACCACTGTTCTCGCGAGGAGAGTCATCGCTCCGTTGATCGTTGGGCTGGGACTGATCGCGGGCTTCCTCTTCCTCTTCTTCGATCTGCCAGCGGTAGCTTCAGTCGTAAAGACAGTCAACCTTGGGTGGTACGGCCTAGCCTTCTTCGCCGTAGCCCTGGGCGTAACCTTCTATGCCCTGGCCTGGCGTTCGTTCTTACGGTCCGCAGCTATCGGCCTAGGCTTCAGGAAGACCCTATCGTTGACTTGGACAAGTATCTTCTTCAACCTCATTGTGCCGACCGCTTCAGTCAGCGGCGAGGTGGCAAGGGCGTACCTGGCGTCTAGAGAGGCCGGAGTCGGTCCAGGGGATATCGCTGCTACAATCTTCGGCCACAGGATAGTGACATTGGTTCCGTTCCTAGCCGGCTCAGTTGTGGGCGTAATCCTCCTGGGAGCCACGTACATGTACCCCTCTTGGCTTATGGCGACCGTGGGCGCCGTCGTCGCCGCACTAGCGACGGCGTTTCTTGCAGCCTGCTATCTCTCCCTCCGCCCGGAGAGGCTAACCAAAGTCGTGAAGTCTGTTACGGGCCTAGGTTCCCGTCTTCTCAGGCGGCCCGTCGCGTTCAGCGGGATCGCAGACGAGTTGGCATCGCTCCGTGGTGCGCTGCTCCGCCTTTGGGCGCACCCGCGAGACCTCGTGCCGCCGATGATCTACTCGCTGCTCTTCTGGCTGTCAGACGTCTCCGTGGCTTACCTTGTCTTCCTAGCGCTAGGTGAGGCTGTTCCTCTGGACCTAGTCGCGGTCGTATACACGATCGGGATTACCATGCAGATGATCCCTCTTGGAATCCCGGGCAACGTAGGACCCGTCGAGCTGATCATGACAACGCTCTACTCACTCGCAGGGGTGAAACCGAGCGTGAGCGCCGCAGCCACGATCCTGATAAGGCTCGCAATGATGTGGTTCGAGCTTGCAGTAGGTGGCATCATAACCTACCTTTTCGAGCCCCAGGTGCTAGGTCTGAGAACCCGCGTAGGAAAGAGTAGGCTTCCTAGCAGCTCTTAGCGCGTGGAGAGGGCGGGCTGCGGAGAGTGGCTGCGCTACTTGACCCTTCGACAACGCAAGCTTTATCATGTGGCTGGGGTCACAACTCGCTGACTGAAGGGTTCCCGTTGCCTACCTCTCTGTACAAGGAGCTCGCGGAGGCTTGGAAGGAGCCGGCTGACTCGTACCTGGAGAGTCTGATGCGAGGAAGGCTCATTGAGTGGAGAAGGGAACCCGCCGTAAGACGGGTGGAAACACCGACGAAGCTGCATACGGCTAGGAAGCTTGGCTTCAAGGCTAAGAAGGGATTCGTCATCGTCAGGGTGAGGGTGAGAAGCGGCTCACGTGGGAGGCCCAGGCCCAAGTCAGGAAGGAGGCCCAAGACCCTCGGAGCGAGGAAGATCAGAAGAGCGAAAAGCAGGCAGCTCATCGCGGAAGAGAGGGCTGCGCGGAAGTATCCGAACCTGAAGGTCATCAACAGCTACATGGTCTGGAGAGACGGTGTTCACGAATGGATCGAAGTCGTAATGGCTGACCCAGAGATCGTCAAGCCCGTTAGGTA